>NZ_SBIR01000005.1:0-291698 GCF_004521895.1 Halorussus marinus
CCGGAGAGGGCCTTGCGCTCGGCCTCGGGAATGCCGAGTTTTTCGAAGGTGTCCTGGATGTCCTCGGGGAGGTCGTCCCAGCTGTCGGCGCCCTCGCGCTTGTCGACGTCGGGGCGGATGTAGGGGACGATCTCTTCGATGTCGAGTTGGGTGAGGTCGGGCTGGCCGGGCCAGTCGGTGGGCAACGGCATGTTCTGGTAGTGCTCGAGCGCACGCAGGCGCCGGTCGAGCATCCAGTCGGGCTCGTCTTTGTCCTCGCTGATCAGCCGCACGACCTCTTCGGTAAGGCCCTTGCCGGACTTGAGCGCGGAGCTCTCCTCTTTTTTGAACTCGAAGCGCTCCTCGGTGTTGGTCTCTTGTAGGTGGTCTTGGTCTGAGCTCATGATGATTTAGGCGGTCTCGTAGGCTTCTTCGCGAACCCAGTCGTACCCCTCGTCTTCGAGTTTCTCGGCGAGCTCCGCGCCGCCGCTTTTCGCGATCTCGCCGTCGAGCATGACGTGAACGTGGTCGGGCTCGACGTAGTCGAGGATGCGCTGGTAGTGGGTGATCTGGAGGATGCCGGTGCCCTGCTCGTCGCGCAGGGCGTTGATGCCCTTCGAGACGTCCTGAAGGCGGTCGATGTCGAGCCCGGAGTCGATCTCATCGAGCACGGCGACAGACGGCTCGAGGATCGCGGCCTGAAGCACTTCGTTTTGCTTCTTTTCGCCGCCGGAGAACCCCGCGTTGAGGTACCGCTGGGCGAATTTCTCGTCCATGTCGAGCAGTTCCATCTTCTCCGAAAGGAGCTGCTGGAACTCCGCGACGCCGACCTCGCCCTCGTCGGCGGGGCCTTCCATCGGGCTGGTGTCGTAGCCCGCCTCGTCTTCGTCCTCGTCCTCGTCGGCACCCTCCTCGTCCTCGAAGAGCTCCTCGCGCTCTTCGAGCTTGGCGTTCAGCGCCTGCCGGAGGAAGTTGACCATCGTGACGCCCTCGATCTCGGCGGGGTACTGGAAGCCGAGGAAGACGCCGAGCGCGGCTCGCTCGTTGGGCTCCATCTCGAGGAGGTTCCACGTCCGCTTGTCGTCGGGGATCTCTCCGTCGACGTCGGCGTCGTCGAGGTGGATGAGCACCTCGCCCTCGGTTACCTCGTAGGCGGGGTGGCCGGCGATGACTTTCGCGGTCGTGGACTTCCCGCTGCCGTTCGGTCCCATGAGAGCGTGGATCTCGCCCGATTCGACTTCGAGGTCGACGCCGTTGAGAATCTTCTCGTCGGCCTCGACGACCTCAGCGTGTAGATTTTTGAGTTGTAGCGTTGCCATGTTAGGTTCACCTAAGACGTTCGGAGAATGGGTCAGGCGACGCATAATACTTTCGCATTCCCACGTAAATGGTTTCCTTCGAGTGAAAATAAATTTCTCGAAAACGGAAACGCCCGCGGGGAGCCGATCCGCGGTCGGCGAGCGTGACCGGGCTCAGACGAAACTCCCCAGCCCGGTCTGTTCCTGGCCGGTCTTGACCTCGTTCCACGAGATGTCGAGGGCTTCGAGGATGCGCTCGATCGGCCCCTTCAGGGTCTTGTCGAGCATCTTGTCCCAGTCGATCTCGAACTCCTCGGGGATCTGGTCGGCGTACTCGAAACAGATCACGTCGGGATCGCGCTTGAACTCGCCGTACAGCGGGTCCGTCCGGGCGTCGAACCCCTCCTCGGCCTCCAGTCGCTCGAAGAACGAGGGGTGGACCTTCTCGAGGTAGAGGCGCTTTGGCTTGCTCCCGCGCTGGAAGTTGGTCCCGAGCAGTCGGTTTGCGTACTTCGCCCCCCGGACTTGGGCGGTGTCGGTGTCGTAGTTGTCGAGGCGCTTGCCGATGCCGCCGGGGATGCCGACGTCGTCGAGGTCGACGTTCCCGGCCTGATAGTCGGCGATCACGTCGTGGACGTACTCTTTGACGTCTTCGACGTCCTCGCCGTGGACGATCATGTCGATGACGTCTTTCTGGACCTCCTTGGTGATGGGCGCGATGTCCGAGCGCTTGTACTCGAAGCCGGTGATGTCGATGTCGTCGACGTCCTTGCCCTCCTTCCAGACGATGTGGCCGGCGTAGCGTTTCTTCTTGCCCGCCTGGAAGAACCGTCGGTAGAGCTTCTCGAACTCGATCTGGAAGCGGTGTTCCTCGGCGTTGAGTTCCCCGAGCGCGAAGTCGTCGTAGGCCTCGTTGATGTGGTCCTCGATCTCGAACGACTGGTCGAGGGCCTCCTCCCTGTCGACGTCGCCAAGCTCTAACATGACGCTGTCGGTGTTGTGGAGGACGATACCGCCGAGCGCGTCGACAAAATTCTCGTTGTCCGCGACGCTGAGGTCATAGACGTACCCGTCGTGCTCCGCTTCGGTCAAAACGGGATCGCGTCCAGATCGGTAGTAGTCGCAGGTTCGAATAGTGTACGAGCCCTTCGCGTCGCGATACTTGAGAGAGTGCTTCTCGCCGCGCTGGGTGAGCAACATCGAGAGACCGGCAGCCAGTTCACGACTCACCGTCTCGAAGTCGAAATTCCGGTCACAGTAGTCCTCGGAGTAACGGGGGAACTCCCGGGAGCCGTCGCCTTCGACGACCGTTTCGAGGAACACGTCCTGTTTCGACTCGGAGAGGTGGAACACGAACGACGGGACACGCTTTCCGCGAGACGTCTGTCCCGCGAATTCGCGGAAGAATACCGCCGAAAGTTCGTTCATCATCTGTAGCTTCCGGGTACTATCGTCGTACGTGACCGAATCATTGGCGTCGTCCGTCACGTACTCGACCGTCCGCTCGTCCCGGGTGTCGCTCGCCACGACACTCGCAGTCGCCCCGTCGAACAACCGCTGGTAGTCGTTCCGTAGCTGTTCGAGCCACTCCGGGTCCGACTCCGCGATGCTCGCGCCGAACTTGTCGGACGTGGTCTCGGCCGTCGATGCGCTCCCCTCGGGAACGTACGCGCCGAGCAGTCGGAGTAGCGCCTCGCCGTCCTCGCTATCGAGGTCGATGTAGCGCTGGACGGTAATCGTCTTGTCGAGGCCGCTGTGATGGCCGTGCCCGAACCACACCCGCTCGTCGTCCGCGTGAACTCGCTTCGTCTTCGTCGTCGTTCCGCCCGTTCCTCGACCGTCTTCGTACTCCCGTTCGTACCCTTTGAGAACCTCGTACACGTCGATCTCTTCGCAGGCTTCGACGTTCGGTACGTCCGGTACGCGCAGCGGCTCCTCAACGGCTTCGGGCGTCGCTTCGACGAGTTCGCCGTCGTCTTCCATGACGTACGAGTGATCGCGCGTCGTGACCGATTCGCCGAACTTGTGCTGTAGCTTGACGACGGGTTTGTCCGTCTCATGGCGGATAGCCTGCTGGATCGGTTTCCACTCGGTCTCCCCGACCTCGTTGACGGACAACGCGTCCCATCCGTCGAGCGTTCCGACATCCTTCGGAGACGCGACGCTGGCAACCGGACCGCCGTCGGCGGTGATGAGAATCTCGTCGGCCGCTGTCGGAGTGGCGCGTTCGAACAGGTCTTCGATAGGCAGGATACGTAGGTTTCCACCGGGGTCCCGAACGACTACGGGGCGCTCGCCTGTGACGCTGTCCCCATACGCCACCTCGTACCCCATCTCGGTCGCGGTCTCCTGCGTGTACTCGATCACGTCGCGACCGGTCGCCGTGATGGCGGCGGCCGCCTCCTTGTCGTAGAGGCGGAACCGATCCCACCCCGAAACGCCGTAGAGCGAGTTCATGATCACCTTCACCGCCGCCTGCTGGCGGTTGTACCGCTCGTACTCCGGCGTGTCGGGGTCGTGCTCGTCGCGCAGGGCCTTCTTTTCCTCGCGCTCGTCGAGCGTCTCGTCGATGATCTCCCGGATGATGCCGTCGGGGTCCTTCCGGAAGTGGGTCCCCGTCGGCGCCCGGTAGGTCTCGCCGTCGTACTCCTCGGGGTCGACTTTGGTCTCCGGGGAGGCGTTGATCGTGGTCATCGACATCGGGTAGAGGCTCTTGAGGTCGAGCACCGTCACGTTCTCTTTGACCCCGGTGATCGGCTCGAACACCGCCCCGCCCTCGAAGTCCTCGCTCTCCTGTTTGCCCTTCGAGGGGAGCGCGAACTCCCCGTGGGCCTTCTGGAGGACGTACACGTCGACCGCGTCGCCGGGCGTGGTGGCGTCTTCGAGCTTACAGCCCACGAACGACGCGACCTCCTCCCAGAACGAGACGATGTCCTGCTTGCGGTCGAGTTCGACGCACAGCTCGACGTCCCGGAGGTTGTACTCCAGCAGGCGTTCGGGGTCGTCCTCCCAGAGGTCGCCGATGTCGCCGGGGTACCGCTCCTTGCCGACGCCGAGTTCGACCTCGCCGACGGCGTCGAGCCGGTAGGAGTCGAGTTCCGAGCGCTGGGTCCGCTTGTACGCGTACAGCAGGTCGAAGACGATCCGGCCCTTCACGGTGGGGCCGCCCCAGTCGGAGTCCCACACCTCGTTCACCCGCGAGAGCCGATCCGAGTCGAGGTCGTACTCGTGGGGGCCGGCGAGAACGTCGAGTCGGTCGACGAGGTACGGAGCGTCGAAGTCCTCGAAGTTCCAGCCGGTCAGGACGTCCGGGTCGGTCTCCTCGATGTAGTCGAGGAACGCCGCGAGCATCGCGCGCTCGTCGCCGAACGTCCGCACCTCGACGTCGACGGCCTCGATCGGGTCGTAACCGTCGAGCGTCTCGGGGGCTTCGGCGTCGCCTTCCGGGGCGTCGTAGAGCCACGCCACGTACTCGTCGCGGTAGGAGTCGAAGCTGGTGAGACAGACGATCGGCTCCTCGCCGTCCTCGGGGAACCCAGACCGGTCGTCGACCTCGATGTCGAAGTAGCTGACCCGGGGGCTTGCCTGTACCTCGACGGGGTCGACCGCGTCGACGTCGTCGTGGAAGTGCAGATCGCCGTCCTCGTCGCGACGCTCCGGGACCCGGATGCCGCTTTTCACTCCCTTGTCGATGAGAAACCGGTTCGGGAACAGGATGTCGGCCTCGTAGTGGTCGAAGTGGTCCCGGACGTTCCCCACGTCGCGGGGCGTCTGGCCGACGATCTTGGTGAGCCGTTCGCCCCGGATGCTCTCGTAGGGCTCGCCGTTCTCGTCGGTCTCTTGGCTGTCGAGTAGCCGGTCGAACTCCTCTTCGGGCGGAGCGTCGAGCGAGTCGGTCGGCGCGTAGAAGTACGGCTCGAACCCGTGGACGTGGAGGTGTTCGAGGTCGTCGTCTTCGGTCCGGCCGAAGACGTGGACGACGACCGTCTCGTCGTCGCCCGACCCCTCGATAGTGTAGTCGACCTGCGTCACCGAGAGTTCGACGCGGCCGGTCGCCTCGGGTAGCCAGTCGTCGGCGTCGACGACGGCGTCGGCGTCCTGCCGGTCGCCGCCGGCGACCGCCCGGGCCTCGGCCTCGGCGTCGCGGTCGGGCTCGGCGCCCGCGGAGAAGTCGCTTAATTTCGCGTCAGACCCCGGATTGCTCATGTATCCCGGGTTTGGCGCTTTCGGGTAAAAACCCTCTCTTTCCGAGCCCCTCCGGAGATGTCTGAGGGAAAGACATATACCATGTTACCACATACCACGCTTGTGGTGACGCCAATGTCCGACCACGCCAACCCCGGCGACGAGCTGGACCGTGCGGAAGCCGCGCTTCCCGAAGCCGACGCGCAGGCGGAGGCGACGATCGAGGCGTACGAGACGGACGAGGGCGTCGTATTCTACGACTCCCGAAATCCGCTGGCGTGGTTGAAAGCGGGCGAGCCGCTCACCCTGACCGAGCAGGCGTAGCCGACTCCGAACGCTTTTCCCCGCCGCTTGCCGAACCCCTAGCCGTGCCGAGCGACGACTCGACGACCCAGCCGGACGCCGACGGCGAGCCGACCCCGGACGCCGACCTGCGCCCGGACGACCCGGCCGCGGACGTCGCACCCGAGATCCCGCAAGCGCCCGACCTCACCGACGACGAGCCCGGCCTCGCCGAGGAGCTCGGCTTCGGCGGGGCGGAGGCGTCGACGGAGTCGGAGCCGTCGGTCGACTCGGAGCTCGCGACCCGGTTCTGGTCGCTGGCGCTACTTTTCAACCTCGCGCTCCTCGCGGCGAGTCTCGGCCTGCTGTTGATCGGGTTCGAGCGCCGGTGGACCGTCGGGGGCGGCCTGCTCGCGGTCGGCGTCTTCGCGTTCGTCCGCGGGTGGTACCGCTACCGCTCGGTCCGGAAAGACTAACCCCGACAGCCCCCTACCACCGGCCATGCGAACGGTCCGGGACGAGTCGGGCGACACCTACCTGCTCGTCAAAGAGTCCGGCGACGCCTGCAAGCTACGGGATCCGGAGACGGGCGCCGAGAGCCACCGACCAGCCGACGAACTCGAACCCGTCGACGGCGAGTCGCCGCTGGCGACCGCCTCGCGGGCGATCCCGGCCCCGGCCCGCCGGATTCTGACCGCGGTCCCCGACGAGCGGGCGCTCGGCCTGCTGGTGGAACTCGGCGAGCGCGGGCCGCTCCCGGTCCGGCACCTGCTCGACGCCGCGGACCTCTGTGAGAGCGATCTGCTCGGTATCCTGACGGAGTTTCGGGCGGCCGGACTGGTCGAGGAGCGACGGGTCGGCGGCGAGCGGGGGTACGCCACGACCGACCGCGGCGACGAGGGGCTGGCCGCACTCCGAAACTAATCGGCGGCTTCCAAGGCCGCCTCGCGACGCTCGACGGTCGAGCGGTTCGACACGGAGTCTTTCTCGACCCGCACCAGGTCGTCGGCGGCCGCGACCAGTTCGTCGTCGTGGCTCACGACCACGATCTGCTCGACGCCCAGATCCCGCATCGACTCGACCAGCTCGACGAGCTGGGAGACGTGGCCCGAGTCGAGGAAGACGGTCGGCTCGTCGAGGATGAGCGGCGGCATCGGCGCGCCGCCCTCGATCCCCTCCGCGAGCAGGCGGTAGATCGCACACCGGAGGCTGAGGTTGAACAGCGCGCGCTCGCCGCCCGACAACTGCTCGGGGTCGAGTGGCTCGCCGTCCTTCTGGTAGACGGTGAGCTCGTACTCCCCGTCGAGCTCGATGCGGGCGTACGAGTCGTTCTGGTAGATCAGCTCGAACACCTCGTTGAGCATCTCTTCGAGGTGGTCGACGTTGCGCTGGCGCAACTCGGCCCGCAGGTCGCCGTACATCTCCTGGAGGTCGACGGTCTCCTCGCGGAGCGACTCCAGCGACGCGACCCGCTCGGCCACCTCCTCGCGGCGCTCGCGGAGGCTTTCGAGCTCGCCGATCTCGCTTTTCACGCCGCCGATCCGGCTCTGGAGGTCGTTTCGCCGATCCCGAAGCTCGTCGAGCTTCGCCTCGACCTGCTCTAAGTACGTCTCGGCGCGCTCCTTGTCCTCGCGGGCCGAGGCGACCTTCTGCTCGTCGTACTCCTCGCGGAGCCCCGCCCGTCGCTCGCGCTTGTCGGCGAGGCGCTCGCGGCGCTGGTCGTTCACCGCTTCGAGGCTGGCGCGCTTCTCGCGGTGGCGCTCGATGTCGGCCTCGGCGTCGGCGACCCGCTCGCCGAGCGATCGAATCTCCTCGAGGCGCTCGCGCTTGTCGGCGAGCTCCTCGCGCTCGGCTTCGAGATCTTCGACCGTCTCGCGGTGGGCCTCGGCCTTCTCGCGGAGCTGGTCGGCGTCCGTGCGCTTCTCGTCGGCTTCGGCCGCCAGTTCCTCAGCTTCCTCGCGGAGCTGGTCGGCGTCCGCGCGCTTTGCCTCGACGGCCTCGGCCTTCGTCTCGACGAGCTGTTCGACGTTCTCGCGGTTGGTCCGCAACGAGTCGACGGTCTGTTCGGCCTCTCTGAGCCGCTCGGCCGCCTCGACGTCGGCCTCGATCTCCTCGCGGTCCTCGCGGACCGATTCGAGCTCGGCTTCGAGCGATTCGACGCGCTCGCGCTCCTCGTCCAACGAGTCGACGTGCGGGGAGCCGTCGACCGGCTGGCCACATTCGGGACACTTGCCCGCTTCGAGGAGCTCCTCGGCCTCGGCGACGCTGTCGCGGGCGCTCGCGAGCGCCGCGGTCAGCTCCTGCTCGCGCTCGCGGAGTTCCTCGCGTTCGTCTCTTAGACGTTCGAGTCGGTCGGCGGCGGCGCCGAACTCGACCGGCGCGTCGTCGAACGTCGCCTTCTCGGCGTCGATGTCGTCGCCGAGCCCGTCGAGCTTCTCGCGGGACTCCGCGAGGTCTCGCTCGGCCTCGTCGGCCTCCGCTTCGAGTTCGTCGGCGTCCGCGCGCTTGCTCTCGGCCCGCGACTCGAACTCCGCGGCCCGGTCGGCGAGGTTGTCGGCCTGATTGGCGAACATCTGGGCCTGGGTCTCCGCGTCGCCGAGCTCCGAGGTGAGCTCCTCGTCGCGCGCGTCGAGGGCTTCGAGGCGGGCCTCGATCGCCGTCTCGTCGGTCGCCTCGACCTCGGTTTCGGCCGACAGCGACTCGATCTCGGCTTCGAGGTCCTCGACGGTCTCCCGGAGCTCGCGCACGCGGTCGGCGTGGTCGGTCCGCTCTTTCTCGGTCGCTGAAATCTCGTCCTCCAGCTCCTCGACGTCGGCCTCCAGCGATTCGAGCTCCTCGCGTTTCTCCTCGTAGGAGTCGAGCACCTCGGTCGCCCGATCGCGGGTCTCGCGAGCGGTCTCGCGGTTGTCCTCGTACTCCTCGATGTCGGCTTCGACCGAGTTCAGGTCGGACTCGAGTTCGTTGAGCCGGCCGTGGAGGTTCTTGTCTTCTTTCTCGGCGATCTGGTCGTCGATACCCGAGAGGCGCTCGCGCTTGCCGTCGAGCACGCTCTTTACCCCGAGCCGGGCGTCGCTGGCGCGCTCGCGGTACTCCTCGAGTTTCCCGAGCTGGAGGAGGTCGTCGATCATGTCCTGGCGCTGGGCGGGGGTCGCGTTGATGAGCTTGTTGACCTCGCCCTGCCGGACGTACGCGCAGTTGACGAACGCCTCGGAGTCCATCCGGAACAGCTCCGCGATGGTCTCCCGAACGTCGGTCGCGCCCTCGATCGTGTCGTCGGGCGTTTCGAGCACGCACTCGGCGGTCTTGGCGCGCTCGCCGGTCGCGCGGATCCGGCGGCGGACGTGGTAGCCGCCGCCCTCGTGGGAGAACCACAGTTCGATCTCGGCCTCGTCCTCGCCGAGCGTCACCACGTCCTCGAGCGTCCGGTCGAGCGCCTTCGCGCCGTACAGCGCGAAAAAGCAGGCTTCGAGTAGCGAGGACTTTCCACTGCCGTTGAGCCCGTGGACGACCGTCACGCCGGCGTCGAGCCGGAGGTCGGCGTCGGCGTAGCACTTGAAGTTCCGGAGGCGGACGCGGTCGAACTTCACAGGTACTCCTCCATCGAGCGCTGGTCGTCGCCGGCGTCGGTCGGCTCGCTATCTCGGGTCGCGTCTCGGTCGGCCCCATCTCCGTCCGGGGCGTCTGCGGGGCCGCCGTCGGCGGCCGCGGACGACCCGCCGTCCGGGGCGGGACCGACGCGCTCGGACTCGGACGGTTCGGCGTCGCCGTCGGCCGCGTCCTCGTCGTCGGGCGGCTCCTCGGGTGCGGCCTCGAACGCCGAGCGTTCGCCGTCCTCGATCAGCGCCGTCACCCGGTTCTGTACCGACTCGCGGACGTTCGCGTCCGCGACCGTGCTCGCTCGCACGGTCTCGTCGATCCCGCGAGCCGCCTCGCTCAGACCCAGATCGCGCACGCGCTCGCGGACCGCGTCGTCGGGGTCCGCGAACGAGACGTCGAGGGACTCGCCGTCCTCGCCGGTCTCGCGCCGGTCTTTGACGCGGACGACCAGCGCGCCCGCCTCGAGCGCGAACTCCTCGACCCGGGCAGGAGTCACGTCCTCGCCCTCGCCGTCGATCTCGACGACGGCGACCGCGCCGTCGAGGTCGCGCTCGCGGATCGCCTCGCGGACCCGCTCGATCCCCTCGCTCTCGCCGAGGTCGACCGAGACGTACGCGAAGTCCCGGGTGACGTCGAGCCCCCGGCGGGCGATCGTCACCTCGCCGTCGAACTCGACGATGTTGTACCCCCGGTCCTCGCGCTCGGCGGTGCTACAGCGCTCGGTCGACCCGCAGTAGGTGACCCACGTCTCGGCCACCTCCTTGACACCGGGGTCGTGGTTGTCGCCCAGCAACATCGCGTCGAACGCGACGTTCGACTCGGCCAACACCTCCCGGGCGTCCCAGTCGCCGACGTCGAACGGCTCGAACAGGCCGTGGCTCACCAGCGCGGCGTGGGGCTGGTCGTGGTCGGCGAACGCGTAGTCGAGGTCCTCGCGCTTGGCCTTCGGGACGTGATCGAGGCCGTAGAAGGCGGTCTCGCCGACGACCTCGGGCTCGTCGCCGAGCCGGGTCGCCAGCCCGAGCATCTCGAAGAGGTCGAGCCACTGGCGCCCGCGGGTGCCCTCGTGGTTGCCGACGATGGCGAGAAACGGGATGTCGGCCGCCCGGAGCTTCCGGAGAATCGAGATGGTGCCGTGGAGCGCCGAGAGGTCGGGCCGACGGTCGTGGAACAGGTCGCCGGCGTGGACCACCGCGTCCACGTCCTCGGCGACCGCGTCGTCGACCACCTGCTCGAACGCGTCGAGGAAGTCCTGGCGTCGCTCGGGCGAGTGGTACTGGCGGTAGCCGAGGTGGGTGTCCCCCGTGTGTATCACCCGTGTCATCGGTTCGGGGTTTGCGTCGGGGGGCTAAAGGCGTTGTGCGACGGGGCGGGCGCGGCCCCAGCCCCGGTTCGGGCCCGCCTGCCCAGCGAGAGAAGACGAGGGCGGCCCCGAGACCCCGCTACTCCAGATCGAGCGTGTAGAGGCGCTTGCGAGCGTCCGAGAACGAGAACCGCGAGTCGACGAGTCCCTGCTCGTCGAGTCGGTTCAGCGCGTACCGGACGGTTCGGTCGGGAAGGAGCGACTCCTCGGCGATCTGGCTCTGGGTCAGGGTGTCGTTGTACTCCAGTACCTTGGCGACCAGCTTGGCGCTGGGCGGCAGGTCGCGTATCGACTCGGAGGCGTCCTCCCCGGTGAGCTGACTCTTCTCGGTTCCCGCGGTCTCTGAGGTACTCATGTACCACCACCTTTTGCATACAGCATAATAATATTTCTCCTTCATTCGTATTACTATAGGGTATTCTACCGGTCGGCCGACCGCGCCGCCTGCGGCGGGTCCGACGTGCGTCACACCCACCCGAAGCCTCTTATGAGACAGGCACCTAGACCGGCGTGATGACCGACACCGTCGAAGACGTCGATCTCCCCTACGACGAGGAGAGCGCGTCACAGAAGGACAAGATCGAGGCGTTACAGGAACGCCTCGAGGTCCTCGAGTCGCAGAACGAGGAGATGCGGGACAAGCTCCTCGACGCGAACGCGGAGAACAACAAGTACCAGCAGAAGCTCGAACGGCTGACCCACGAGAACAAGAAGCTCAAGCAGTCGCCGCTGTTCGTCGCCACCGTCCAAGAGATGACCGACGAGGGCGTCATCATCAAACAGCACGGCAACAATCAGGAGGCGGTCACCGAGGTCACCGACGAGATGCGCGCGGAGCTCGAACCCGACAGCCGGGTCGCGGTCAACAACTCCCTCTCTATCGTCAAGACCCTCGACAACGAGACCGACGTGCGGGCCCGCGTCATGCAGGTCGAAGAGAGCCCCGAGGTCACCTACGAGGACATCGGCGGGCTCGAAGAGCAGATGCAGGAGGTCCGCGAGACGGTCGAGATGCCCCTCAAGAACCCCGACATGTTCGGCGAAGTCGGGATCGAACCCCCGAGCGGCGTCCTGCTCTACGGCCCGCCGGGCACGGGCAAGACGATGCTGGCGAAGGCGGTCGCGAACCAGACCGACGCCACGTTCATCAAGATGGCCGGCTCCGAGCTGGTCCACAAGTTCATCGGCGAGGGCGCAAAGCTCGTCCGGGACCTCTTCGAGGTCGCCCGCCAGCACGAGCCCGCCGTCCTCTTCATCGACGAGATCGACGCCATCGCCGCCAAGCGGACCGACTCGAAGACCTCGGGCGACGCGGAGGTCCAGCGGACGATGATGCAACTCCTCTCTGAGATGGACGGCTTCGAGGACCGCGGCGAGGTCCGGATCATCGCCGCCACCAACCGCTTCGACATGCTCGATCGGGCCATCCTCCGGCCCGGTCGGTTCGATCGGCTCATCGAGGTTCCCAAGCCGAACCTCGAGGGCCGCGAGAAGATCTTCCGGATCCACACTCGCGACATGAACGTCGCCGACGACGTCGACTTCGAGAAGCTCGCGAAGGACGCCGAGGACGCATCTGGCGCGGACATCAAGGCGGTCTGCACCGAGGCCGGCATGTTCGCCATCCGGGACGACCGCACCGAGATCACGATGGAAGACTTCGAGAGCGCCAAGTCCAAGATCGACGCCGAGGACGAGGACGAAGAGATCTCGAAGACGTTCGCGTAAGCTCGGTTCTGCGGGCGGCTCCTCGTCGTATCTGCGGTTTTTCACGACGGTTCGCAGTCTCGACGCCGTCGAACCCGAGCGACCGCGCCGCGAGGCCGAGGCTCGGTCAGTCGTCGCTCGCTCGCGCCCCGACCGATTCGGGCGCGGCGGTCGATTCGTTGCGCGCGAAGTACGAGGCGAGCGCCGGGCCGCTCACGTTGTGCCAGACGCTGAACAGCGCCGGCGGAAGCGCCGCGGCGGGCGAGAAGAAGGCGGTGGCGAGCGCCACCGCGAGCCCGCTGTTCTGGAGGCCCACCTCGAACGCGCAGGTCCGGGCGCGGTCCTCCGACATCCCGGTGAGCCGACCCACGCCGTAGCCGGCGCCGAGGCCGATACCGTTGTGCGCGACGACCGCCACCACCGCCGCCGCCCCGGCGGTCAGGATGGTGCTCTTGCTCAGGCCCACGACGGCCGCGACGATGGCGACGATGGCGACGACGCTCACCGCCGGGAACACGTCCAGTCCGGCTTCCGCGACGTTCGGAGCCTTGCGGTCGAGGACGTACCGGAGCGCGAACCCGGCACCGACCGGAACGATGACGATCTGAACGATGCTGGTGAACATCTCGGCGAACGTGACGCTCAACTGTTCGCCCGCGAGGAAGACCACCCACGCGGGCATGACCACGGGCGCCGCGAGCGTCGTGACGGTCGTGATGGCCACCGAGAGCGCCACGTCGCCCTTCCCGAGGAACGTCATCACGTTCGAGGCGGTGCCGCCGGGCGCGGCCCCGACGAGGATCACGCCGACGGCGAGTTCGGTCGGGAGCGACAGCGCGACGGTCAGCCCGTAGGCCGCCGCGGGCATGACCAGCCACTGGGTGAGCGTCCCGATGGCGACGTCGCGCGGGCGGGCGGCGAGTCGCCGGAAGTCCTCGGGTCGGAGCGTCAGCCCCATTCCCAGCATGATGACGCCGAGTAGCGGCGTGATGTACGGTCCGATCCACGTAAAGCCGGACGGGACCGCGAGCGCCGCCCCGGAGGCGGCGAGCACCCAGACGACGAAGTACTTGTTCGCGAGATCGCTGGCGCGACGGACGGTGTCGAGGGCGCTCACGCGACGGCCCTCCGGTTCGGCGCGTGTAGTCGTAGCATTCGTTCGGGGCTGTCAGCTACGAGATTTATGTCTACCGGTCGAACAGTTCGCGCCGACCCGACCCGATCGGCCGGCGTTCCGAGCTCAGACGTTCAGAAAGATCGCGTACGGCACGAGAAACAGCACGGCGGTCATCACGAGCAGGATCAGCCCGTAGCCGGCGAGCGTCCCGAGCGCGGTCTTCCACGAGGGGTGGTCGAAGTCGGCGAGCGCGGTCATGTACGGGGCGAGGCGCCGCCGGGCCTTAAATCCTACCTGACGATGTCGCGGATCTGACGGGCCTGTCCCGAGAGGCTCGGGTCCGCCTCGACGATCTGGAGCACCTCGTGGTCGGTCACTTCGAAGTAGGACTTGCCGGTCGCCCCTTCGATGAGGTCTTTCGAGAGCCGGAACTCGGTGCCCTCGTACACGACGTCGACGCCCTTCTCGTCGAATGCGAGCGTAGTCATACCCCGGCGTTTGCCCCCGGCAGGTAAAAACCCACAGAACCGCCGGCGCGACCCCGAATGTCTGACGGAGCTTTATTAGGGGTGAACCGACAGTTGTCGGTGTGTCGCTCCGCTCGAACCCGCTCGACGAACTCGCGATCCCCGACGGGACGACCGTCGAGGAACACGACCTGGTGACCGACGGCGACGTCGTCGTCGGCGGCCAGAGCACCGTGGAGTTCGGCGTTCGGGGCCACAACGTCATCGCGGGCGAGCGAGCAACGTTCGGCGGCCACATCGAGGCGGAGGCCGACTGCCGGCTCGACATGTGGTCGGACGTCGACGGCAACGTCCTCGTGGGCCGGGACGCCTACCTCGGCGAGCGCGTCCACGTCGCGGGCCGGCTGATGGTCAGCGGCGACCTCGACATCGGCGACGACGTCGACATCGAGGAGGGGTTCGAGGCCAACGGCTGGATCGTGATCCGGAACCCGATGCCGACCGTCGTGTTCGTGTTCGTCTACCTCCAACAGCTGTTGCGGATCGGCGAGGACGAGGCCGCCGAGGACCTCGTCTCGGACCTGCTCGAAAACGAGGAGATCGACGCCGAGCCGGTCGTGATCCCCCGGAACGGCCACGTCAGCGACGACTCGTGGCGGGTGTCGACCCCGGCGAGCGTCGGCGACGACTGCCGGCTCCACGGCAACTTCCGGGCCGAGTCGATCGACGTCGGCGAGCGCAACGAGGTGTTCGGGAGCCTCCGGGCGCGCGGCGACGTGTCGGTCGGGGCCGACACCGTGATCCACGGCGACGTGACCACCCGGAGCGGGACGGTCGAACTCGCCGACGGCTGTGAGATCCGGGGCGACGTCTCCTGCGAGGACCTCCGGTTCCACGAGGGCGCGGTCGTCGACGGCACGATGCGCACGAGCGGCGAGATGCGGATGGTGCAGGCCGGGACGACCACCCGGATCGCGGCCGACGGCGTGGGACGCGAGTCCGGGGGCAACGGCGCCGAGCGCGAGCGTCTCGACGACGACGGGGTCGAAGACGACATCGACGCTGACGAGGTCGAGGGCGACGCCGCCGAGACCGAACGCGACGCCGACGACGAGTGAATCCGCGTTCCCGCGACGACGGGCGCCGGCCGACCGACGGGTCGCACTTCTGGTTCGTTCGTCGCTATCGAGCCGCGCTACCGACCGATAATCGGAATCTCAGCCCCACAGCATCGCCGACGGCGCGACGGGGTTAATGTAATAAACTTTGAAATCAAATACTGCGACGGTATGGGAGAGAGACTCACTCAGGCGGAGGTGTGTCGATGCACTCCGTAGTGTTGACGAAGGGCGTCCCCGACTTCCGGGAGGGACAGGTGTCGTTCGACGAGGACGGCCACCTCGAACGCGGCGCGACCCCCACGGTGATGAACCCGAACGACGAGTTCGCGCTGGAGGCCGCGCTCCAGACGAAGGTCAAGCGCGGCGGCCGAGTCAGCGTGATGAGCATGGGGCCGCCGGGCTACGAGAGCGTCCTCGAAGAAGCGATGAGCGTGTACGCCGACGACCTCTACCTGCTGTCGGACCGCGAGATGGCGGCCGCGGATACGTGGTCGACCGCGATCACGCTCTCGGCCGGCATCGAGAAGATCGGCGCCGCCGACGAGCAGGGCTCGTCGAGCCCCGCGGAGGAGTCGGAGGAGCCGGATCTGGTGTTCGCGGGGTTCAAGACCGCCGACGGCGAGACGGGCCAGACCGGGCCGCAGACGGCGTGGTGTCTCGACCGCTCGATCGTGACCCACGTCGTCGCCCTCGACGTCGAGGAGGACGAGGGCCGACTCCGAGCCAAGCGGCTGGTCGAGGGCGACCCCGACGAGATCGAGACGGTCGAGACTTCGCTCCCCGCGTTCGTTGTGACCGATCCCGAGTTCGAGGCGTCCTACCGGCGGGCCGAACACCGACTCCGGCACAAGGAGCTCAGAGCCGAGACCGCAGACCGCGTCGAGAACTACGAGGACCACCTCACGACGTGGAGCGCCGAGGAGCTCGACCTCGACCCCGACTTCATCGGGCTCGACGGCTCGCCCACCATCGTCTCGGGCGTCGATCCGATCCCGAAGGCGCCCTCCGAGCGCGAGGCGACGGCGGTCGACCCCGACGACCCCGAGGAGCTACACGCGGTGCTCGAGACGATGCGACCGCTCGCGGGAGGTGACTGACCGTGACCGACGACGCCTCGCTCGACCCCGGCGACCACACGGTCGACGAGCTCCGAGAGGCGCTGACCGACGTCGAGAGCCCCGCGGAACTCGACGCCGCGCTGGCGGCCGAGCGCGAGGGCAAAGACCGCAAGACCGCCCGCGAGGCCATCGAAAAGCGGATCGACGAGCTGGCGGCCGACGACGAGCCCGCCGACACCGCCTCCAGAGAGGACGAGGAGGGCGCCCCCGAGGCGACCGACGACCCGGACCGGGACGAGGACGCGCCCGACGAACGCGACTACGCCACCGAGAACCAGACCAAGGACAAAAAGCACGTCCGGGCGCTGAAGGGCGGACAGTACCGCGACATGTGGGTGTACTGCGAGACGCAGGGCGGCGAGCTCCGGGACGTCTCCAAGGAGATGCTCGGGAAGGCCCGCGAGCTGATGGACGCGTACAACGCCGACTACGACGCCGACGAGCGAGTCGTCGGCGTGCTGGTCGGCGACGGGTCGGTCACCGACCTCACCGACGACGTGATCGCGTACGGCGCGGACGTGGCGATCTACCGCGAGGACGACCGGCTCGAACGCTTCCGGCACAAGCCCTACGCCGAGATCGTCGCCGACATGGCCCGCGGCGGCGCCGAGCCCCCGAACTGGGCGACCGGCGACCCCGGAACCGCGCCCGGCGCCGACTGGCGCGAGTACGACAAGCCCCGGTACTTCCTGTTTCCGGCGACCAACAACGGCCGGGACCTCTCGGCGCAGGTCCAGGCCGAACTCGACTCCGGGCTGGCGAGCGACTGCTCGGGGCTGTTCATCGAAGAGGAGCTGATTTCGAACCCGGTCAAGACCGGCGAGCCCGGCGAGAAGGTGGAGTTCGAGCGCGTGCTCCACATGAAACGCCCCGATTTCTCCGGGTTCGAGTACTCGACCATCCTCTGTCTCGACAACCCCGGCCGGGAGTTCCACCCGCAGGGGTGTTCGGTGATCCCGGGGAGCTTCGACGTGCCCGACCCCGACGACGACCGCGAGGGCGAGGTGATCGAGCACGCGGTCGGGCTCCGCGAGGAGTGGTTCCGGGTCGAGGTGACGGAGTTCGATCGCCTCGACTCCGGCGTCGACCTCACCGGCCACGACGTGGTGGTCGCGCTCGGGCGGGGGATCGGCGACGACCCCACCGAGGGGATCGAACTCGGCCTCGATCTGGTCGACGCGTTCGACGACGCCGCCCTCGGCCTCTCGCGGGGCGTCGTGACCGCCTCGTACGGCGTCGACGGGCACGTCGAGGAGTACGTGGCCGAGGAGCGCCAGATCGGCGAGACCGGCCAGGCGGTCGAACCCGAGCTGTACGTCGCGGCCGGCATCTCCGGGGCGGTCCAGCACAAGGTCGGGATGGACGACTCGGACACCATCGTCGCGATCAACACCGACCCCGACGCCCGGATCCGGGACTTCAGCGACTACTTCATCGAGGGCGACCTCTTCGAGGTGCTCCCCCGCCTCACCGAGTCGATCGAGGCGGGCGAACTGACGATTCAGGCGGAGGCAGACGATGACTGACGACTACGAACACTACGAGGCGGTCGTCGTCGGGGCGGGTCCCGGCGGGGCCGCGGCGGCGGCGACGCTGGCGCGCAACGACGTGGAAACGCTGGTCCTCGAACGCGGCGTCGAGGCCGGGTCGAAGAACGTGAGCGGCGGGCTCGTCTACGCCGAGGAGTCGGCGCCGTACACGCTCTCGGACCTGTTCCCCGGGTTCCGGGAGGCGGCGGCCGAGCGACCGGTCACCGACTACTACCTCCACAACGTGGCGGGCGACCGGGTCAAGACATTCGACATCACCGACCTCCACGACCACGACACCGAGTGGTCCGAGGCGGTCTTGCGCCGGACGATGGACTCGTGGCTCGCCGACCGGGTCCACGAGCTGACCCGCGAGACCGGCGGCGGCCTGCTGACCGACGTTCGGGTCGAGGGTCTCCTCCGGGAGGGCGGCGAGATCACCGGCGTGACCTGCGAGGAACTCGACCCCATCAGGGCCGACCTCGTGGTCGCGGCCGACGGCGTCAACTCCGAGCTCGCCCGCGACGCCGGGCTGATGGACTGGGAGGAGCCAGAAGAGTGGTTCCAGGGGGTCAAGGCCGTGGTCGACGTCCCCGAGGACGTCATCGCCGAGCGGTTCGGGATCGGCGACGACGAGGGCGAGGCCCACCTGTTCTCGGGCGACCTGTTCGAGGGCGTCCGGGGCGGCGGGTTCGTCTACACAAATCGCGACTCGCTGTCGATCGGCACCGTCTTTCACTTAGACAGCCTCGTCGCCGAGGACGCCGAACCCCACGAACTGCTCGACGAACTGCTCACCCATCCCCTGCTCGCAGAGTGGCTCGACGGCCACTACGACGAGGTCGAGTACAGCGCGAAGCTCGTTCCCGATTCGAAGAAGGTCGCCCACCCCGCGCCCCACCGCGGGCGCCTGCTCGCGGTCGGCGACGCCGCCGGCCAGATGCAGGCACAGGGGCCGATCATCAAGGGGATGAACCACGCCGTGACCGCGGGCGCGCTCGCCGGCGAGGCGTTCGCCGAGGCGAAACTGCGCAACGATCCCGCGAGCGCCGGCGACCTCTACGAGCGCAAACTCCGCGAGGAGGGCGTGATGACGAAGCTCCGCCCGCAGGGGTATCGCCTGACCAGCGCGCTCGGCGAGCGCGAGTCGGTGACCGACCTCGCGGACGCGGTGCTGACCTCGGGTGTCGGCCGCCGGGCGGTCCGACTGCTCGGCGATCGACTGGAGGGCCTCTACTCGTCGCCGATCCTCTCACAGATCGTGCCCGACACCCGGACGCCGTACGTCACGATGCCGACCGTCATCGCCGAAGAGCTCGGCGAGCGCGTCGACGCCGATCCCGACTACGAGCCAAAGAGCCTGCTCGACCGCATCGGCGACCTGACCTACGACACCGACGTGGGCGACCCCCACATCGAGCTCCGGGACACCTCCGCGGCCGCCAGCGGCGCGGCGGTCGCGGCGTGTCCGGTCAGCGCCCGGGACTTCGGGGGCGGGTGCTACCGCGAGGAGACCCGAAAGACCAACGGCCACGAGGAGACGGTCGTGAGCCTCGACACCCAGCCCTGCGTCGAGTGTGGCACCTGCGCGGTGGTCGCCGACACCGAGTGGGAGCACCCCCGCGGCGGGAAGGGCGTCGAGTTCAGGCAGGGATGAGCCAGTTCCGCGACCGGATCGGCGCGCTCGCAGACCGGGCGGCGGCCGACAGAGCGGCGTTCGACCCGCCGGCCGACCCGCCCGACGAGGAGCGGGCGCTCGGCTATCTCCGAGACGGCGTCGGCGACGTCGTCGCCTGCTATGTCGACGCTCGGACCGGCGACCTCGTCGGTCTCGACCGCGAGGAGATGGCGCTGTTGGAGCGGGCGCTCAACGACTGGCTGGAGCTGTACGCCCGGTGTCACGGCCGGCGAATCGACGCCGAGTTCACCGCCAGAGAGATCGCGGACCTCGTCGTCGACACCCGCGATCTCGTCGACGCCGCCCAACTGCTGACCGGGGTTCCGCCCCGAGAAACAGTTAAGTGAGTGCGAACTGTTATCATTAACCATGCAGTTTTCGGAGAGCCTCGATTTCGACCACGACGACAGGAAACGCATCTACGAGTACGTCGAGCGCCACGGCGAGGTCGGCGCCGAGGAGGCCCGCGAGCGGCTCCGGGTCGATCCCGGCGGGTTCCGCCACCACGTCGCGATCCTCAAGCGCGACGGCTACCTCGAGGAGCGCGACGGCCGCCTCCGGGCGGCGTTCGACGCCGGGGCCACCGAGGAGTACGAGGTCGAGGGCTTCGAGTTCGTGATCCGGCCCGCCCGACAGGAGGACCTCTCGGGCATCGTCGGCGCGATCCGGCGGGTCGCCGAGGAGCGGACCTACATCGTCGCCGAGAGCGTCGCCGACGAGATCGACCACGACGAGGCGTTGCTCAGACACAACGAACTCGAGTCGCGGATGTTCTTCGTCGCCACCGTCGGCGACGGCGAGACGCAGGCCGGCTCGGACCGGCCGGTCGGGGGACCAGGAGACGACGTCGTCGGGTGGGTCCACCTTCACGCCCCGGAGCTCGACAAGCTGGCCCACACCGCCGAGCTCACCGTCGGCGTCCTCGACGAGTATCAGGGCCACGGGGTCGGGAGCCACCTGCTCGCCCGCGGGCTGGAGTGGGCGGGCGCGAACGGCTACGAGAAGGTCTATCAGAGCGTCCCTTCGACCAACGAGGACGCGATCGCGTTCCTCGAAGGCCACGACTGGGAGACCGAAGCCGTCCGGGAAGACCACTACAAGATCGACGGCGACTACGTCGACGAGGTGATGATGGCGGTCGAGCTGTAGGCGAACATACTTATTCTCGGTGAGATAATCGCCAGTATGGAGACCCGCCGAGTGGCCGCCCTCCTCGTAGTGGTCGGACTCGCAGTGCTCGCCCACCCGGTGTACCTGTTCGCCAACCACGGTCAGGCGTCAGCGTTCGTCCACCAAATCGACGAGGTGCAGGGCGAGCCGATCACCGACGACGCGGTCGCGTACGCCGACCTCCCGCCACGGGCCCGGCGCTCGATCGACGCCGCGCTGAACGGCGAGTCCTCGACCCTCTGGCGGGGCGACCACGACGCCGCCATCGAGGCGCTCCGGGACGCCGAGTACGTCGAGCGCGAGGGCACCTACTACCGGTACTACCTCGCGTATCACGGCGGACTCCTGACCGGGATCGAAACCGCGGCCCGCGTGTTCCTGACTGGGGTCGGATCGCTCGCGCTCGTCGCGGGCGCGTCGGTCGCTCGGACCGGCCGCCTCGTCCCGCTTTCCCCGCGACGCGCGCTCGCGGTCCCGGTCGTGGCGGCGGTCGCGGTCGCGGCGACGAACGTCTACGACGTGGCGCTCTCGGGCGCGTCGGCGGCGTATCTCCTGCCGGCCGAGGCGTTCGGACCGATCGCGCTGTTCGGGGTCGCGGCCGGGGCCGCGCTCCGGCGCGACGACTGGCGAGCGCTCGGAGCGACCGTCGGACTCGGGGTCGTCGCGTCGCTGGCGGCGTTCGCCGGCGGCGCGAACCCGATCGCCGCGGGCATCGTCGGCGCCCCGATCCTCGGTCCGGCGGTCCTCTTTGGCTTCCTGCTGACGGCGCCCCGATCGCGGGTCGCGTCGGTCGAGGAGGCGCCGGCGTCGGCCTGAATCCCACGCCGGCCGCGCCGACCGGCCGGCGGTCGCGAGGGCTACTGCTCGTCGCGGACCGGGAACGCGATCCCGGCGGTCGCGTGGTACTCTTGAATCTCGCCGTCCTCGACGTTCGCGGTCCAGTCTTCTATCTCGACGCCGCTGATGTCGTCGACCGTCTGGCTCGCCTGCCGGAACGCTTCCTCGGCGGCGTCCTGCCACGATTCCTCGGAGGTGCCGAGCACCTTGATGATCGTGACTGCCGTCGTGGCCACCGGTGGTACGACGAGGGGGTGTAGCTTCTTGTGGCCGCGTCGGCCGACCGACGGCTAAAGCGTTCCCGAGAGTCGCTTACGAGTCGGTGTCCTCGCCGTCGTCCGACTCCTGTTCGGACTCGGCGGTGTCTGCGGTCTCCTCCATCCGGTCGGCCGCGGCCTCTCCGCCCTCCTCGACCTGCTCGGACGCCGCCTCGCCGCCGGATTCTATCGACTCGGCGACCGCCTCGCTCCCCTCTTCGACCCGGTCGGCCGCCATCTCGCCCGTCTCGCGGACGCGGTCTGCGGTCTCGCCCGCGACGCTTTCGGTCCGATCCGCGGCCTCGCCCGAACGATCGGTCGTCTCGTCGGCGGCCGACTGGACGCCGCCGGTGACCCGGTCGAGCGCGTCGCCCGTCGACACCGACCGCCGTCGGAGCGCGTAGCCGATGCCGGCCACGAGCCCGAGGAGGAACACCCGCGAGAGCGTGCTCGGGCCGCCGCCGTCGCGTTCGGGAGTTCCGGTCTCCGAGTCCGCGGCGTCGATCGCCGACTCCGCGCGCGTCTCGGCCGCATCGAGCGCGGATTCGGCGCGCGATTCGACCGCGCCGACGCTCGCGTCGCCGAAGAACCGCTCGACGACCGGCCCGAGGTCGACGACGAGGTACGGCCCCCTCGACTCTCCGTCCGCGGTCGTCTCCATCTCGCTCCGGTCGGCCACCGCCGAGACGGCTCCCTTTACCGATTCGGCCGTCGTTTCCGTCCGATCTCGTGTCGTGAATCTACTCATTTTGTCTCCCCACGGGTGTCCTAACAGCGACGCCGTCGAAAAGGGATGTGGCCGGACGGCCGCGTCGAGCCGGCGCGGGGGTCGCTCGGCTCGAGGTCGATCCGCGGAACCGAAAGGCAATTCCCGGACACGCCGGTAGCTTCCCGCATGATTTCCATCGCGCTGGCGGGCAAGCCCAACGCGGGCAAGTCCACCTTCTACAAGGCCGCCACGATGGCCGACGTGGACGTGGCCAACTACCCGTTCACGACCATCGACGCCAACCGCGGGGTGAGTTCGGTCCGCACCGACTGCCCCTGTCTCGAACGCGACGAGCGGTGTGGCGACGAGCACTGCCGGGCCGGCAAGCGCTACGTCCCGATCGAGTTGCTCGACGTGGCGGGGCTGGTCCCCGGCGCCCACGAGGGCCGCGGGCTCGGCAACCAGTTCCTCGACGAACTCACCAACGCCGACGCCATCGTCAACGTCGTCGACGCCTCGGGCGGGACCAACGAGGAGGGCGAGCCCGTCGAGGTCGGGACCTACGACCCGGTCGAGGAGGTCGACTTCATCGAGGAGGAGATGGACCAGTGGCTCGCCGGCATCATCGACCGCAACTGGGAGACCGTCGAGCGCCAGTCCCGATCGCCCGACTTCGACGTCGACGACGCGCTCGCGGAGATGCTGACCGGGTTCGGCGCGACCGAGGCCGACGTGGCCGCCAGCCTCCGGGACCTCGACTACCCCGAGGACCCGATCCAGTGGACCGACGACCACCGCGAGGCGCTTGCTCGCGACGTGCGCGCCCGGACGAAGCCCATCATCCTCGTGGCGAACAAGGCCGACGTCGCGCCGCCCGAGAACATCGAGCGCCTGAACGAGACCGGCAAGCCCGTCATCCCCGCCACCGCCGAGGGCGAACTCGCGCTCCGACAGGCCGCCGAGGCCGGCGTCGTCGACTACGACCCCGGCGACGACGACTTCGAGATCGTCGGGGACCTCTCCGACGAGCAGTCGGCCGGCCTCGAAAAGATCCGAGAAGTGATGGCCGAGCGGGGCGGCACCGGCATCCAGACCGCGCTCGACCACGCGGTGTACGAACTGCTCGACCGGATCACCGCCTACCCCGTCCAGAACGAGACCCGGTGGACCGACGCGAAGGGCAACGTCCTGCCCGACGCGTTCCTCCTCCCGCGGGGGTCGACCCCGACGGACCTCGCGTACGCCGTCCACTCGGACATCGGCGACGGCTACCTCCACGCGGTGAACGCGAAGACGAACCGCGAGGTGAGCGAGAGCTACGAGCTCGAAGAGGGCGACGTGATCAAGATCGTCAGCACCGCGAGCTGAGCGCTCGCGTTCGCCACCGACCGGCGGGTATGCGGTCGCGGGGACCAAGCGACCCACCGATCTCTCGGAATCCTTACGCGGGCGTTTTTGCGACTCGGCGGCGTCGGTGCGTGACATGACGTCCGTCGACCCAGACCTCGTCGAACGCATCGCCGGCCACGACGATTACTTCTCGGCCAAGGAGCTGATCCGGTTTCTCGAACGCCACCACCCGGTCGAGGGATCGGGCCTCCCGCGAGAGCTCGTCGAGGCGTACGCCGAGGCGCTCGACTACGACCGCGAGCGATTCGAGACGTCGCTCGAGGATCGACTGACCGACTCGCGGAGCTGGCGGCCCGGCGAACGCCTCTACGACGTCGACGGGGCCGTCAGCATCTACCCGGCGTCGTGGCACGAGCGACTCGCCGACACCACCGACCTCGCGGCGTTCGTCGACGTGATGTTAGAAAGCGTTCGCGCCCCCGAGGGCGTCGAGATCGACCGCGACCGGCTCGGCATCGCTCAGGACGAACTCCTGACCGCGGTCGAGATCATCGCGGGGCTCGAGAGGAGCGTCGCCTCCAGACTGCTCCGCGAACAGCGCCTCGACGGGTCGCTCGTCCTGTACGCCTTCCAGAACCCCGAGGAGATCGTCCGTCTCCCCGAGGAGTGACTCACCCCTCGAAGAACGACGCGAGCCGGTCGCTCACCGCCTCGGGGCGGTCGTTCTGGAGCCAGTGGGTCGCGTCGGGGAAGTGTTCGACCCGGAGGTCGGGCACCCACCGCTCTAGGCCCCTCGACAGCGCCGTCCCGAGCGCCGGATCGTCGTCGCCCCACAGCAGGAGCGTCGGGACCCGAACCGTGCGGTCGGGCCGGCCGCCGCCGATCAGCGTCCGCGCCTCCTCGCCGAGGCCCTCGCGGAACGCCGCCCGGTAGTAGTTGATCGCGGCGGTCAGCGCGCCGGGGCGACTCGCCGCCCCGCGGTAGCGTCGGAGATCGGTCTCGTCGAAGGTGTCCGAGCCGGCGGTGTCTCGGAGGAGCCTCGCGACGCCGGCTCCGTCGCGCGCGCCGAGCGCGAACTCGGGCACTCCCGGGAGCTGAAACGAGAGGGCGTACCACGACCGGCGCCACTGGTCGGGATCGCGGGCAAGCGCCTCCCGGTAGCGTCCGGGGTGGGGCGCGTTCAGGACCGCCAGTCGGTCGACGACCTCGGGTCGACGGATCGCGGTCTCCCACGCCACCACGCCGCCCCAGTCGTGGCCCACGACCCGGGCCGACGCCGCCTCGCAGTGGTCGATCAGCCCGGCCACGTCGTCGACCAGTTTCTCGATGCGGTACTCGCTCACTCCGCGGGGCTTCTCCGAGCGGTTGTACCCGCGCATGTCCGGCGCGACGACTCGATAGCCGGCGTCGGCGAGCGCCGGGATCTGATCGTGCCACGAGTACCAGAACTCCGGGAAGCCGTGCAACAGGACGACGAGGGGGTCGTCGGGGTCGCCCGCCGCGACGTAGTGGAGGCGCACGTCGTTTGCGAGAGCCTGCTCGTGAGTCCAGGGGCCTCGAATGGTCATACCGGACAGAGGTCCCGCAGCCGAAAAAAGATTGAGCCTCTCGGTCGGGTATCCGCGCCGCGGTCTACGCTTCGGTCGTGGTCTCGCCGTCGCCCATCGCGTCGCCTTCTTCGGTCGTCATCTCCTCGCCTTCTTCGGTCGTCATCTCCTCGCCGTCCTCGGCCATCCCGCCGTCCTCGACGGTCAGGAAGCCGACGTCGATGACCGGGAGCATCTCGACCGTGTAGGGGTCGTCAGCTTCGGGGAAGGTGTAGCGCTCGTCGTCGTTCGTGTCCTGATGGGGCATCGCCACCAGCGGCTGGCTCTCGTTGATCGACCGGTTCAGCTCGACGGTGACGTTCTCGTGGGTGCCGGCCTCGAGGTAGGTCGAGTTGCCGACGACCGGACCGACCGAGACGTTCTCGGGGTCCTCGTACGACGACGCCGTGACGTTGTCCGCGAGGTGGATGGCGATGAATCCGCCCTCGGGGAGCATCGTCTCGTTGACGACGAGTTCGGAGCCGTCGGTGGTCTGGTTCGTCAACGTGACCGTGGCGTTCTCGGCCATCTCCTCGCCCGCGGCCGTGGTCTCCTCACCGTCCATCTCCTCGCCTTCGGTCGTCGTCTCTTGGCCTTCCTCGGTCGTGTCTTGTGCCATCGGCGCCGCACCCATCGCTCCCATCGACATACCGACCGCGAGGAGCGCGACGAGCGCGACGAGTGCTGTCTTACGAATCATTGCACGACGGGCCACGCCGCGTGCGGAGAAGAAACGGACCCACCGTTCAGAACGTGAACGCTGACGTACCGCAGAGTTCAGAACGTGAATGCGGGCGTACCGCCGAGAAACGATCCTTTTCGGAGCCGTAACGATTGATACGGCCGTATACGCCGAGATTAGGGTCGTTCGGCCCCGACGGACCGATCGGATCTGTCGGGCGGCTATGCGGGGCCGAGAGCGCCCGACCGGTCACCCGCCGAGGGGTCGGAACCACACCGCCACCAGCAGGAGCGCGAGGAAGACGTACGACCCGCGGACGAGAAGCATCGTCGCCACCGTCGGGTCTGCCCGGCGGGCGATCGCGGCCACGGCGCCGAACCCGGCGACCGCGGCGACGCTACTCGGCGGGAACACCGCGAGCGCGGCGAACCCGACCACGAGCGCGAGCGCCCCGATCATCAGGCCGAACGCCGCGGTCCGGGCCCGCTGGGGCCCGAGCGCGACCGCCACGGTCGTCTTGTCGATCGAGCGGTCGTAGTCGAAATCCTGCGCGTCGTCGATGACCTTCACGCCCGAGAGCAACACGAGGAAGACGGCGGCGAACGCGATCGGGACCGCCCCGAGCGCGCCGGCCTGCGCGTAGAACCCCCCGAGGATCGCCAGCGCGATCCCCAGCGGATAGCCGGTGGTGGCGGTCACGGGGTTGGTGTCCAACTGGGGAGCGTGGTGGTAGCCAACCAGCCACGTCGGGAGCGTGAGCAGGGCCGCGATCGGCCCGACGATCAGCCACAGGCCGGCCGTGCAGGCGAAAAAGAGCCCGCTGGCGCCGGCGAGCGCGAGCCGACACCCCCGCTCGCTCAGCGGGTGGTCGTCGTCCTCGCCCCGGACGTAGAAGTCGACGTAGCCGTCCTTGACGTGGGCGGTGTAGACGGCGGCGAAGATGGCCGTCGCGTGGAGGACGCCCGGGACGGGCGCGAACGTCCCGGCGAGCACCCCGCCGAACAGCGAACACGAGACCGGCGGGAGCATGAACACGGGGTGGACCTGGGAGGCGAGCGCGCGTGTCGCGGGAGCGACGCCGGACTCCCGGCGCGAGATGGGCATGGGCGCCTAGACGGAAGCGAGCGGGATAAAATCTCAGGGCGAGTCGGCGCTCACCGGACGGCTCGGGTCGCCTCCGCCATCACGTCGAGCGCCTCGCGGATCTGGGCCATGTCGGTTGCGTACGAGATGCGGGCGTACCCCTCCCCGCGGTCGCCGAACGCCTCGCCGGGCACCACCACGACCCCGCGGTCGATGACCTCGTCGACCCAGCCGTCCGGGACCTTCGGCATCGCGTAGAAGGCGCCGGAGGGCGTCGGGGTTTCGAGGCCCATGTCGGCGAGGCCGTCGAGCAACACGTCGCGGCGCTCCTCGAAGGCGGCGACCATCTCGTCGACGCAGTCCTGCGGCCCCGAGAGGGCGGCCTCGGCGGCGAACTGGGCCGGGGCGCTCGCACACGCCTGGGCGTACTGGTGGACCCGGAGCATGCGCTCGATCCGGCGCTCGCTGGCGGCGACCCACCCGAGCCGCCAGCCGGTCATCGAGTAGCTCTTCGAGCAGGCGTTGACGACGACCACGTTGTCCGAGTCGGCGTACGCCATCGGCGAGCGGTGCTCGCCGTCGAAGACTATGTGTTCGTACACCTCGTCGGAGATACACAGCACGTCGTGCTCGTCGGCGATCCGGGCGAACTCCCGCATGTCGGTCTCGGTCTGGACCGCCCCGGTCGGGTTCGCCGGGCTGTTGACCACGAACGCCGCGGTGTCGTCGGTGAGCGCGTCCTCGACCGCCGCCGGGTCGAGCGTGAGGTCCTCGCGGAGCCCGACCGGCACTGGTTCGCCGCCCGCGAGCCGGGTGAGCGCGTCGTAGGAGACGAAGCCCGGATCGGGGAAGATCACTTCGTCGGCGGCGTCGACGTGAGCTTCGAGCGCGATGTGGAGCGCCTCGCTCCCCCCCGCGGTCGCGATCAGGTTCTCGGGCGGGACCGAGAAGTGGTTGTCGCGGTCGTGCTTCGCGCTGATCGCCTCCCGGAGCTCGCGGGTCCCCTTGTTGGAGGTGTAGGCGTCGGTGTCGCCGGCCTCGATCGCCTCGATCGCGGCTCGCCGGGCGTGGTCGGGCGTCGGGAAGTCGGGCTGGCCGAGCCCGAGGTTGATAGCGTCCTCGCCCGCCGCCTCGAACACTTCGCGGATGCCGCTGATCGAGACCTGTTCGACCCTGTCGGAGAAGTCCGTCATGTCACGACGTGTGTCGGCACGCACGATAATTGTTGGTGGTTCTCGGGGATGCCCGGCGCGCGCTCGGCCGGGTTCGCCGGCAGTCGTCGTTATAGCGGTCGCGCCGTGAGCGAACACAGTGAGCGAGCGGACCGAGGAACCATCGACTGAGCGTCCGAGCGACGCGAGGACGCGAGGGAGGTGGTGACGACGAGTTTTTGATCGAGCGTTTGCAAGGGCGGCGCGTTCGGGCGCCGCCCGCAACAAAAGGTCGCTAGGAGAGCCGCGCCGCGATGTCGGCCTCGGTGATGATGCCGACGGTGTTGCCCCGCTCGGTGACGATGACCGCCTTGTTGTGGCCGAGGTCGGTGCTGATCTCGTCGAGAGTGGCGTTCCGGGACTTGGTGGGAAAGCCCTCGCCCATGTACTCGCTGACCGGTCGGTCGCGGGCGTCCTCGTCGACGCTCATCAGGTCCTCGAAGCTGATGGAGCCGACCGGGACGCCGTCCTCGATGACCGGAAGCTGGGAGTAGCCGGCGTCTTGCATCTCGCTCACGGCCGAACTGACCGAGTCGGTGGGCGCGACGCTGACGACCTCCTCGTGCATCAGGTCGTCGGCGCGCACGATGTCGCCCTCAGATTCGTCGAGCGCGCCGACGATGCGCCGGAGCGTCGAGAGGCGCGGGTCGACGTCACCGCCCTCGATGCGGGCGATCAGCGGCTGGGAGACGCCCGCGCGGTCGGCGAGTTCGCTCTGGGTGAGTCCGAGCTCCGTCCGACGGTCTCGGACGTCCTGAGGCGTCGGTAGTTCCATACGATCGGATAACCACGGGTTATAGATAAAGCTTCGGTCTGCTCTCCGAGCCGCCGCGGGCGACCGGACGCTTACTCGTCGCCGCCCAGTTCGATCTCCTCGTCTTCCTCGTACTCGATCGTCTCGACGACTTCGAGCGGGACGTCCCGGAGCGCGCCGCCGACCTCGCTCTTGGCGATGCGCTGGGCGTGTTCCTCGCCCTCGGCGTTGAACACCTTCATCTCCAACAGCAGGCCGACGAGCGAGGTTCCCGCCGCGATGAACGCCGAGTCGAACGGTTCGCCACACGCGGGACAGCCCGTGGCGCCCACCTCGACCTCGACGTAGTCCATGCTCTGGTCGTTGAGCCGCTTGCCGGCTTCGCTGACCGCCACGCCGATGGCGTCGTCCACGTCCTCGACGTCTCGAACCAACCATGCCGCCTCCATCGCAACGAGGTAATTGCTCATACGTATCAGTGGTGGCGCGCCATGTCGTGCTTTATGGTTTGGCCGCGAGCCGTCGGTCGCGGCGCGCGCGGTGCGGACGTGAGTTCGATAATTCTCATAAGTTATGCGTACGCCGCCGGTCGCCAAGTCCGTGCCTACGACTGGGCGTCCCGAACATCCATCCTCGTTGGGCGGAGTGCAACTGGCGTTGAACCGCAAGAATGCGCCGGGCTAAAACGCCGATAACGACCATTATATAACTGAGGCATAGAAATGCTTTTATGTAGGGTCGGTCGAGCCTCGCACGAGGACGCAGTCCAATGCCCACTCGGATTCACCGCGCGGCCGTGTTCGCCCTGTACCAGTTGAGCGTCGCAATCAGCATCTGTCTCATGCCCATGGCGCTGCTCGCCAAGCAGGCGGGAGTGACCCTTCCCGCCCACCGGCTCGTCGAGCGCTTAGAGCGCGCCTACGACGCGGCCGCCTGAGGCGGTCCGGCGGTCGATTTTCGTCACCCCTGCCTCGATAGCGGTCGCGCCACCCGGGCCGATCCGGCGGCGAAGCCGGGCCAATCCGCCCGAAGGGTTGGTTTTATCAGTGCAGACGGACTAGGGGCTCCCAATGCGTAGCCCAATGCACGGTTCCGAGTTCTCCCGGAACGCCGCACGCTTCGACGGTACCGCGACGAACCCCTACGAGCCCGAGCTCGGCTCGCTCCCCGAGCGGTCCGTCGACACCTCCGAGATCGAGGAGCTCAAGACCGGGACCACCACGGTCGGCCTCACCACCAGCGAGGGCGTCGTGATGGTCACCGACCAGCGCGCCAGCCTCGGTAACATGGTCTCTTCGAAGACCGCCCAGAAGGTCGAGCAGATCCACCCGAACGGCGCGCTCACCATCTCGGGCGGCGTCTCGGCGGCCCAGTCGCTGATCCGCACCCTCGAAGTCGAGAACAACCTCTACGAGACCCGGCGTGGCAAGGACATGAGCATGGACGCCCTCTCGACGCTCACCAGCAACCTCCTCCGGTCGGGCGCGTTCTTCATCGTCGTCCCCATCCTCGGCGGCGTCGACGACGAGGGCGGACACGTCTACTCCTTCGACGCGCTCGGCGGCGTGACCGAGGAGACCTACAGCGTCTCCGGGTCGGGGTCGCAGTTCGCGCTCGGCGTCCTCGAACAGGAGTACGACGAGGAGATGGGCCAAGACGAGGCCCGCGAGGTCGCGGTCCGCGCGCTCAAGAGCGCGGTCGAGCGCGACACCGCCTCGGGCAACGGCATGTGGCTCGCCGAGATGACCGGCGAGGGCGTCGAGATCTCGGAGTTCGAAGACTACGACGACGCGATCTAAGACGACCGTTTCCTGCGTCTTCCTGAGCGGAGCGACCGAAGTCGTTCGAGACGGCAGAGTCGTTTGGGCGGTCGGCCCACGAACGCGTCGCTCTTGCAACCGTTCGATCGAAGACACCGGGAGAGCGAGGCTCTCTCGGGCCTGCGTTTGTTTTGTTCGCGCAGACGCGGCGCTCGTCCCTGCGGTCGTCTCTCGCGGTCGGATAGCCGACGCACACGGTGAGCAACAGTGGGAACTCAGAGTGCCCCGTGGCGATGGTTCCGAATCCGGCGTCTCTATCCAGAAGTAGCCACACACTGGGCGTTCAAACTCGGTAACTGCGGGAGGCGAATCTACCGTGGAGAGTCCCCTCAGCTATCGGGAGCGACCGTTCGACGGGCGGATAATCACCGGACAGTCAAAACCGGAATGTCCAGTTCATCGACAATGTAATCGCCGACCGGGCCGAAGATTTCGTCTCCGGCGTCCTGTTCGGTTTCACCCATCACAAGGAGATCATGGTTGCGAGCGGCTTGCCTCAGTTCGAATGCAACGTCACGTTCTGTTCGCACTTCTCGATTGATCTGAACGGACGGAATCCCGTTCTCTGTAAGGATCGAAGCCATCTCGTTTAACACTCTCTCACCCTCGGTTTCTCCCTCCGGATCATCCGGGTCCGCTATGTGGATGAGGCCAACTGAAATAAGGGCATCACGATCGATGATATTGAGGAGATTATCCATACGCTCTTCGGCATTACGCGTGTGCCGGGACGCGATCAGTACTTTCCCCAGCGTGTTTACGCCACCCGGGGTGAGAACCGCATCGACATCGTCACTTTCGGCGATTCTCTGGCGTGTCTCGACCGGGTCAGAGTCGAATTCGAGGTCGAACTCCGTCCGTACTCCTCGTTGTTCGAATCGTTCGGCCTGCTTTTGCAGTTCCGCCGTGAACGCGTCCTCGTACTCGGCCCGTGCCTCTTGGGCGGACTCGTCTTCGTCGAGGTGGTAAAATCCGACGAGTCTCGCGTCCGGGTATGCGAGATTGTTCAGGAACCCAGCGGTCGGAAACTCTGGATCGGGTAATTCGACGAATACGAGGACTGTTGGATGTTTCATACTGACCGTACCAGTAACATCAACCTAATACTTGTGATGTGCGTGACTCGACGCCAGCGGTACTGCCCTGGTGAATCAGTCCCTCCGTTCGACTCGCCTCATCCCAGAGATATGCGATGTTCTCGGTTTTCAGGACACGTCGTTCCTCGATGCGTATCGCGGTGTCGGGAGGCGTTCGAAGACATCGCGCTAGTAGGTGGTGATAAACTCTCCCTACTCCTCGCGCTCCATCGCCGTGTCGCCCCGGCCGACCCAGTCGGCGAAGCTCCCGTCGATGAGGGTCTCGGACTGGCGGTCGATGTACTCGCGTTGCATCCCACAGACCGCCGACTCGAAGTCCTCGCCGTCGTCGAGGCGCTCGCGGACGCGCGCCCGCTTCCAGCTCGCGGGCGTGACCCCGTGGCGGGCGCGCTGGCGGAGCGGCCAGAGGTACTTGGCGGCCTGCTCGTCGGTGAGTCCGCGGGCCTGAAGCCCGTCTTTCGCGTGGGCAAAGATGTCGGTGAACACCGTCTCGCGGTCGGTCGTCTCCTCGCCCGCGTTCGTGATCCAGTAGATGTCGGCGTCCAGACCATCCTCCATGGCGGCGTAGAAGTTATCCTTCGCGACCACCCAGTCTAAGTGCCGAACCGGGTGCTCGCGCCGGAACGTCGATTCGAGGAGGCCGGCGAACGCCGCCTGAAACGCGATCGAGTCCCGGACGGTGGGCTGGGCCGCGATGGGGCGAAACTCGATGCGGGCGTTGGCGGCCGACCGCGTGGCCCCGCCGAAGACGGGGCGGACCCACCGCCAGTAGGTGCCGTGCTTGCGCCGGAAGTGGGCGAACTCGTCGTCGAAGCGATCGCTCGATTCGACCGGCATCGGCACGACGGTGCGGTCGGCGGCGATGCGCTCGATCGCCTGCTCGACGCTCTCGAGGTCCTCGGGGAACCGGACCTTGCCGGGCGCGTCGTCGCGGGCGTTCAGCACCGACTCGAACACGCCGACCCGGTGCTCGTCGTGGCCGTCGTCGAGGATCGCCGCCGGATCGGCGCCGTCGTCGTAGAGGCTCGGCGGGAAGAACGGAGAGTTGACCCCGAGCGCGAGCAGCGGCGCGGCGATCCGGAGCGCGTACTGGAAGTACGTCGGCAGGTCCCGGGCGTGGGGCACCTGATAGTGGGGCTGGATCGAGGTGATGAGGCTCTCTGGCATCACGGTGTCGGCGTCGAGGGCGACGTGCGGGGCGTCCAGACACATCCCCACGTCGGCGTCGGTGTTCGCCATCGCGTGGTAACGCACCGAGTCGCTCATGTTCGAGGCGATCCGGACTCCGCGATCGGTGACGCTGTCGAGGAGGTACTCTCGGGCGGTCTCGCCCGCCGGCGGGATGGTCCACATCGCGTCGCTGACCAGTCGCATCCCCTCGGCGGCGGTGCGGTCCTCGGCGGCCGAGAGCCGGGCTTTCACCTCCGACTCCTGGGAGGCGAGCCCGTGGGCGTTCAGCGGCTGGGGGCTGGTCGACATCTCGGCGTTGTGCAGTCCAAGCTCCTTCTCGAAGCCGATGAGTTCGAGGAGGCGTCGAGGCACCCGGTGTAAGGCGGCCGTCTCGGCGTCGACCGCGTAGAACTCGTACTCGAAGCCGATGATCGCCTGCGGGTTGTCGAACGTCCCCTCGTCGATCTCGGCCGCGATGACCTCCGCGTCCTCCTCGACCCGAGCCTGAAACGTCTCGGGGTCCACCGATCGCACGTCGTCGACCTGCGCGGCGAGGTCGGATTCGGGCATACAGGCTGAATCTCACGCGATGGCCTTGAATCCACGGGCTCCGACTCGCATCCGTCGGTTCCGGCCGTCCTCGCGCGCGCCGAAGCGGTCGAGTCGCCGGAGTTATGCCGGCTCGCGCCGACGCTCGCACATGGACGTTGCGATACTGGGCTGTGGCTACGTCGGGCTCGAACTCGGCCGCCGACTGACCGACGCGGGCCACCGCGCCGTCGGGGTCAGGCGCTCGGAGTCGGGGCTCGACGCCATCGAGTCGGCGGGCTTCGAGGGCGTCCGGGCGGACGTGACCGACCCCGAGTCGCTGGGGGCGGTCCCGGACGCCGACGCGGTCGTCTTCGCGGCCAGTTCCGGGGGCCGGGACGCCGAGGCCGCCCGCGAGGTGTACGTCGAGGGGCTCCGGACCGCGATCGAGTCGTTCGGCGCGCGCGAATCGCCGCCCGATCGGTTCGTCTACACCTCCAGCACCGGTGTGTACGGCGACCACGGCGGCGACTGGGTCGACGAGGAGACGCCCCTCGATCCGACCACCGAGAAGACCGAGGTGTTGGTCGAGGCCGAGCGACTCGCCCGCGAACTCCCGCCCGAATACGGCGTCGACGGCACGGTCGCCCGACTGGCGGGCATCTACGGCCCCGACCGAACGAGGCTGGAGCGGTACCTCGACGGGCCGGTCACCGAGGGGTATCTGAACATGGTCCACCGCGACGACGCGGCCGGGGCGGTGGCGTTCCTGCTCGACTCCGACCTCGCACGCGGCGAGACGGTGCTGGTCGTCGACGACGAGCCGGTTTCGCGGTGGACGTTCGCCGACTGGCTCGCCGACGAGTGCGGCGTCGAGCGTCCGCAAAAGCGGACCGTCGAGGAGCGACTCGACGACGCCGACCTCTCCGAGCGGGCCCGGCGCCGGCTCCTGACGAGCAAGCGGTGCTCGAACGAGAAGCTCCGCGGGCTGGCCTATCAGTTCGCGTATCCGACCTACCGGGAGGGGTATCGCGACGAAATCGACCGCTTCCGGGCGGATCGGGCCTGAGATCCGGCGCGTTCATATCGGGAAAATTTCTTGTCGGTCGGCGTTGACAGTCAGGGACATGCAATCGCCGGTGTTCCCGGACCCGCGGGTTCGACAGCTCGTGCGCCTCGCGGAGTCCTACGGGCTGGACTCCCCCGAGCTCGCGGGGGCGGCGGCCCTCGGCGCGATCGCCGTGGTCGCGTCGGTGTGGCTGGTCGTCCGCTGGATCCGACGACCGATGGGCGTGCGGCTCAAACGCGCGCTCGCCGACCGCGAGTCGGTCGCGATCCTGATGCACCCCAACCCCGACCCCGACGCGATGGCCTGTGCCATCGGAGTCGCGCACCTCGCGGCCACGGTCGGGACCGACGCCACCCTCCAGTACGCCGGCCAGATCCGCCACCAACAGAACCGAGCGTTCCGGACGGTGCTCGATCTGGACTTCGAGCGGATCGACCACGAGCGCGAGATCGCCGACGACGACGTGGTGCTGGTCGACCACAACACGCCCCGCGGCTTCGAGGGCGCCGAAGGCGTCGAACCGTACGCGGTCGTCGACCACCACCCCGGGAACGGCACCGGCGAGGAGTTCACCGACCAGCGAACCGACTACGGGGCGTGTGCGACCATCGTCGCCGAGTACCTCGAAGACGTCGACGCGACGCCGGCCGATCCCGACGAGTCGCCGGGCGACGTCGACGGACTCGTCGTCCCCTCCGACGTCGCCACCGGCCTCCTGTACGGAATTCAGGCCGACACCAAACACCTCACCAACGGCTGTACCGACGCGGAGTTCGCGGCCGCGGCGTACCTCTATCGGGGCGTCGACGAGGACCTGCTCGATCGGATCGCGAACCCGCAGGTCAGCGCCGAGGTGCTCGAAATCAAGGCCCGGGCGATCTCCGACCGGGACGTCCGGGGGTCGTTCGCGGTCAGCGACGTCGGGCGAGTCTCCAACGCCGACGCCGTCCCGCAGGCCGCCGACGAACTCCTCCAGTTAGAGGGTGTCACGGCGGTGGTGGTCTGTGGCCGGCGGGAGGAGACGGTCCACCTCTCGGGGCGCTCCCGGGACGATCGGGTCCACATGGGGAAGGCCCTCGAAGCCGCCGTCGGCGACATCCCCGGCGCGAGCGCGGGCGGTCACGCCCGGATGGGCGGCGGACAGGTCCCGGTCGACGGCGCGGCCTACGCCCACGGCGAGGAGGCGGCGCTGTGGTCCCAGACCGAACTCACCGGCGACATCTTCGCCGCACTCAACGGGGACGTGTAGCTACTCGACGACGACGCTCCCGACCATCCCGGCGGCCTCATGGGGGATGCAGAAGTACTCGTGGGTCCCCGTCGCCTCGAAGGTCCGGACGTAGGCCTGCCCCGACTGGACCGCGCCCTTCCCGTTCTCCCAGCCAGCCTCCGCGGCCGCCTGATCGTCGAAACCGCCGGACGCCCAGTAGTCGGCCCCCTCGGGGAGGTCGTCCTCGTACGCGGTGATCGAGTGGGGTTCGCCCTCGGCGAACGCGAAGGCCACCGTGTCGCCTCGCTCGACGGTCAGTTCGGCCGGGTCGAACGAGACCGCCGTCATCTCGACGACGTGGTCGGCGTCCTCGGGGACGCCGTCGACGACGTTCGGGCCGCCGGTCAGTTCCGTCTCGGTGCCGCCCGACTCGCGCTCCCCGACCGGGGCCGCGTCGGGTGCGCCGGCGACCGCGAACTCGGCGCGGACCGCCGCGTCCGCGAACGCCGCGAGCGCGTCCGAGACGCCGCTCCCGTCCTCCAGCGCGTCGACGAGATCGCCGAGTCGGGCCTCGAACGCCTCGTAGGCCTCCCGATCGGCGGATTCGAGGCGCTCGTGGACCGCCGCTTGCTCGAACCCGGCGAACGCGTCGCGCGCGACGGTCGCGGCCGCGCCGCCGAAGTCGCCGCCGGCGTTCGCCACGACCGCGTAGATGGCGGCGACGGCCTTCTCGTCGAACGCCGTCGCCGCGGCGTAGGCGTCGCCGCTCTCGGTCGCGTCGCCGACCGCGGTCAGGCGGCGCTCGAAGGACTCGTACAGGTCCCGATCGGCGGCTTCGAGCGCCTCGTGGAAACCGCCGGCACCTCGCTCGAAGTGCTGGAACGTCGACTCGACGACCGACCGGGCGCGATCTGACTCTCCGAGCGCCGAGAGGCCGGCGGCGTCGAACGCCCGAGCGCTCATCAGCCCGCTCTCGGCGGCGCTGACCGTCGGCTCCCCGGCGACGATCGTCTCGAACTCGAACAGCGCGTCCTCGACGCCCGCGGCGTGCGTCTCGACGCCCTCGTCGTCGCCGTCTCCGAAGGCCGGGATCAGGCCCTCCCGGAGATGCTCGTGCTCGAAGGCCTCGTAGAGGTCCTCGCTCGCGCCTTCGAGCGCCTCGTGGACGCCCAGTTGGTCCGACTCGAAGCGCTCGAAAAGGCCCTGAGCGACGCTCTTGGCGGCCGCCCCGTCGCCGAGCGCGTACAGTTCGCGGGCGTCCTCGAACCGCGCCCGCAAGAACGCGGCCTGGAGGACGGCGGCCTCGGTCTCGGTCGCCAGCGACGAGACGCCGGTCCGGAGGTGGGTCTCGACCGCGTCGGCGGCGTCCCGGGCGGCCTCGGCGTCGCCGTTCTCGGCCGCCGCGGCGAGGTCCTCTAATGCGCCCTCGAAGCCCTCGTAGGCCTCCTGATCGGCGGATTCGAGCGCCTCGTGGGCCTTCGCGCCCTCGAAGTGCGCGAAGATGTCTCGGGCGACCTGCGTCGCGCGGTCGGACTCCCCGCGGGCGGTCAGCCACGCGGAATCGTACGCCCGCGCCCGGTAGACGTTCAGCGCCGCCGCGTGCGCGAAGTCGGTGGAGGGCCCGCCCAGCGAGGCCAGCGCCCCGGCGTCGTAGGCCCGGGTCTGCATCGCGGCGAGGTAGCCGGCACCGGCCGCGGCCTCGCTGTCGGCGACCGCGGAGGCGCCGGTCGCCGCGGCGTCGAGGGCCGCGTCGGCACGGGCGCGGACGTCTTCGACTCGCTCGTCGGTCGCCGCGGCGTTCGCGCCGTCCAGCGCCGTCTCGAAGGCCTCGTAGCTCTCTCGGTCGGCCGATTCGAGCGCCTCGTGGGCATCGGCTTCCTCGAAGGCGTCGGCGGCGTCGCCAGCGACCGCGGCGGCGGCCTCGAACTCGCCCGCATCGGCGAGCGCGGCGGCCGTCGAAGCCCGCGACCCGAGCGCGAGCAGATCGAGCGCGGCGGCGTTCGCTTCGCCGGCGCGGTCGGCCTGTGCGGCCCCGAGGTGGTCGTCGACGAGGTCGGCCTCCACTCGCATCTCCTCGACGTTGCCCTCTCGGGCGCGCTGTCGGAGTTGGCCAAGCGCCTCCTCGAACCCCTCGTAGCGGTCCTCGTCCGTCGCTTCGAGCGCCTCGTGGGCGCCCCACTCGCCGCCGGCCCGCTCGAACTTCTCGAAGGCGTCGGCCGCGATCCGGGCGCTCGAATCGAACGCCCCGGCGAGCCCGATTCCGAGCGCGTCCCGGGCCAGCGCCCGGTAGACGTTCCACTCGGCCGCGACCGCGACCGCGGCCGGTTCCGGCGCGCTCGAGGCGTCGGTGTCCGTGGTCTCGGTCGCGGTAGTGCGCTCGCCCTCTTCGAGCATGCCGCTACACCCGGCCAGCGGGAGGCCGGCGATCGCCGCCGATCCCGCTTTCAACAGATCGCGTCGGTTCGTCGCCATACTGTTTTAGGCTTACCTAAATATTGAAAAGCGTTCCGTTTTAGGCCCACCTAAATACCGGCGAGCGGGGTCGGGTTTCGGACGAACACCGCAGTCTTATCCCGGTAGCGGGGCTACCTCCGGGTATGGCCACCGCCGACGGCACGTACGAGTACAAGCTCCAGCACGGCGACGACTTCGGCCGAACGTACTTCCGGCGGTTCAACGACCTCGCGATCTCCTCGATCGGCGTCGGCACCTACCTCGGCGACCCCACCGACCCCGTCGACGCCCGCTACCGCGACGCGATCGAGACCGCGCTCGAATCCGGGATCAACGTGATCGACACCGCGATCAACTACCGGTGTCAGCGGAGCGAGCGCGCGGTCGGCCGGGCGATCGACGACGCCGACGTCGCCCGCGAGGCCGCGTTCGTCTCCACGAAGGGCGGGTTCGTCCCCTTCGACGGCGAGCGCCCCGACGATCCCGGCGAGTACGTCCGCCGGGAGTTCGTCGAACCCGGGCTGGTCGACCGCGAGGACCTCGCCCGCGGGAGCCACTGCATCGCCCCGGCGTTTCTCGACGAGCAACTCGACCGATCGCTCGAGAACCTCGGGGTCGAGGAGATCGACCTCTACTACGTCCACAACCCCGAGACCCAGCTCGAAGCCCGATCGCGCGAGGCGGTGTACGATCAGCTCGAAGCGGCCTTCACCCGCCTCGAGGAGCGCGCGGCGGCCGGCGACATCAGCAACTACGGGGTCGCGACGTGGAACGCCTTCCGGGTGCCCGGCGGCGACGACGAGTACCTCTCGCTACCCGAAATCGTCTCGCGGGCCCGGGCGGCCGCCAAGGCCGCCGAGAACACCGCGACCCACTTTCGGGCGATCCAGCTCCCGTTCAACGTGGTCATGGCCGACGCGTTCACCGTCGAGGCCCACGAGGGCCCCGAGGGACCCCAGAGCGCGCTCTGGTTCGCCCACGAGGCGGGGCTGAACGTGTTCACGAGCGCGAGCATCGCGCAGGGGGACCTCGCCGAGACGCTCCCCGACGACGTCGCCGACCGACTGGCCGGGGAGACGACCGTCCAGCGCGCGATCAACTTCGCCCGGAGCGCGCCGGGGGTGACCTCGTCGCTGGTGGGCGCGAGTCGCCCCGAGCACGTCGAGGAGAACGCCGCGGCGGGCCGCCACGACCCGCTGGGCGCCGACGCCTTCGACGCGGTGTTCGAGTAGCTGGCCGGTCGGCGGGTTCGGCTTTCGGAAGCTTTGACTGTCGGCTCCGAGTAGGCCCGAGCGTGTCTCGTGGCCGGGTCTTCGCGTCGATGTGTTCGCTGGTGTTCCTGGTCAACCTCGCCCGCGTGGTGTTCGCGCCCCTGCTGGAGCCGCTTTCGGGGGCGTTCGCCCTCGACGAGTCGACGGCGGGGCTGATCGCCACCCTCGCGTGGCTGGGGAGCGCCACGCCTCGCATTCCGACCGGCTACCTCCTCACCCGCGTCGAGCGCCACCGGGTCGTGCTCGGGACCGGCGCGGTCCTGACCGGCGCGGCCCTGTTCATGTACGCCGCGAACTCCGTCCCGATGCTCGCGGTCGGGGCGTTCCTGATGGGAGTCGCCAGCGGCGCGTACTTCATCGCGGCCAACCCCCTCGTCTCGGAGCTGTACCCCGGCAGAGTCGGCCGGACGCTCGGCATCCACGGGATGGCGAGTCAGGTCGCGGCCGTCGTCGCGCCGCTTTTCGTCGGCGCGGTGCTGCTGACCGCCTCGTGGCGCGAGGTGTTCGCGGTGGTCGCCGCCGTGGCGGCCCTCGCCACCGCGGGCTTCTACTGGACGGCCCGACGGACGGACCTGCCCGACGCCGGGAGCGCCGACCGCAACTTCCTCGCGGCCGCCCGCAAGCAGTGGCCCATCATCGTGACCGGCGTCGCGCTGTTCGGCGCGAGCGGGTTCGTCTGGAACGGCTTTTTCAACTTCTACGTCAAGTACGTCACCGCCACGAAGGGCGTCACCCCCGGGACCGCCAACACCCTGCTCACGGTGGTCTTTGGGGCCGGCGTGCCCGCGTTCTGGGCGACCGGGCGGCTCGCCGACCGGCTCCCGCACATCCCGCTCATTCTGGCGATCCTCGGTGGGTTCGTCGCGTCGTTACTCGCGCTCACCGCGGCTCAGGGAGTCCTCGCCATCGCGGCCGTGACCGCGGTGCTCGGCTACGTCGTCCACAGCCTCTTTCCCGCGCTCGACACCTACCTGCTCGACTCGTTGCCCGACCAGAACCGCGCCAGCGCCTACTCGCTGTACAGCGGTCTGGTGATGATCGTCCAGGCGATGGGAAGCGTGGTCATCGGCGCGCTCGTCGACCGGGGGTTCGCCTACGACACCGTCTTCCGGACGTTCGGCGCGGGACTGATCGCGATACTCGCCGTGCTGGTGGCCCTCTACGCGCTCGATTGGCTCCCGGAAGGCGGTCGGGACCCGACGGTTTCCTCGGGGGATTAGAACGCGCGACGACAGGCCTCGACCGTCGTCGGGATCAGCGTCGGGTCGGGATCGAGACCGACGAACACCGCGACCTCCTCGTCCCAGCCGACGACGTTGATTCCGTCCTCGAAGATGCGCGTGGTGAACTCCAGGGACCCCAGCGGCGGGAACAGGTCGGTCTGGCGCGCCTCCGAGATGTGTTCGAACACCATCTCCTCGAAGATCTCCTCGCGCATGTCCTCGGAGTAGGTCTCGTCGATGTTGTCGCGGATGTAGACGATGCTGTACTCGCGATCTGTCAGATCGCCGACCGCGACGGTCCTGAGGCCGTCGCCGACGTCGGTCTGCAACGCCTCGGTGAGTTCCGTCGGAGCGAGCGCGTCCATAGCCGAGAGGTGTCGTTCGGTCCGTATCAGTGTACCTGTTCCTGATACTCTCGCGGGAACTCCCCGCGAGCCGACATCGACCCGACCGCGAGGCGACGATTCCGGGGCGATTCCCCCGGCTTTTCAACCCCTCCGTCCTAACGCCGAGCCGATGGAGTACGGACAGGAGCGGATCGCCACCCTCCACGACCTGACCGCGAGCGTGCCCGACGCGCCGACCGACCGCGCGGCGGTGGTCGTCCCGATGACCGAACGCGAGTACGCGGGGCTGGCCGCCGAGCGCGTCCTCTCGGAACTGGAGTCGGTCGCGCCCGGACGGGTCGTAGTGGCCCTGCGCGCGCCCGCCGAGAAAGTCGAGGCGTTTTGCGAGTGGCTCGGGGGGTTCGACCTCCCGCTCGACGTGGTGTGGTGTAACGGCCCCGGCGTGACCGAACTGCTCGCCGACCGGGGGCTCGACGGGGCGGCGGGGAAGGGCCGGGACGTGTGGCTGGCGCTTGGCACCGCCGCGGACACCCACGAGTACGTCGCGGTCCACGACGCCGACGCCCGGACGTACGAGGGCGCGGACGTCGCCCGCCTCCTCTTCCCGCTCGGGAGGGGCTACGACTTCTCGAAGGGCTACTACGCGCGGGTCGAGAACGGCCGGCTCTACGGCCGGCTCTGTCGACTGTTCTACGCGCCGTTGATCCGGGCGCTGGCCGACGAGACCCCCGGAGCTCCGATCCTCGACTATCTCGGAGCGTTTCGGTACGCGCTGGCCGGGGAGTTCGCGGCGACGAGCGAGTTCGTCCGGGCGGTCCGGGTCGAGCGCCACTGGGGGCTGGAAGTGGGGACCCTCGGCGAGGCGTTCGCCCGGGCCGGCTTCGAGGGCACCGCGCAGGTGGACCTCGGGCGCTACGAGCACGACCACCGGGCGGTGTCGGGGCCGACCGGACTCTCGGACATGAGCGAGGGCGTCGGGGCCGCGCTCCTGCGGGCGGTCGAGGCCCACGGCGTGGCGCCCGACTACGAGACCCTGCCCGATCGGTACCGCGAGGCCGGCGCGGACCTCGTCGAGCAGTACGCCGCCGACGCCGGGTTCAACGGCCTCGAGTACGACCCGGCGGTCGAACGCGAGCAGGTCGACACCTACGCAGAGGCGATCCGGCCGCCGGGCGCCGACCGACGCCTGCCCCGGTGGCGCGAGGCCGATCTGGCCCCCGAGGACGTGATAGCGGCCTCCCGGTCGGACCTCGCGAACGTCCGGGAGTGAGAGACCGACGGGTACACAAGCCCCGGCGCCAACCCCCACACATGACCGAACTCGACGTGGAGCCGGTCGACCGCATCGACGAGGCCGGCGTGCCCGCCGGCGTCGACGCCCCCGAGTACGTCCTCTACGGCGGGAAGGGCGGCGTCGGCAAGACCACCATGGCGGCCGCGACGGGGCTGGCGAGCGCCCGGGACGGCACCTCGACGCTGGTGGTCTCGACCGACCCCGCCCACTCGCTGTCGGACACCTACGAGACCGCGATTCCGGCCGACCCCGAGCGCATCCGGGAGGACGTGCCGCTGTACGCCGCCGAGATCGACCCCGACGAGGCGATGGCCGAGGGCAAGGGGCTGATGGGCACCGCCGGCGGCCCGACCCCGGGCGGCGCCGGCGGCCCGGGAACCGACGAGTCGGCCGGCGACTTCGGGGGCGACGCCGGCGGCCCGGCGGGCGGGCTCGGCGGCCTGCTCGGCGACGAGAACCCGCTGGACGCGCTGCTCGGCGGGCCGATGCCCGGCGCCGACGAGGCCGCCGCGATGCAGAAACTGCTGGAGTTCATGGACGACGACCGGTTCGAGCGCGTGATCGTCGACACCGCGCCGACCGGCCACACCCTCCGCCTGCTCGAACTCCCGGAGCTGATGGACACGATGGTCGGACGCATCATGAAGCTCAAACAGCGCTTCGAGGGGATGATCGAGGGGATGAAGGGGATGTTCGGCGCCGAGGAGGTCGACCCCGAGCAGGGTCTCGACGACCTCGAAGCGCTCAGCGAGCGCGTCGAGCGCCTCCGATCGACCCTGCGGGACCCGGCCCAGACCGACTTCCGGGTCGTGATGGTGCCCGAGGAGATGAGCGTCCTCGAGTCCGAGCGACTGCTCGGCCAGCTCCGGGAGTTCGGGGTGCCGGTCGGCACCGTGGTGGTCAACAAGGTGATGGAGGACCTGACCGACGTGGTCGAGCCACGCTCGAACGCTAGTCAGACCGAGTCCGACGGCGCCTCGGCGGGCTTGGACTCGGCGGCGTTCGTCTCGCCGAACCTCGACACCTGCGAGTTCTGCCAGCGCCGGTGGGAGGTCCAGCAGGACGCGCTCGCGGCGGCCCAGGAGGTGTTCCGGGGCCACGACGTCAAGCGCGTGCCCCTGCTGGCCGACGAGGTCCGGGGCGAGGAAATGCTCGGGCTCGTTGCGGCGTGTCTCGACTGACTCTCAGTCGCCCAGCGGATTCTTCGCTATCACCGACGTCGCCAGCCCGTAGAGTTTGTCCCGGAGCGACGCCGGGACGAACCGCGCCAGCACCGACAGCTTCGCGGCGCGCCCGACGGGGTAGCGGGCCGAGGGGTCGGTGACGTTCGCGGCGTCGAGGATCGTGTTCGCGACCTCCCGGGGGTGGATGGCGCCGGGACCGCCGCCGCCGACCGCCTGCGAGTCGTCGAGGATCGCGTAGAGGGAGTCGTAGGCGCCCGACCGGTCGAGCCCCTCGATCTCCGAGGCGGCGCGCTCGACGAAGGCGGTGTCGACCGGGCCGGGCTCGACCAGCACCGCGTCGATGCCGTACTCGGCGACCTCGGGCCGGAGCGCGTCGGTCAGCCCCTCCATCGCGAACTTCGACCCGGAGTAGACGCCCATGCCAGGCACCGAGAGCCGCCCCGCGACGCTGGAGACGTTGATGATGCGGCCGGCGTGTCGCTCGCGCATGTGGGGCAACACTTCCCGAACGAGCCGGTGGGGGCCGAACACGTTCACGTCGAACTGGCGCTCGACGCTCTCGGTCGGGACGTCCTCGATCGGGCCGAGCTGGGCGTAGCCGGCGTTGTTGACCAGACAGTCGATGCGGCCCGCCTCGTCGACGATCCGGTCGACGACCCGCTCGATCTCGTCGGGCTCGGTCACGTCGAGGCTGGCGACGTTACAGCCCGCCTCGCCGAGCGTTTCGATGTCGGCCGGATTTCTCGCGGTCGCGTACACGTCCCAGCCGTCTTCGAGGAACGCGTGTGCGGTTTCGCGGCCGATACCCGACGAACAGCCGGTGATCAGAACTGTTTCGGTCACAGGTCCACTGTCGAGGCGCGGACAGTTAACTCTCCTCGCTTTCGATCTCCGCGCGGACCGACGCTTTCACCTCGTCGGCGTAGGCGTCGGCCCGGCGGGTGGGCTCGGGGAGCTTGTAGCCCGCACAGAGCGCCGCGACGAGGTCGGTCGCCGTCTCGGCGCCGACGCGGTGGCCCGGGCTGACGTACAGGGGGTTGACGTGGCGCGTCTCCGGGTTCGGGTACTGTCGGGACTGGTAGGCGTGGCCGATGATCGTTCCCCGGGGCGCGGTGACGCTGTCGTCGGCCTCGATCGGGACTCGCCGGCCCTCCGGGAGAGGGTCGTCGAGGGGTTCGCGCGGTCGGCCACAGAGCAGGCTCTTCGCGACTCCGACCGCGGGCAGATCGAGGGTCACGCCGACGTGGGTGGCGATGCCGGCCTCCCGGAAGTGGATGCGCCCGCTCCCGTCGACGACCGCGAGGTCCGGTTCGACCGACAGCGCCTCGAAGGCCGCGAGGATCGCCCCGCCCTCCCGAAACGAGAGCAGTCCCGGGATGTAGGGGAGTTCGGTTGGCGCGACCGCGTGGACCCGTTCGATCACCTCCCCGCCCCTCGAGGCGACGATCGCGCTCACCGCCCGGTCGTCGACGAACGCCTGATCGACGCCGGCGACGACGGGCGGATCCGGGGAGGCGTCGCGGGACTCGCCCGCGCCGTCGTTTCTGTTCTCGCCCGCGTCGGCGAGTTCGGTCTGGTCGGGCGCGGTGGTCTCGGCCGCGATCGCCGCCGGGGCGAACGCGAGGTCGTCGGCGAACGTCGCGGCGTCGGCGATCTCGCGCTGGAGCCGTTCCATCGCCTCCCGGGAGAGCGACGCGTCGGGGACGAACTCGGGGTTGACTGGCGTCATGAGAGAGCCGAGGAGCCGAGAGTAGTTAGAACCGACCGCCGGGACCGCCCGGACCGCCGGGGCCGCGACCGGGGCCGCCGCCACCGCCGAGCTGGATCTCCTGTGGGGCGCGCTCGCCCTCGCGTTTGAGCTTCGCGCCGTAGGCGAGCCCGATCGCGACGCCCGCGAGGTGGGCCACCTGCGCGACCCCGCCGGCGCCGATGCCGCCGGCCGCGCTCACGAACGCCGAGTAGCCGACGAACAGCGTGGTCGCCAGCCAGAGCGGCATCGGGATGACGAAGTAGAGGTATATCGTGAGGTTGGGGTTCAGAACGGTGAGCACGCCCATGACGGCCGCGATCGCGCCGCTGGCGCCCAGCACCGCCGCGGTGTCGCCCATCGCGAGCGACACCCCGACCTGTGCGAGCCCCGCCGCCGCGCCCGAGATCAGGAACAGCGCGGCGAACTTCCGGCTCCCGAGTCGGCGCTCGACGACCGGGCCGAAGAAGTAAAGCACCAGCCCGTTCACGAACAGGTGGCCGACGCCGCCGTGGGAGAACGTCGAGGTGAGCCACGTCCAGACGTAGAACACGTTCTCGGTGTTGAGGGTGAAGACGTCGTACCACGTCTGAGAGCCGACCGCCACCCCGACCAGCGGCGGGAGCACGTACTGGACGGGGAACCACAGCACCATCGCCGCGAGGAACACGTAGGTCATGTTCCCGCGGAAGTAGCCCAGCGGCCCGCCGGGACCGGTGTCGATGCCGATGCGGTCGGCGACGCCGCCCGACCCGCCGGGGTCGTTCACGCTGTCGTCGAACCCGCTGTCGAACACGCCCTTCGGGTCGTTCCATTCGTTGAGCCCGGGGCAGTCGTGGCTCTCGGGGAGGCGATGGTCCGAACAGTAGGTGCCGCCACAGCGCCGACACTCGTACGGCATGTTTTCGTGCTCGCCGCACGCGTCACACTTCGCCATTGGGGGAGTCTTTGGTTCGGGTCTTGAAAGGGATTTGGGTCTTGAGGGTTCCGGCCGCGACGGCGCCTCCCGGCCGACCGCGCGGGACCGAGCCCGCGTGCGGAAATCGCTCGACGGTGGCCAAGTCCCGCCTGACTCGACGGCCTCCGGATCGCCCGCCGTTCGACCGGCTCGGGGTCCGGCGCCGTAAACACTTATACGATCGACCGCTGTGACGTAACATACCGATGTGTCGGGAGACGAAGCGCGAGCCGGCGTGGGTGTCCGCGATCCGGCTCGCGATGTTGGAAGGGCGCGTCGACGTCGAGAGCGTGGTCGAGGAAGCCAATTTGGTGGCGGGCCGCGAGCGGACGGTCCGGGACGTACTGGCGAAGATGTGCGACCGCCGACTCCTGCGGGCGGTCGACGGCGCCGAGGACGCGTACGTCCCGGGGCCGGTGTTGCTCGAATCCGACCGCTTCGACCTCGATTTCGAGCGGGCGTCGGACGGCGGCGCCCACCGGTGGAACTCGGCGGTCTGAGCCCGCTTGTTACGTTCACCCGCCGAAGCCGTCCCGGCGGGCGCCGGAGCGGAGTCCCCGAAACTAGGAGCTGACATAGCGAAAGCTATGTGTACACTACGATCGAACGTGGCCCTGATGGGTAACCTCACCGACACCAAGGTCTCGGAGAAGAACCTCACGACGGTGCCGAAGCCGGTCCGGAACTTCCTCGACGTCGGCGTCGGCGACCGCGTCGAGTGGCACGTCGAGAGCGGGAACATCGTCGTCCGGAAAGCCGAGCGCGACGAGTGAGCGACCGGTCGCTCATGCGACGTCGTCGCCCGCGAGGTCGGTCGGTTCGTCGACGTCCCGGCGAACGCCGGGGTCCTCGACGGCCACGAGCGCGCTCGCCTCGCCCTCTAGTATGATCTCTCGACCCCCGACATCGCCCGTGACGTCGGTCAGCGGATCGAAGAACCGTCGGTCGAACAGCACCGGATTTCCGCGTTCGCCGCGGTACGCGGCCGCGAGCGCATCGCCCGCGCCAGCGGCGTACGCGGCCGCGAGCGTCCGGACCGTCGCCGGATCGACGAACGGCATGTCGCCCAGCGCGACGACTGCGGCGTCGACGTCGGCCCGCTCGCGGATCGCCGCCACGCCGGTCCGGACCGACGACGCCTGCCCGTCCTCGTAGGCCGGGTTGTGAACCGTCTCGACCGGGACGTCCGAGACGGCGGCCCGGACTCGGTCTCGTTCGTGGCCGGTGACGACAACCACCGGGTCGAGCTCCGCCTCGACGAGCGTGGCCGCCGCGCGGGCGACGATCGGGTCGCCGTCGACGGTCGCCAGCAGTTTGTTCCGGTCGCCGTACCGACTGCTCGTCCCCCCTGCGAGGACGACGCCGCCGACCCGGGGCGAGTCGGGGGCGTCGGCGTCTGCCGGGTCCTCGAACGGGGGTTCGACCAGCGGGAGCCGACGGTCCCCCGAGCCCGCGTCGGTCATCGCTCGACGACCGGGTACGGGACGACCTCGACCCGTTCGCCCGCGTCGAGCGCGTCCTCGGTGAGGACGAAGCCGTCGGCCCGGGTCGCGCGCGTGCTCGACGAGAGGACGCTCGGGTCGAACGTGTCCTCGTAGACGGCGAGCGACGAGTCGGCGTGTCCGAGCGGCGTCGCCGTCCCGTCGTCGAGAGTGACCGGCACGGCGTACGCGAACCCCGGAACCGAGATGCCGACGTCGGCCGCCATCGTCGCGCCGACGCTTGGGAGGCTCGTACTCCCGGTGAAGTACGGCCGGGCGACCAGCGACGTGACCGCGTGGGCGCCCACCGGCTTGCCCGGGACGGCGAACGCGACGGCGTCGGGGAGTTTTGCGACCGCGATCGGCTTGCCGGGTCGGAGCCGGACGCGGTGAAAGCACACCTCGCCCACGTCCGCGAGCGCGCGGACGACGTAGTCGGCCTCGCCGACGCTCGTCCCGCCGGTCGTCATCACCACGTCGTGGTCGGCCGCGACCTCGGCGATTCGGTCCCGAACGCGCTCGAAGTCGTCGGGGACCGTCCCCTCGTAGGTCGCCTCGTGGCCCCACGCCCGGACGAGTCCGGCGAGCATCGGCGAGTCCAGATCCCGGTGTTTGCCCTCGTGGATCTCGGTCCCGGTCGCCAGCAGGCCGACCGAGAGGGGCTCGCGGACGGGCACCTCGTCGATGCCGAGGTCCCCGAGCAACAGCGCGTCCTTCGGGCCGAGCCGTTCGCCGGCCTCGAACAGCCGCTCGCCTTCGGTGACGTTGCTCGCCCGCTCGTAGACGTAGGTGCCGGGCGTCGTGGGCGAGCCCGACAGCCGGCCGTCCTCGACGGTCGCTTCCTCCTGTTTCAGCACCGCGTTCGCCGACGGCGGGAGCGGCGCCCCCGTGAAGATCCGGACCGCCTCGCCGGCGGCCAGCGACGGCGGTTCGTCGTCCGGGAACACCGGCTCGTCGACGAGGTCGTACGGGTACTCCTCCGCGGCGTCGAACGCGTAGCCGTCCATCGTCGCGTGACTCCGAGCCGGCACGTCCGCGGGCGCGTCGATCGGTTCGGCGAGGTCCCGTCCGGCGATCTCGGCGAGGCCGACCGTCTCGATCCCGCGGCGATCGAGTCGTCGTTCCCGGAGATCGGCGACCGCCGCCGCGCCCGCCTCCCAAGTGCGCATCTCGCCGTGATCGTGGCCGTCAGTCACGCTTCGTCCCCTCCAGTCGCGGTCCCGTCGGGTATCTATCCTCGTTTTTCAGTAACTTTATTACGGTGGTACGGCATAGCATATGGCGTGGTAATAGTATGCTCATAGTGGCGGGGTATAAAAGATGACGGTGTCGAGCGACCGATCGACGCGACCGAACGGAGGCGATCGCTGATGGAGTTCGAGGGCGAGTTCGAGCTCGAAGACGTACCGCCGGACAAGGCGTGGGTCGTCCTCTCGGACCCGATCGCGGTCCGGGACGCGCTGAAGGGGTGTCAGTACATCACGCCGATGGACGACGACTTCGAGTGGGACAGCTACGAGGCCGAGGAGGGCGTCGAGACTCTCCCCGAGGCGGACGCCGACGCCGTCGCCGACCGGGCGTTCGAGGCCGGCCGGGACTACGCGGCGCTGATGCAGGTCGGCGTCGGGAGCGTGAAACCGAAGTTCGAGACGACGGTCACTATCGAAGACCGCGACGACGAGACGTTCGAGATGACCGCCACGGGCTCGGGATCGGCCAGCAGCAGCGGTTTCAGCATGGACTCGGGGATGCGAATCCACGAGCTCGAAGACGGCGACGGCTCCCGGATCGAGTGGTGGACCGAGGCCGACATCTCCGGGCGGATCGCCCAGCTCGGCGGTCGGGTCATCAATCCGGTCGCCGACAAGATCGTGAACAACTTCTTCGGCGCCATCGAGTCGGAGATGACCGACGTCGAGGAGACCGACTCCGGCGTCACCGACAGGATTCGGGGGATGTTCTGATGAAATCCGCACCGTTCGAACACTACGAGCCGACGACGACCAACGAGGCGACGAGCCTGCTCGAGAGCCTCGACGATCCGACGATCCTCGCCGGCGGCCAGAGCCTCGTGCCGATGCTCCGGTTCCGGCTGGCGAACCCCGACGTCGTCGTCGACATCAACGGCATCGACTCGCTCGACTACCTCCGGGAGGAGGACGGCTATCTGAAGCTCGGGGCGCTGGCTCGTCACGCCGACGTCGAGGACTCGGACCTGATCGACGAGCGGTACGGGAGCTTCGCCGACACGGCGCCGCTCGTCGCCGACCCGCAGATCAGGAATCGCGGGACGGTGGCGGGGTCGGTCGCCCAAGCCGACCCCAAAGGCGACTGGGGAAGCGTCCTGCTCGCCCACGAGGGCGAGATCGTCGCGGAGGGCCCGGACGGCGAGCGCGTCATCCCGGCCGACGAGTTCTTTCTCCTGCCGTACGACACGACCCTCGGCGAGGACGAACTGATCACCGAGGTCCGGGTCCCGACGCCCGAGCCCCGCGAGGGGAGCGCGTATCACAAGCTCAAGCGAAAGACCGGCGACTACGCGATGGCCGGGGTCGGCGCCCGGCTCGTGCTCGACGACGACGGTCGGATCGAGACCGCCGGGATCGGCATGACGGCGGTCGACATCACGAACGCGCGGGCGACCGACGCCGAGCAACACCTCGAAGGCGAGCGCCCGAGCGCCGACCTGTTCGAGACCGCCGGCGAGCTCGCCGCAGAAGCGTCGAATCCCGAGTCCGACGAGCACGGCGGGGCCGACTACAAAGAACGGATGGTAGACGTGCTCGCACAGCGCGCGCTCGGCGACGCCGCGGAGCGAGCCGGCGCGGTCAGACGGAAGGTGACACAATGACTGACGAAACCGAGATCACGCTGACGGTCAACGGTACCGAACACACCGTCGAGGTCGAGCCCCGACGACTGCTGGTCCACGCGATCCGCGAGGACCTGGACCTGACGGGCACCCACATCGGTTGCGACACCGGTAACTGCGGCGCCTGTACGGTGTTGAAAGACGGCGAACCGATCAAGTCCTGTCTCATGTTCGCGACGCAGGCCGACGGCGCCGAGATCCTCACCGTCGAGGGGATGGAGGACCTGCCCGCGGCCGACGACGACCTCCACCCGCTTCAGGAAGGCTTCAGGGAGGAACACGGCCTACAGTGTGGGTACTGTACGCCGGGGATGCTGATGGCCGGCAAGGCGCTGTTGGACGAGAACCCCGAGCCGGAAGAAGACGAGATCCGGGAGGCGATCAGCGGCAACCTCTGTCGGTGTACGGGCTATCAGAACATCGTGCGCTCGATCGAGTACGCCGCAGACGAACTCGACGCCCGGGCCGCCACCGACGGCGGGGCGGTCGCGGCCGCCGACGGCGAGCGTTCGGCCGCCGACGGCGGCGAGGCCGACACGTTCTGCGGGCTCGAAGACTGCTGTGGCGGTCCCGACGCGTCCGGCGGGGACCACGCAGGCGATCAGTTCGAGCGCGAGTACCTCGGAGGTGAGGAGACGTGAGCTCCGATCGCGAACGCGCGCCCGACGCCGACACCGAGTACCAGCACCCCGAAGACGACGGGCCCGAGCCCGAGAAACACTGCGGGCACGGCCGCGGCGGCATGGGCGAGGAGGTAAACCGCAAGGAGGACAAGCGGTTCATCACCGGCCGGGGCGACTACGTCGACGACATCAAAAAGCCCGGCATGCTCCACTGCGAGATCGTCCGGAGCCCGCACGCCCACGCCAGAGTCGAGGAGATCGACGGCTCGCGGGCCGAGGCGATGGACGAGGTCGTCGCGGTACTGACCGCCGAGGACCTGCTGGCCCACGACCTGGCGACGATGCCGACGCTGATGGACGACACTCAGGACGTGCTGGTCAACGAGAAGGTGAAGTTCCAGTCCCAGGAGGTCGCGGCGGTGATCGCCGAGGACCGCTACGCCGCGAAGGACGGCGCCCAGAAGGTCGAAGTCGAGTACGACGTGCTAGACCCCGTCGTCGACGCCGAGGAGGCGCTCGAAGACGACGCCCCGCTCGTCCGGGACGAACTGGACGATCAGGAGGACAACCACATCTTCGACTGGGAGACCGGCGACAAGGAGGAGACCGACCGGGTGTTCGAGGAAGCCGACGTCACCGTCGAGGAGGACATGCTCTACCAGCGGCTCCACCCCGCGCCGATCGAGACCTGCGGGGCTGTCGCCGACTGGGACCCCGGCAAGGACAAGATGACCGTCCACATGACCTCCCAGGCGCCCCACGCCCACCGGACCCTGTTCTCGCAGGTGTCGGGCATCCCCGAGCACAAGGTCCGGATCGTGAGCCCGGACGTCGGGGGCGGGTTCGGCAACAAGGTGCCGATCTACCCCGGGTACGTCGTCGCCGCCGCGGCGTCGTACGTGCTCGAAGAGCCCGTCAAGTGGGTCGAGGAGCGCTCGGAGAACATCCAGACCACCGGGTTCGCCCGCGACTACGACATGACGGGCGAACTCGCGGCCACCGAGGACGGCGAGATCAAGGGCGTGAAAGTCGACGTGCTCGCCAACCACGGCGCGTACAACGCCGCGGCCCAGCCCTCGAAGTTCCCCGCGGGGTTCTTCAACATCTTCACCGGCTCGTACGACATCGAGGCGGCCCACGGATCGCTGACGGCGGCGTTCACCAACACGGCGCCCGGCGGGGTCGCCTATCGGTGTTCGTTCCGGGTCACGGAGGCGGTGTACCTCATCGAGCGCATGGTGAAGGTGCTCGCCGACGAACTCGACGTCGATCCGGCCGAGATCCGGCGGAAGAACTTCATTCCGTCCGAGGCGTTCCCCTACGAGTCTGCGACCGGGTGGAACTACGACTCGGGCGACTACGAGAAGGCCCTCGACAAGGCCCTCGAGATGGCCGACTACGAGCACTACCGCGAGGAACAACAGCGCCGCCTCGAAGAGGACGCCGACAAACTGATCGGAATCGGCATCTCCTCGTTCACCGAGGTCGTCGGCGCGGGACCGGGCAAGCAGTGTGACATCGCGGGCATCGAGATGTTCGACTCCGCGGACCTCCGGGTGAACCCGACCGGCAACGCCGTCCTCCGCGTGGGCGTCCAGACGCAGGGACAGGGCCACGAGACGACGTTCGCCCAGATCGTCGCCGAGGAACTCGGGATGGACGTCGACGACATCACGGTCGAGCACGGCGACACAGACACCGAACCCTACGGGCTGGGCACGTACGGCTCGCGGTCGACTCCGGTCGCGGGCGCGGCGGCGGCCGTCGCCGCCCGCAAAGTCCGGGACAAGGCCAAGTCCATCGCGGCCAACGAACTGGAGGCCGCCGAAGAAGACATCGAGTGGGACCGCGAGTCCGGCGAGTTCCACGTCGCCGGCGCGCCCGACCGCTCGATCACCATCACGGAGATCGCGGCCGGCGCCTACATGAACCACCCCGGCGGCGAGGAGCCCGGACTGGAGGCGACGAACTACTACGACCCGCCCGAGATGACCTACCCGTTCGGGTCGTACATCGTCGTCGTCGAGATCGATCGGGAGACCGGCGAGGTCGACTTCGAGAAGTTCGTCGCGGTCGACGACTGTGGCAACCGCATCAACCCCATGATCATCGAGGGCCAGATCCACGGCGGACTCGCACAGGGGATCGGCACCGCGATGATGGAGCACGTCACCTACGACGACAACGGCAACGTCACCGGCGGCGACTTCATGAACTACCTGCTTCCGACCGCAAACGAGATCCCGAACTTCGAGACGGGCCACACCGTCACGCCCTCGCCCCACCACCCGATCGGGGCGAAGGGCGTCGGCGAGTCGCCGACGGTCGGCTCGCCGCCGGCCATCGTCAACGCGGTCGTCGACGCGATGTCCGAGGCCGGGGTCAGCCACGTCGAGATGCCGATGACACCCGACGTGGTCTGGGAGAAGCTCGACGAGGTCGGGTTGAGCCACCAGCCCGCCCGGAACGTCGAGTTCAGCGTCGAGGACGGCGAGCACGCCGACGACTGATCGACGACGCCGACGCACCGACGGCGGGGCGACCGACGCCCCGCGCGAACCCCTGTGAAACTACACCACGATGTCACACGACGAGACGCCACACGGCCGAGCGCCCGACGCGACCGACCGGAGCGTGATCGACGACGGCGACGTATCGACGCTCGAAGACGAACTACAGCGCCGCCGGGAGCCGTACGCCCGCGCCACGGTGGTCCGGCGCGAGCCGCCGGTGTCCTCGAACGTCGGCGACCGCGCGGTGGTGACCCCCGACGGCGAACTCCACGGCTGGGTCGGCGGGGCGGCCTGCGCCCAGTCGGTGGTGGCCCGGGAGGGCCGCGAGACCATCGAGGCGGGCGCCCCGCGGCTGATCGGGATCGCCCCCGATCCGGAGTCGATCGACCGTCCGGGCCTCGAGGCGTTCCCGATGCGGTGTCACAGCGAGGGCGTGCTCGAAATCTACCTCGAACCCGTGGCGCCCCGGACCGAGCTGATAGTGGTCGGCGACTCGCCGGTCGCCCGATCGCTCGCGCGGCTCGCCGACGAACTCGCGGTCGACGTGACGCTCGTCGCCGCGGACGGGGACGTCGCCGACGTGCCAGATCGCACCGAGGTGTTGGGGACCGTCGAGCCCGACGAGATCGCCGACGCCGCCGGGCGAGCGCCCCTCGTCGTCGCGGCCTCGATGGGCAAGTACGACGCCCGGGCCATCGCGGCCGGCGTCGCGGCCGACGCGCCGTACGTCGGGCTGATCGCGAGCGACGAGCGCGCCGACGAGGAGATCGAGCGGGCGGCCGGCCTGCTCGACCGCGACCCCGAGACGGTCCGCGAGGCGGTCACGAACCCCGCGGGCGTCGACATCGGCGCCCGCACGCCGGCCGAACTCGCCGCGAGCCTGCTCGCGGAGATCGTCGACGTGCGTTCGCAGGCGAGCCCGGCCGAGGGAGAGGCCGCCCCGTCGAACGCGGCCGACGACCCGGCGGCCGGTGACGACGAGGCCGACGCCCCGCCGACCGAGTCGGCCGAGGAGACCGCGGTCGACCCAGTCTGCGGGATGACGGTCGATCCGGCGGCGACCGCGGCGTCGGTCGACCACGACGGGCGGACGTACCACTTCTGCTGTCGGGGGTGTGCGGACTCGTTCGAGTCCGACCCCTCGTCGTACCTCGACCGGGAGGTGAACGCGTGAGCGATCGGACGGCCGCCCGAGCCTTCGACTCGGTGACCGAGGCCGACCTCCGCGAGCGGTTCGAGCGGACCGACTACGTCGCTGACGACCGCACCGTGACGACCGTCTCGCTCGCGCTCCAGCTCGGCCAACCGCTGTTGGTCGAGGGACCGCCAGGGAGCGGCAAGACCGAACTCGGCAAGACTCTCGCGGCGGGGTTCGACACCGAGCTGATCCGCCTGCAGTGCTACGAGGGACTGACCGCCGAGAACGCCCTCTACGAGTGGAACTACACCAAGCAACTGCTCGCCGTGCAGGGCGAGGAGGGGTCGGTCGCGGGCCGCTCGGGCTCGCCGAGCGACGGCTCGCGAGGCTCGTCGGTGTTCGGCGAGGAGTATCTCCTCGAACGGCCGCTGTTGCGCGCGCTCCGGACCGACGGCGATCGGCCGCCGGTCTTGCTGATCGACGAGATCGACCGGGCCGACGAGGCGTTCGAGGCGTTCTTGCTGGAGGTGCTGTCGGACTTTCAGGTGTCGATCCCCGAGTACGGCACGGTGAGCGCCGACCGGCCGCCGATCGTGGTGCTCACGTCGAACCGGACGCGCGGGCTGAGCGACGCGCTCAAGCGGCGGTGTCTCTATCTCCACGTCGAACCGCCGTCGTTCGAGACCGAACACGAGATCGTCCGCCGGAAGGTGCCCGAACTCGACGCGGCCGTCGCCGCCGAGGTGTGTGGCGTGGTCGCGGCGCTCCGCGAGGAGTCGTTTCTCAAGCAACCGGGCGTCGCCGAGACGCTCGACTGGGCGCGGGCGGTCGCCCGACTCCGCCACGAGGAGTCCGACGAGCCGCTGTCGACCGACGAGATCGAACGCACCATCGGCTGTCTGCTGAAGGAAGCCGAGGACGTGAGCCGGGTCGACGCCGAACTGCTCGACCGACTGCACGACGCCGCGGCGAACGCCGCAGACGGGATCGAGTGAGCCATGGCCGGCGATCCCGACTCGGGCATCGAGCGACGTGCGGGCGAGGAGAGCGTCCCGGACTTCCGGGCGGCACGCACGCACGTCCTGACCGAGCTGTTCCGGCTGATTCGGGACCTGCGCCGCGAGAACGTCGACGTGCCAGCGTCGGCGTCCCAAGACGCCGCGCGAGCGCTCGCGCGGGTCGGGCTCGGCGACGAGCGTCGGGTCGAGGCCGCGCTCCGCGCGACGCTCCTCTCGGCGGCGGCCGACGCGGCGGCGTTCGACGAGGCGTTCCCCGAGTTCTGGCACCGGCTCCGGACGGGTCTCGACCGGATCGGGACCGTCGAGCGCGGCCCGACGGCCGCGGGCGGCGACGACGCCGACGGCGACCGCGAGTCGCCCGACGGCGGGGCCGACGATCCCGACCTGCTCCCCGACGCCGACCCGCCCGAGATGGACGGCGACGGCGACGGACGGGTCGAGGTCCGAATCCCGACCGAGCGTCGGCGGGCCTCGGGCGACCGGGCGGCCGCCTCCGGGGACGCCGACGCCAGACGGTACAGCGCGGTCGGCGGGAGCGAACTCGTCGACGCCGCGACGCCCGCGGCGTCCGAGGCCGGCCGCGCGGCCGTCGAGAGGTTCGTCGACGCGCTCGCGACCCTGCCCGGGCGCCGTCGTCGTCGTGCCCCCGCGGGGCCGGCGGTCGATGCCCGGGGCGCGCTCCGGGCGAGTCTGGAGACCGGCGGCGTCCCGGTCGAGCTCCCCCGGACCGAGCCGACGCCGAGCGAGCTCCGGTGCTGTCTGCTCGTCGACGTCAGCGGCTCGGTGCTGGACACGATCGACCGGAGCGCACTGCTCGCGCTCGCCGAGCGGACGGCGAGTCGCGCGCTCGACGCCCGGGTCTTCCTGTTCGACACCGACCTCGTGGAGGCGACCGACGCCGTCGAACGCGCGGACGGCGACCCCGCCGGCGCGTTGCGGGCCGCGAGCGTCGAGTGGGGCGGCGGGACCCGGATCGGCCACGCCTTCGAGACGCTCCGGCGGTCGGCCCCGAACGCGGTCGACCGCCGGACGGTCGTCGTGGTGGTGAGCGACGGGCTCGACGTCGGCGACCCCGAAACCCTCGAAGCGGGGATCACCTGGCTCGCCGACCGGGCGAGCGCCGTGGTCTGGCTCAACCCCCTCGCGGTCTCGCCGGCGTTCGAGCCGTCCTCCCGGGGAATGTCGACGGTCGCGCCGTACGTCGAGGGCCTGTTCGGCTTCGCGGAGGCCGACGACCTCGTCGAGGCCGCCCGCCAGATCGAGACCCGCGGGCTCGGGGGGTCGGTCGGGTACCAGCACGATCCGCGACGGACCGCGAGCGCCGCCGACGGGGGTGACTCGGCGTGACCCACCGCCTGCTGTCGGCGATATCTGACGAACTCGATCGGCGGGGACACCTCGCGGGCAGTCGCCTCGACGGGGTCACCGTCGGCGAGTCGGCGGTGCTCGTCGAGGTCACCGACGAGACCGGATCGGGCGCGGAGCCGTCGGCCGGGCTCGCTCACCGCCCGCCGGGCGAGGTCCCCGAACTCGGCGAGACCGTCGAGTCGCTTCTCGCACCGGTCCGGTCGGCCGGGGCCGGCGACGAATCGACCGAGAGGAGCGCCGACCGGATCGCGCTGGCCGCGGGCGTCGCGACGCTGAACGCCCTCTCGGCCCCGCACGTCGACTGGCGGACCGGCGATCCGATGGCGTTGCTCGACGAGTCGGTCGAGACGGTCGTCACGGTCGGGCTGTTTCGCCCCGCGTTCCGGAAGTTCGACGACGTGGCGGTCCGGGTCGTCGAGCGGACGCCGGTCGGCGACGTCTCGACGCCCGAGGGCGTCAGCCTCCGGACCTTCGATCCCGAGGAGACGTCGGCGGCGATGGCGGGCGCCGAGGTGGTCTTTATCACCGGCTCGACGCTCGTGTACGGCGGCCTCGAGAGGTACCTCGCGGCCGCGCCCGACGACGCCGCGGTGGTGGTGGTCGGCGCGACCGCGTCCGGGCTCCCGGGGCCGCTGTTCGACGCCGGCGCCGACGTGATCGCGGGCGCGCACGTCGCGGCGCCCGACCGCGTCCGGGCCGCGGTCGCGGACGGCGACTGCGGCACGGCCCTCCACGACCGCGGCGTCCGGAAGGTGTACGCCGCCCGCGAACCGCCATCGACGATTCGACTGCGATCCACCCCATAACATGTCCGAGAGCAACTGGAGCGTTCCCGAGACCGAAGTCGTACAGCAGGTCGCCGACAGACTCGACGCCGACGGCCTCGACGTCCTCGCGACCGTCGTCGACGTCGAGGGCAACGCCTACCGGCGCCCGGGGGCGAAGATGCTCCTCGACGACGACGGAACCGGCGTCGGCTCGATCACCGCGGGCTGTCTCGAAAACGACCTCCTCGCGGCCGCCGACCGCATCCGTGAGTCCGGGCGACCCGAACTCGTCACCTACGACCTGATGGAAGACGACGAGGAGGACGTCTGGGGGCTCGGCGTCGGCTGCAACGGCGTCATCGACGTGTTGCTCGAACCGCTTGACGAGACCTACCGGCCGGCGGTCGAGGCGTTCGCCGCCGGACGGGACGTCGCGGTCGTGACCGTCCTGTCCGACGAGAGCGACCGCTTCCGGCGCGGCGACCGGGCGTACTACTATCCCGACGAGGACCGACTCGTCCTACCGGACGGCTCGGCGGCCGACGAGTGGCCGACCGGAGAGCTCGCGACCCCGGGAGCCGAACTCGCCGAGCGCGGCCGGTCGGACACATTCGGGGTCCGTGAGGGCGCGCTCGAACTGTTCGTCGACGGGCTCGCGGCGCCGTCGGACCTCGTGATCTTCGGGACGGGCCACGACGTGGGGCCGGTGACCGAGCTGGCGGCGAAAAACGACTTCCGGGTCACGGTCGTCGGCTTCCGCGGGGGCGTCGACGTCGAGTCGCGATTCCCGGCGGCCGACCGGACGGTGACCACCTCGCCGGGAAGCATCGACGAGGCGCTCGACCTCGACGAGCGCACCCACGCGGTCGTGATGACCCACAACTTCGTCGACGACCAGCTGACCGTCGAGGCGCTGCTTGACTCGCCGGCGCCGTACATTGGTCTCATGGGCCCTCACGAACGGTTCGAGCGGATGGCCGAGGAGTTCCCGGCGTCGGTCGACGAGTCGGACCTCGACGCACTCTACACGCCGATCGGGCTCGATCTCGGCGGCGGGTCGCCGTACCAGATCGCCCACAGCATCGTCGCGGAGGCGCTCGCCGTCGCGAACGGCCGCACGCCCGGCCACTTGCGCGAGCGCGAGGGCCACATCCACGACCGGATCGACCTCGGCGGGGACGGATCGTCCGACGGGGAGTGACCGCGCCCGAGCCGCGCCCGGCGAATTTTTGTCGCTGGCACCCCGAGTGAGAGTCGTGCAAGAGTTCGAGCGCAAACAGCTACTCGAGCGGGTCGAGCGGGAGGGCGCGACCGTCGGCGCCGACATCCCCGAGACCATCGAAGTGCAGGGCGAGCCGGTCGAACTCCAGGAGTTCGTCTTCGAGATCAAGCGCCGCGACACGGTGCCGAGCGGCGAGCGCGACCGCGTCGAGCGCGCGAAGCGAAACCTCCGGCGCGAGCGCATCGAGCGCAAACAGCGCATCGAGGACGGCGACATCACGTTCGCGGAGGGCGAGCGGCTGGTCGAGTCGATCGTCGGTATCGATCGGGCGCTAAACGCCCTCGAGAGCCTCGGGCCGACCGACCTCGAACGCGAGGCCGCCGCACAGGAGGCCGCCGACCAGAAGCGGTGGATGTCGTTTCTCAAGCAGGCGCTCGGCCGCGAGGACGCGGGCGGGCGCGGCCGGCTCTGAGCCAGTTCTTTACGTCCCGGACACGACAGACCGCCCATGAGACGCAACGCCGAGGTCGCGGGGCTCCTGGAGGAGTACGCCGATCTGCTCGCGGCCCAGGACGTCAGCTACAAGCCCAAGTCCTACCGGCGGGCCGCCGAGAGCATCCGCGACTACCCGGCCGCGATCGAGGAGCTGGCCGCCGACGGGCCGGAGGCGGTCGAGGAGATACCCGACGTCGGAAGCTCGATCGCGGCGAAAGTCGTCGAAGCCGTCGAGACGGGGAGCTTCGAGCAGTTAGACGAGACGCGAGCCGAGTTGCCGGTCGAGATGGCCGAACTCACCAGCGTCGAAGGGGTCGGCCCCCGGACGGTCGGAGACCTCTTCGAGGCGCTCGACGTCAGGAATCTGGACGACCTCGAAGCCGCCGCCCGGGAAGGCGAGATCCGGACGGTGTCGGGCTACGGCGAGACCAGCGAGCAGAACATCCTCGACGGGATTCCGTTCGCACGACAGACCCAGCGCCGCGAACTGCTCGGGGACGCCCGGCCGGTCGGCGACGCAGTGCTCGGCTTCGTCGAGTCGATCCCCGAGGCGGGTCGGTGTGAGCTCGCGGGATCGCTCCGGCGCTGGAAGCCGACGATCGGCGACGTCGACGTGCTGGCCGGGAGCGAGGACCGCGCGGCGGTCATCGACGCGTTCGTCGAGTGGGAGCGGGCCGACGAGGTCATCGAGGCCGGTACCGACAAGGCCAGCGTTCGCTCGAACGGCCAGCGCGTCGATCTCCGGGTCGTGGTGCCCGAGGAGTTCGGCTCGGCGCTCCAGTACTTCACCGGTAGCAAGGAGCACAACATCCGGCTTCGCAACTACGCCATCGAGCGGGGATACAAGCTCAACGAGTACGGCGCGTTCGACGTCTCTGACCTCGAGGGGGCCGACGCCGACGAGCCGGCGGCCCCCGACTCCGGCCAGCGGGTCGGCGAGCGCGTCGCCGGCGACACCGAGGCCGGGATGTACGAGGTGCTCGATCTCCCGTACGTCCCGCCGGAACTCCGCGAGGACCGCGGCGAGATCGACGCGGCGGCGGCCGGCCAACTCCCCGAACTCCTCGCCGAAGACGAGATTCGCGGGGACCTCCACGTCCACACCGAGTGGTCCGACGGCGACCTCTCGGTGGCGGAGATGGCCGAGGCGGCCGCCGAGTTCGGCCACGAGTACGTCTGTATCTCGGACCACGCCACCGGCCCCGGAATGGTCGGCGGCGTGGGCCTCGACGACGCGGCGATCCGCGAACAGGCCGCCGAGGTCCGCGAGCAGGCCGCCGACCTCCCGGTCGAGGTGTTCGTCGGCGTCGAGGCGACCGTCGAGGCCGACGGCGCGATCAGCGTCGCCGACGACCTGCTCGCGGACCTCGACTGCGTCGTCGCCTCGCCCCACAGCGGGCTGGAGGGCGACGCCACCGACCGGCTGACCGCGGCGGTCGAACACCCTCACGTCGACGTGCTCGGCCATCCGAGCGGCCGCATGCTCAACAGCCGCGCCGGACTGGAGTTCGACGTCGAGGCCGTGGCGAGCGCCGCCGCCGACGCCGAGACCGCGCTGGAGATCAACAGCAACCCTCACCGCCTCGACCTGTGGGGGAGCGCGGTCAAGCGGGCCGTCGAGGCGGGCGCGACGATCGCGATCGACACCGACGCCCACACGCCCGCCGAGTACCGAAACGTCCGGTACGGCGTCCACACAGCCCGTCGCGGGTGGGCCGAGACCGCCGACGTGCTCAACGCCCGCGACGCCGACGGGGTCCGGGAATTCCTCCACTGACCGTGTCCGGAGACGCCGACCCGCCCGAACGGACCCCCGCCGACACCGCGGTGGTGCTCGATGCGATGCTGGGGACGCTCGCGACCTACCTCCGGATGGCGGGCTACGACGCGGCCTACGCCCTCGACCGGGGGGTAGAGGCCGACGACGCGCTTGCCGACCTCGCCGACGCCGAGGGTCGACTGCTCGTGACCCGGGACGCCGAGCTGGCGGCGAGCGCCGACGGACTGCTCGTCGAGTCGCGTGAGGTGATCGACCAGCTCCGCGAGCTATCGAAGGCGGGGTTCGAACTGGCCCTCTCGGAGCCGGCGCGGTGTTCGAAGTGCAACGGAGCTCTCGTCGAGGTCGACGCCGACGCCCGGACGCCGTCGTACGCGCCCGAGACCGGGGCGCGTCGGGTGTGGCGGTGTCCCTCCTGTGGCCAGTGCTTCTGGAAGGGGAGCCACTGGGTCGACGTCGCCGAGACGCTGTCGGGGCTGTGATCGGCCGGCGGTCGGCCGAGTTCGCCCGGCGGCCCCCAGACGGGCACGGCGGTTAAGTTTCCCGACGCCGTGTCTCCGACCAGAGATCATGGGGGACATAGACCAACGGGAGGCGGCGCGGCTCGTGGACCGAATCATCGAGACGGTCGCCGCGTGGCCCCACGTCACCACCAACGAACACCGCTTCGAGGGTCGGGAGTTCACCGTCGGGCCCCGGGAGGTCGGCCACGTCCACCGCTGGGGTATCGTCGACGTGCCGTTCACCGAGCGCCTGCGCGACCGACTCATCGAGACGGGGAAGACGGGCGAGCACCACGTCGTCCCCGAGTCGGGGTGGACGACGCGCTATATCCGAGACGAGGGCGACGTCGACCACGCGGTCTGGCTGCTCCGGCTGTCGTATCTCTACCACGTAAACACGCTGAAGAGGACGCCCGCGGGAGCCCAGAAGTTCGAGAACGTCGACGTCGAGGCGGAACTGGCGGAACTCGACGCCAGCGACGAGGTGGTCGAGGCGTTCGAGCGGCGCCGACCCGGCGAGTGACCTGTTTCTGAACCCTTAAACGCGCCCGGCCGTTTGTATCGCGTATGACCGACGAGGAAGCCACCGAGCAGGTGCGCGCGGACGCCGAGCAGACGGACGCCGAGGAGCCGGCGACCGAACCGGGCGCGACCGACGGCGCCGACGGCGACGGGACCCTCGCCCCCGAGAGCACTCGACTCGTGGCCGAGGTCGCAGTCGAGGACGCCGACCTCGCGACCGATCTGGAGGCCCACCTCGCGGAGCTAGAAACCGCCCGCGAGGAGGCCGAAGACCGCGCCGAGGACCTCGAGAGCCGACTCAAGCGCAAGCAGGCCGACTTCCAGAACTACAAAAAGCGCGCCAAAAAGCGCCAAGAACAGATCGAGGCGACCGCGACCGAGGACCTCGTGACCGACCTCCTCGACGTCCGGGACAACCTCGTTCGCGCGCTCGACTCCGAACACGAGGACGTCGAGAGCCTCCGCGAGGGCGTCGAGATGACGCTCAAAGAGCTCGACCGGGCGTTCGAGCACGAGGACGTGACCCCGATCGACCCCGAGCCCGGCGCCGAGACCGACCCCCAGCGCCACGAGGTGATGATGAGAGTCGAGAGCGACCGACCCCCGGGCACCGTCGCGGACGTCTACCAGCCCGGCTACGAGATGGGCGAGAAGGTGTTGCGGCCGGCGCAGGTCACGGTCAGCGAGGCCGGCGACGCCGAGGAGTGAGTCGGGGCGGCCCGCCGGACGACCAGTACAATTGCGGTCGGATATATAAGTATGCGATTCTCGACCACGGTGAGCGGCGAAACCGCAAGACAGCGTCCGGATCGTTCTGCGCCCTCGAACGCCCGGACTAGCAAGGCTTAAACGGAAGAATCCGCAACGTATCGAACAAGATGGCGAGCAACAAAATTCTGGGCATCGACCTCGGTACCACGAACAGCGCGTTCGCGGTCATGGAGGGCGCCGACCCGGAGATCATCGTCAACGGCGAGGGCGACCGCACCACGCCCTCGGTCGTCGCGTTCGACGACGGCGAGCGCCTCGTCGGCAAGCCGGCGAAGAATCAGGCCGTCCAGAACCCCGAGCGCACGATCCAGTCGATCAAGCGCCACATGGGCGAGGACGACTACACCGTCGAGATCGACGGCGAGGAGTACACCCCCGAGCAGATCTCGGCGATGATCCTCCAGAAGATCAAGCGCGACGCCGAGGAGTACCTCGGCGACGACGTCGAGAAAGCGGTCATCACCGTTCCCGCGTACTTCAACGACAAGCAACGCCAGGCGACCAAAGACGCCGGCGAGATCGCCGGCTTCGAGGTCGAGCGCATCGTCAACGAGCCGACCGCGGCCTCGATGGCCTACGGCCTCGACGACGAGTCCGACCAGACGGTCTTAGTCTACGACCTCGGCGGGGGCACCTTCGACGTCTCGATCCTCGATCTCGGCGGGGGCGTCTACGAGGTCGTCGCCACCAACGGTGACAACGACCTCGGGGGCGACGACTGGGACGAAGCGATCATCGACCACCTCGCCGACGAGTTCGAGAACGACCACGGCATCGACCTCCGGGAGGACCGCCAAGCCCTCCAGCGGCTCAAGGACGCCGCCGAGGAAGCCAAGATCGAACTCTCCTCCCGGAAGGAGGCCGACGTCAACCTCCCGTTCATCACGGCGACCGACGACGGCCCGGTCCACCTCGAGGACAGCCTGACCCGCGCGAAGTTCGAGAGCCTCACCAGCGACCTCATCGACCGCACCGTCGACCCGACCGAGCAGGCGCTCGACGACGCGGGCTACGACAAGGGCGACATCGACGAGGTCATCCTCGTCGGCGGCTCGACCCGGATGCCCCAGGTCCAAGAGAAGGTCGAGGAGATGACCGGCCAGGAGCCAAAGAAGAACGTCAACCCCGACGAGGCCGTCGCGCTCGGCGCGGCGATCCAGGGCGGGGTCCTGTCGGGCGACGTCGACGACATCGTGTTGCTCGACGTGACGCCGCTCAGCCTCGGCATCGAGGTCAAGGGCGGCCTGTTCGAGCGGCTCATCGACAAAAACACCACGATCCCGACCGAGGAGTCGAAGGTGTTCACCACGGCCGCGGACAACCAGACGTCGGTGCAGGTCCGGGTGTTCCAGGGCGAGCGCGAGATCGCCGAGGAGAACGAACTGCTCGGGGAGTTCCAGCTGACGGGCATCCCGCCCGCGCCCGCCGGCACCCCGCAGATCGAGGTCGGGTTCAACATCGACGAGAACGGCATCGTCAACGTCTCCGCCGAGGATCAGGGCTCGGGGAACTCCGAGGAGATCACCATCGAGGGCGGCGCCGGCCTCTCGGACGATGAGATCGAGGAGATGCAACAGGAGGCCGAACAGCACGCCGAGGAAGACCAGCAGCGCCGCGAGCGCATCGAGGCCCGCAACGAGGCCGAGAGCGCGGTCCAGCGCGCCGAGACGCTCCTCGAGGAGAACGAGGAGAACGTCGACGACGACCTCCGCGAGACCATCGAGGCCGAGATCGAGGCGGTCCAGGAAGTGCTGGCCGACGAGGACGCCTCCAAGGAGGAACTCGAAGACGCCACCGAGTCTCTCTCCGAGGAGCTTCAGGAGATCGGCAAGCAGATGTACCAACAGCAGGCCCAGGCCGGCGCGGGCGGTGCCGGAGCAGGCGCCGGTCCGGGCGCGGGCGCTGGCGCCGGACCGGGCGGCATGGGCGGACAGGCCGGACCCGGCGGCGCGGGCGGCGCGGAACCGGGCGACGACGAGTACGTCGACGCCGACTTCGAGGACGTCGAAGAGGACGACGAGGAGTGAGTCGCTTTCGTCGACTCGAAAGACGAGCGTAGCGAGTCTTTCGGCATCTCGGGAAGCGAGCGGTAGCGAGCCTCCCGGAGAGGACGACGAAGAGTAAGCCGTCTCCGGGCGAGTGCGAATCCGACCGCGCGGGCGTCGCGCCAACGGACCCTTGAAGTGACTCCGACTTTTACCGACTGACAACCAATGAGCGAGGACTTCTACGACATACTCGGCGTGAGTAGGGACGCCGACCAGGACGAGATCAAATCGGCCTACCGCGAGAAGGCGACCGACTACCACCCCGACGTGAGCGACGACCCGAACGCCGAGGAGAAGTTCAAGAAGCTTCAGAAGGCAAAGGAGGTGCTGACCGACGAGGAGAAGCGCCAAGCGTACGACCAGATGGGCCACGAGCGCTTCGAGCAGGCCCAGAAGCGCGGCGGCTTCGACGGCGGCCCCGGCGGGGCGGGCGCCGGCGGGATGGGCGGACAGGGTCCCTTCGGCGGGATGGGCGGACAGGGCGGCATGGGCGACATCTTCGAGCAGTTCTTCGGGGGCGGCGGCCGCGGTCAGCGGTCGAACCGCCCGCAGAAGGGCCAGGACCTCCGGACCCGGCTCTCGATCACGCTCGAAGAGGCCTACGAGGGCGTCCAAAAGCAGGTCACCGTCCGGCGACCCGAGCGGTGTGACACCTGCGACGGGGACGGCCACCCGCCGGGGACCGACTCCCGGACCTGTCCGGAGTGCAACGGCCGCGGGCAGGTCACGCAGGTCCAGCAGACCCCGCTCGGGCGGGTCCAGCAGACCCAGACCTGTCGGCACTGTGGCGGCGAGGGCGAAATCTACGACGAGACGTGTTCGGACTGCGCCGGCGACGGCGTGGTCGACCGCGAGGCCACCCTCTCGGTCGAGGTGCCCGCCGGCATCCAGACCGGCCAGACCCTCCAGATGGAAGGCGAGGGCGCGCCCGGCGAGAACCGCGGGCCGAAAGGCGACCTCCTGATCGAAATCGACGTCGAGGACCACCCCGATTTCGAGCGCGAGGACGACGACCTCCACCACCAACACGCCATCTCGTTCCCGCAGGCCACGTTCGGCGACACCGTCGCGGTGCCGACTCTCGACGGCACAGTCGAGATGGACGTGCCCGCGGGCACCCAGAGCGGCGAGACGTTCCGCCTGCAGGGCAAGGGAATGCCCCGACTCCGGCGGCGCGGTCACGGCGACCTCTACGTGCAGGTGCAAGTCGTCACCCCCGAGAGCCTCAACGACGAACAGCGCGAGGCGCTCGAACAGTTCGCCGAGGCCGGCGGCGAGGAGGTCGACGTCGAGCAGGGCTTCTTCGAGAAGATCAAAAACACCTTCTAGACGGCCTTTTGCTACGCTCGCGCCCTAAACGGCGCCCGCTCGCAAAACGTCGACAAAAACGCTGGGCTCTTCCCTCCGCTTCGGTCGCCGCTTGGTCCACTCGCTCGTGTGCGGGTCTTCGGCGCGCTGTCGCTGATTTCCGCCTCTCGGCGCTCGTCGCGTAACGCTGTAGATTGGAAAGCGGGGAGCAATCCGTCGTCTGCCCTCGACGCCGCCCGAACCGACGCGTCCGGAGGGCACCGATTTTTGCCGGCGGGGTGCGTAGATACGCTCGATGGCGACACCGCCCCAGTACGAGTCGTTCGCCGCGGTCACCATGCTCGTTCTCGGGCTACTCGTCCTCCTCGCGCGGGCCTCGGCCGCGATGTTCGACGACCCCGATGGCGGGGACGACCGCGACCGGTCCCCGGACCGCGACGGCGAGCCCCGCCCGGAGACGCCCGCGACCGGCGCGGCCCGGATCGAGCGACGGGCGGGCGCGAGCGACGGGTGGAACGACCCGCCGGGCGTGACCGTCGAGGACGACCCGGCGAAATCGGCGCGCGCACGCGACGAGGACACCCCCGGCGACGGCCCGTGGGGGCCGAACGACGCCGAGGTCGACGCCCGGCGGTCGCCGGCCGCCGACGCGCTGTCGACCGGCGCGCTGTTGGCGAACGTCGCCGTGAGTCAGGGCTTTTTCGGCGTCGTCGTGATCGGGGCGGCGTGGTTCGCGTCGATCCCGCCCGCAGACCTCGGCGTGGCGGTCGACGATCCGTGGAGCGTCGGCCCGCCGGCGCTCGCGGCCGGGGCGGCGGTCGGCGTCGCGCTCTACGTCGCCAACGAACTGAGCGCGTCGGTGCTCGACTCGACCGGGGTCGATTACTCCGAGAGCCTCCGGGCCCACCTCGCGCCCGAGACCCTCCGGGGGTGGGCGGTGTTGCTCGGGGTCGTCTTGCCCATCATCGCGGGGTTCGAGGAGCTGTTGTTCCGGGCGGCGCTCGTGGGCGCGTTCGCCGCCGGTTTCGGCGTCTCGCCGTGGGCACTGGCGATCGCCTCCTCGGTCGCGTTCGCGGTCGGCCACGGCGCTCAGGGCCCCGGCGGCGTGGCAGTGACCGGCGTGCTCGGGTTCGCGCTGGCGGCGGCGTTCGTCCTCACGGGGAGCCTCCTCGTGGTGGTGGTCGCCCACTACCTCATCAACGCGCTGGAGTTCGTGATCCACGAGGGGCTGGGCGTCGAGTGGGCGTGAGCCGAACCCTTTTGGACCGAGGCATCAAAACGTCAACTGAATGGCGACCGTCGACGCACACCGAGACGTCCCGGCCGACGAGCCCGACTCGTTTTTCGGCTTCGTCGTCGGGCTGTACGTCGCCGCCCTCCTCGCGCCAGTCGCGACCGTCGGCGTCGCGGTCACCGCGACCACGGAGGCCGGCGTCCTCTTTTTCACCTTCCTCGGGGTCGGCACCGCCGGGGTCGCGGTCGGGTGGCGGGCGGCCGGCCGCGAGGCCGTCGCGGTCCGGCTCGGTTCGACCCGGTGGGCGTGGCTCGCGCCGGTCGCCGGCCTCGCGTACGGCGGCGGCGTGCTCGCCGCGACCGGGGTCGAGGGGCCGGCCTCGGGGATCGCGGTCGGGCTCGCGCTACTCGGGGCGGTCGGCGGACTGGTCGGCGGGACCGGTCTCGTGCTCGCCGCGCACAATCGCCACGCGAAGGCCGTGCTCGCGGGCTCGGAGCGTCGGGTCCGCTTCAGCACCACGGGCCCCGAGCGGGACCGTCGGCTCGCAAAGTGGGCCGTCGGGGCGCTCATGCTCGGCGGCACGGTCGGGTTCGCCGCCTCGATCGTCGCCGGCTTCGAATCGCTCCGGTGGCTCTTTCACCTCATGATCGCCGGCGGCGCCGGACTGTCGGGCGCGGTCGCCGAGCGAACGTACGTGGTCGCCGACGCCGGCGTCCGGGTCGGCACGCCGGTCCACAAGCGCGTCCGGCCGTGGTCGAGGTTCGAGAGCTACTCGCTGACCGACGACGAGCTCCGGGTCAGGCGTGCCGGGTGGTCGCCGTGGGGCCTGCGTGACCTGCGGCTCGACCCCGAGGAGATCGACGACGTGGCGGCCGTGAGGGCGGTGCTCGACGCCCATCTCCCGCGGCGATAGCGCCCGGACGAGCGGTCGCGCAACTTACTTGGCAGACCCCGACAACGTGTCGCGTACGGTGGCATCTATGGATACGCTCGAAGACGTCGACGAGGTCGTCCACGAACCGTCCGAGGAGTTCGTGGAGTCGACCAACGTCTACCAGTTCATGCAGGAGTACGACATCGACGACTACGACGAACTCGTCGAGCGGACCACGGGGGACGTGGAGTGGTTCTGGGACGAGATGGTCGACTACCTCGACATCGACTTCTACGAGCCCTACGAGGCGGTCCGGGGCGACGCCGACGGGCCTCAGTTCTCGGAGTGGTACGAGGGCGGGGAGATCAACATCGCCCACAACGCGGTCGACCGCCACGCCGCCCCCGACGCCGAGACCCGAAACAAGGTCGCCTGCATCTGGGAGGGCGAGGACGGCGAGGTCCGCGAGGTCACGTTCCACGAGCTGGCCCGCCAGTCGAACAAGGTCGCCAACGCGCTCGAAGCCCGCGGCGTCGAGAAAGGCGATGCGGTGGGTCTCTACATGCCGATGGTCCCGGAGGTCATCTCGATCCTCTACGGCGCGTTCAAGGTCGGCGCCATCGTCGTCCCCATCTTCTCGGGGTTCGGCGTCGAGGCGACCGCGACCCGCATCGAGGACCCCGAGTGTTCGGTGTTGTTCACCGCCGACGGCTTCTATCGGCGGGGGAGCGAGGTCAGGCTGAAGGGAACCGCAGACGAGGCCATCGAGGCGGCGGGTCACGTCGAGCACACCATCGTCTACGATCGGTTCGGCTCCCGAGGGGCCGCCGACTCGGCCGTCCCGTGGCACGACGACCGCGACGAGTGGTGGGACGAGGCGGTCGAGACCCGGAGCGACGAGTACGACACCGTCCCGATGGACGCCCGCGACGAGTCGATGATCCTCTACACTTCAGGCACGACGGGCAAGCCGAAGGGCACCGTCCAGACTCACGCCGGCCAGCTCGTCCAGTGTGCCAAGGAGATCTACTTCGGCTTCGACCACAAGCCAAGCGACCGCTTTTTCTGGGTCAGCGACATCGGGTGGATGATGGGGCCGTGGACGCTCATCGGCAACCACGCCCACGCCGGCACGGTCTTCATGTACGAGGGGGCGCCAGACCACCCCGAGCCCGACCGCTTCTGGGAGATGATCGACCGCCACTCGATCTCGACGTTCGGCATCTCGCCGACCGCGATCCGCGCGCTCCGCAAGTACGGCGACGAGTGGCTGGAGGGCCACGACCTCTCCAGCCTCCGCCTGCTGGGCTCGACCGGCGAGCCGTGGGACCCCGAGAGCTGGCAGTGGTTCTACGAGCACGTCGGGGGCGGGGAGGCGCCGATCATCAACATCTCGGGCGGGACCGAGATCTGTGGCTGTTTCCTGATGCCGATGCCGATCCAGCCGCTCAAGCCCTGCACGCTTGGCGGACCCGGGCTCGGGATGGACGTCGACATCGTCGACTCGCAGGGCGAGTCGATCGCCGACACCCACGAGCGGGGGTTCCTCGTCGCCCGGGACTCCGCGCCGTCGATGACCAAGGGACTCTGGCAGGACGACGAGCGTTACCTCGAGGAGTACTGGTCGACGTTCGAGGACATGTGGGACCACGGCGACTGGGCCCAGAAGGACGAGGACGGCTTCTGGTTCCTCCACGGCCGGGCCGACGACGCCATCAACGTCGCGGGCCGGAAGGTCGGGCCCGCAGAGGTCGAGGGCGCGCTCATCGACCACGACGCGGTGAATCAGGCCGCCGCCGTCGGCGTCCCCGACGACACCACGGGGCAGGCGGTGGTGACCTACGTCATCCTCGAAGACGGCTACGAGGCTGGCGACGACCTCCGCGAGGAACTCCGCGCGCAGGTCGGCACGGAACTCGGCAAGCCGTTCCGGCCCCGCGAGGTGCTTTTCGTCTCGGAGTTCCCCAAGACCCAGTCGGGGAAGATCATCCGGCGGGCGATCGAGGCGACCTACACCGGCGAGGATCTGGGCGACATGTCCAGCATCGAGAACCCCGAGGCGCTCGACCGACTCGAAGACGCGCGGTGAGCGGTTACCGCTTCTACCGTCCCATCGGCTCCGGACCCGCGATCGGCCACGTCGGTCGGGGTTACGTCACAGTCGACGCCGCGACCGTCCGAGACTCGGGCGGGTCGCCCCCGTCCTCGACGACCGCGTAGTCGCCGACGGCTTCGTCGTCGGGCAACAGTATCGCCGCGCCCGCGACCAGCGGCGCGACCACGCCCGCGGCGATCGCTCCGGGGTCGGCCAGCGGCGCGCGGACCGCCACCTCGTCGCCGGGCCCGATCCCCCAGTCGCCGGCGACCGTCCGGGCCGCAGACAGGAGGTCGGCGTGGGAGTACTCGCGGTCGGGGGCGTCGTCTCCATCGGCGGCGACGAGCGCGACCGACTCGGGGTCGACGGGCGTCTCGGGGAACGCCGGGTTCTCGCTCCAGATGTCGCGCTCGAAGTGCGCGACCGACGGATCGTCGGGCGGGCCGGCGTAGGCGACCCGCTGGCCGCCCGGCGGGAGGTCGTAGCCGTCGACGGCCCCGCGGGGCGCGACCCCGATCCGGGCGTCGACCTCGCCGGGCGCGCCGAACCGGGTCCGGGCGCCGAGCAGGGCCGCTCCGAGGAAGGCGAAGACGGCCTCTGGCTCGGGGTCGTCGGCGACAGCGACGGTCGCGTCGGCGTGGAGACCTCTGCGCCGCCAGAAATTGCCCGTCTTCCACGCGGTGGTGCAGAACCGCCGGTAGTCGTAGGCGCGGCGCTCGCGGGGCGCCAAGAGCGCCGGGTCGTCGCTTCGACGGTCGCGAGTTACGAGGTCGCCGAGTGCGTCCATGCGCTCACCTTCGGGGAGTCGGGAAAAAGTCGCGTCGGTTCGGAACGCGCCGCCGGGCAAAGAGGCGCTGACAGCGACGTCTGTTCGATAGGCGCGCTTATGCCGTCTCCGCGGTAGGCGGTAACTGACGGCACGGGAGACCGTGCTGGACCGGGCTCGTATCCCGATACCACTACACCGTCGCCCCCTTCCTGACGGCAAAAAGTGAGGCGTCGTTACTCCGCGGCGGGGTCCTCGATGGACAACTCCTCGACGGCGTCGTCGTCGCCACCGGACAGGAGCGTCCGGACCGCGACAGCGCCGCCTGCCAGCAGGCCGATCTTCGTCCCGCTCCGGGAGGAGGCGAGCGTCCGGACCGCGAGGGTTGCGACTGCGAACGCGACGAGTCCACTCAGGAGGCTCTTTTTGAGTCCCATGTCTCCCTATAGGACACGTCAGCTAATAGATGTTCGTGTTCGCGGTCGAGGTGGCGGCCGCCGGCCGATCGAAAACGAGAGAAACGGGGCCGCGTTACTGCGGGCTCGGGCTACCGCCGGTGCCCGACCGGCCGACCTGCCGTTCGAGCGCGGAGCCGGTGATGTTCTTGAGCCGATCGACGAGGCTGTCCTTCTCGGCCTCGCCCGCCAGCGCCACGTCGAGCACTTCGCTGATGTGGGTGACCGGGATGATCTCGATCTGCTCTTCGTACTCCGCTTCGATCATCACGTCGTCCTCGTTGGCCTTCGGGATGATGACCCGGTCGAGGCCCGCCTTCGCGGCGGCCTCGATCTTGTGGGTCACGCCGCCGACCGGGAGCACGTCGCCCCGGACCGACAGCGAGCCGGTCATCGCGAGGTCCTGTGCGACCGGCATGTCCTCGAGCGCCGAGATGACCGCGGTGGCCACCGTGATCGACGCCGAGTCGCCGTCGACGCCCTGTTGACCCGCCTGCACGAACTGGATGTGGACGTCGCGTTCGGTGATGTCCTCGTCGGAGAACTTCTTGATGATCGCCGAGACGTTCTGGACAGCCTCCATGGCCATCTCCTTGAGCTGACCGGTGGCGATGACCTCGCCCGGTCCCTGAGACGGCGTGACCTCCGCCATCACGGGGAGGACGATCCCGCTGTCCTCGCCCATCACGGCGAGTCCGTTGACGCGACCGACCACGTCGCCGGCGTTGACCGTGAGCTCGTAGTCCTTCCGCCGTTCGATGTACTCGTCGGCGACCTGCTGTTCGATCGAGCGGCTCCGGCGCTTGGCCTGAAGCACGTCCTCGCGCTCGGTCTGGCTCTTGTCGGCGGCGCGGGCGATGTCGCCCGCGACCCGAACCAGCCCGCCGAGGTCCCGGAGCTTGAGCGTGAGGTGGTCCTTCCGGCCCGACCGACGCTGGGCCTCGAGGATGACCTCCTCGACCGCCTCCTCGGTGAAGTGGGGGAGCCGACCGTCCTTGGTGACCTCCTGGGCGATGAACCGGGCGTACTTCCGGCGCATCTCCGGGGTGTCCTCGATGGTGTCGTCCATATAGACCTCGTACCCGTACCCCTTGATCCGCGACCGGAGCGCCGGGTGCATGTTCTCCATCGCGTCCATGTTCCCCGCCGCGATCATGATGAAGTCACAGGGGACCGGCTCGGTCTGGACCATCGCGCCCGAGGAGCGCTCGGACTGGCCCGTGATGGAGAACTCGCCCTCCTGGATCGCGGTCATCAGCTTCTGCTGGGACCGGATGTCGAGGGTGTTGATCTCGTCGACGAACAGCACGCCCTTGTTGGCCTTGTGGATGGCCCCGGCCTCGACGCGGTCGTGGCTCGGGGTCTCCATCCCGCCGGACTGGAACGGGTCGTGGCGGACGTCGCCGAGCAGCGCGCCGGCGTGGGCGCCGGTGGCGTCCTCGAACGGCGCGGTGGTCTGGTCGGCGGCGTTGACCAGCAGGTTCGGGATCATCGCGTCGCTGCCCCGCGAACCGTACCGGAACGCGAGGTAGATGACCCCGGCCGCGAGGATGCCCAACAGCGGCCGGCCCGCGATGAGCAGGGCGTACCCCACCACGATGGCGATGATGACCCACATCAGGAACGACCGCATCTGGTTGCGCTTGCGGGCCTCCTCCTTGTGGGCCTCGATGATCTGCTCGCCTTTCCCCGCCGGAACCGTCCGGACCTTCGGCTCGTTGCCGTCGTCGGGATTGTGGTAGACGAGCACGTCCTGTAACTCCTCTTTCGGGAGGAGTTCGCTCATCGCTTTCGCCAGCATCGACTTCCCCGTCCCCGGGGTGCCGATCATCATGACGTGGCGGCGCTGCTTGGCCGCTTTCTGCACGACGTCGCGTGCGTGATCCTGACCGATGACCTGATCGACCAGTCGGTCGGGAATGTCTATCTCGTCGGTCGTCTCGATATCCAAGCCGCCGAGCAGATCGGTGTCCTCGACCTCTGCTTCGTCGATATCGGGATCGACGTCGCTACCGAGGTCCTCGAACTCCGAGCCCCCCTGCTCGCGGGTCTGCTCCGGCGGCGGAGCGTCGTTGTCGGTATCCTTACTCATAGAACGGTCCTGTACGTATCTAAACGGTGGGGTGGCGAACTGATATACTTTCTCCCTCTCGGACCGAGACGGCCCGCCAGCGAATCCGGCGCGATGGCGCCCGAGTCGATCGTTTCGGGCGTCTCGGGCGACTCGCCACCCTTATAAAACTCCCGAGCGCAACGTGGCGTATGACCCGCGGGTTCTACATCGGGCGGTTCCAGCCGTTCCACGACGGCCACCGGAACGTGGTCGAGACCATCGCCGAGGAGGTCGACGAACTGGTCCTCGGCATCGGGAGCGCGGGCGACTCCCACAGCCGCCACGACCCCTTCACGGCGGGCGAACGCATCATGATGATCACCAAGTCGCTGGTGGACTCGGATCTGGTGACCTACGCGGTCCCGATCGAGGACTTAGAGCGCAACTCGGTGTGGGTCAGCCACGTCCAGAGCATGTGTCCGGACTTCGACGTCGCCTACTCGAACAACCCCCTCGTCATCCGACTCTTCGAGGAGGCAGGCGTCGAGGTGCGCCAGTCGCCGATGTTCAACCGTGACGTCCTCGAGGGCACGGAGGTCCGCGAGCGCATGATCCTCGGCGACGACTGGGAGTCGCTGGTCCCCGAGGCCGTGGTCGAGGTCGTCGAGGAGTGTGGCGGACTCGACCGGATCCAGCAGGTGAGCGACTCGGACAGCAACGGCGAGTGAACCGCCGGGTCGGGATTTTTACGGCCGGGGCGCCCCAACGATCGGCTATGATAACGCTCGCTTCGGACTTCGGATCGCCGTACCCCGCGGCGATGAAGGGCGTGTTGCTCGGCCGAACCGACGCCCGGCTAGTCGACGTGGCCCACGACTTCCCCCGCCAGAACGTGCGTGCCGCGGCGTTCTGGCTTCGGGAGGTCCTGACGTACTTCCCGGCGGCGGTCCACCTCGCGGTCGTCGACCCCGGCGTCGGCACCGAGCGGGCGGCGCTCGCGATCCGGGCCGGCGATCACGCGCTGGTCGCGCCGGACAACGGGCTCGCGCTCCCGGCGGCCCGCGCGCTGGCGGGCGAGGAGGCGGGCGTCGAGGTCTTCGACGTCGCGTACGCCGACCGAGACACCGAGAGCACCACCTTTCACGGCCGGGACGTGTTCGCGCCCGCGGCGGCCGACGTCCACGAGGCCGGCGTCGACTCGTTCGAGCGACTCGATCGGATCTCGCCGGCCGACGAGTTCGTCGACCTCCGATTTCCAGACCCCGACCGCGACGGCGCCGTGGCGGTGGGAGAGGTCCTCGTCGTCGACGGCTTCGGCAACGTCGTCACCAACGTCCCCGGGGAGTTTCTCGCCGACCGCGAGTCGGTGATCGTGAACGGCGAACCGGCGCCCGTGGCTCGCGCGTACGCCGAGCGGGCGGCCGGCGAGCGCCTCGTCACGGTCGGGAGCCACGGCAACGTCGAGCTCGCGGTCAATCGGGGCCGGGGCGAGGAGGCGTTCGGGCTCTCGGCGGGCGAACGCGTCCGGGTCGAGCGCTGACCGCAGGCCCCGCTCGCCGGGCGACCGCCGGTGGGTCGGCCGAGGGTGTGAGACCGCTCACCCCGTCGTCTCGGCCTCGTCGTACGCGGCGGCGACGCTGACGAGCCCGAACAGGAGCGCGAGGACCGCCGCGGTCGCGGTCATCCCGAACGCCGCCATCGAAATCGGCGTCATCTGGAAGGAGACGACTCCGAGGAGATCCATCGCCATCCCCTCCTGCTGGCCGGTGGTTCCGACGACCGCGCCGAGGAGTCCGGCCAGCGCGACCACCACGACCGCGGCGCCCGCGAGGTAGGGCCGCGCGGAGACTTCCCGTGTCATACCCGGACGTTCGTGTGGGCGCCGATTATGGCTATCGGTCCGGGGCGGGTAGGGCGCCGACTCCGGCTCCCGAGCCCGCGGGCCGGCTACCGGTGGGCGTTGAGCCGCTCGGCGAGGTCGGCGGCCGCCTCGCCCGCCGCCTCGTCGAACGGTCGCTCGGAGTCCTCGCCCGCGAAGATGATGCCCCGCGTCGAGTTGACGAGGCCGGCGCCGTTCGTCGCGGTCGCGCACTCGGCGGCCGCCGCGGCGTCGCCGCCCTGCGCGCCGACGCCGGGGACGAGAAACGGCAGTTCGGGGACGCGTTCGCGGACCGCCCGGAGCTCGTCGGGGGAGGTCGCGCCCACGACGAGCCCGACGTTGCCCGCGTCGTTCCACTCGGCGGCGAGGTCGGCCACGCGCTCGTAGACGCGTTCGCCCCCCGCGAGTTCGAGGTCCTGGACGTCCGCGCCGCCGGGGTTAGAGGTCCGACAGAGCAGAAAACAGCCCGCCGTCTCGCGGTCGAGAAACGGCGCCAGCGCGTCCCGTCCGAGGTAGGGGTTGAGGGTGATGGCGTCGACCGAGTCGAGAATCTTCGCGTACTGCCGGGAGGTGTTGCCGATGTCGGCGCGCTTGGCGTCGAGCAACACCGGCACGCCTCGTTCGCGAGCGTAGTCGACGGTCTTTTCGAGGGCGCGCCAGCCGTCGGGGTCCTCGTAGAAGGCGGCGTTGGGCTTGAACGCGGCGGCGGACTCGCGGGTCGCGTCGATGATCCGTCGGTTGAACTCCCACCGGGGCAGGTCGGCGCCCCGGACCGCGTCGGGGAGGCGATTCTCGTCGGGGTCCAGACCCACCGACACGACGCTGTCGATCTCGGCGATGCGGTCGGCGAGGCGGTCGAAGAACGCGGGCATTGGGCTCGGTTTCGGCGGTGTGGATACAAAAGCGTCGGATTCGGGCCGCGACCGACGACGCCGAACCCGGACCTTCAAATCCGCGGGCGCCCTACTGGCGGGCGATGGGAAACACCGATCTGCGGCAGCTCGCGGTGCTCTCGGAGGTCCCCTTCGAGGACCTCGACGGCGAGACGGTCGCCGTCGACGCCCACAACTGGCTCTACAAGTACCTCACGACGACCGTCAAGTGGACCACCGACGACGCCTACACCACCGCCGACGACACCGAGGTCGCGAACCTGATCGGCGTCGTCCAGGGGCTCCCGAAGTTCTTCGAGAACGACCTGACGCCCGTGTTCGTCTTCGACGGGTCAGTCACCGACCACAAGTCCGCGGAGATCGAACAGCGCCGGGAGGCCCGCGAGGCCCGCGAGGAGCGGCTGGAGAAAGCGCGCGAGGCGGGCGACGCGATCGAGGTCGCCCGGCTCGACGCCCACACTCAGCGGCTCACCGACACCATCCAGCGCACGACCCGGGAGCTGTTCGACCGCCTCGACGTCCCCTACATCGAGGCCCCGGCCGAGGGCGAGGCACAGGCCGCCTACATGAACCGGGTCGGCGCGGTCGACTACTGCGGGACCGAGGACTACGACGCGCTGTTGCTCGGGGCGCCGCTGACGCTCCGCCAGCTCACCAGCAAGGGCGACCCCGAGCTGATGGACTTCGAAGCCACCCTCGACGATCTCGAGGTGACGTGGGAGCAGTTGGTCGACATCGGCATCCTCTGTGGCACCGACTTCAACGAGGGCGTCTCGGGCATCGGCCCGAAGACCGCGCTCGAGACGGTCAAAGAGCACGGCGACATCTGGGGCGTGCTCGAAGCCGAGGGCGCCCACATCGACAAGGACGTCGACGTGATCCGAGAGCTGTTCCTGAACCCGTCGGTCACCGACGACTACGCGTTCGACGCCGAGATGGACCCCGACCTCGACGCCGCCCGCGAGTACGTCGTCGACGAGTGGGAGGTCAGCGCCGAGGAGGTCGAGCGCGGCTTCGAGCGCATCGAGGAGTCGGTGGTCCAGACCGGCCTCGGGGAGTGGACCTGACCGGGCCCGCCCCGCCCAGACGCCGAACGGGCGGTCCCGAAGCGCTTTTACCCGGTCCTTCCGAATCCCCTCGCATGAAGCGACTCATCATCCACGGGAACCCGGGCATCCGGCGAAACGCCATCATCGAGTACGACGGCGGCGAGCGGGTCTGCTTCTCCATCAGCCGACAGGGCGACTGGCACGGTCCCGACGAACCACAGCTGTGGTGTATCATCGGCACCGAAGACGAGCGCGAGGACTTCGCGAAGCGCAACTTCGTCCCCCACTGGCTCGAAACCGAATCGATCGACGCCGAGGCGGTCGACGTCGTCAAGGCCGCCGACGAGCTCGCGGTTTAAGCTTTCTTTCTACGACGGCCGCGGCCTCGTCCCGCGGTCGGTAGTCCAGCGCCCGTGAGATCTGCTCTCGGGCCGGCGGTACGATCGCGCCGCCAGAGAGATCGTGGAGTCGCCCCGGACAATCGCCGGCCGAGTCTCAGTCCCCGGCCACCGCATCGGCGCCCTCCGGGGCGGCCTCCGACGCGAAGAGGTACGCGAACGCGATCGACGAGACGACGATGAACCCGGCGGCGGTCCAGAACGCCACCAGCACCGTCGTGGCGTCCCAGATCGCGCCGACGAACACCGGGCCGCCGACCTGTCCGACCTTCCACGCGATCGAGCGCAACGAGAGGCTCGATCCGACCGCGTCGAAGTACTCGCCCTCCTCGACGAACAGCGCCATGCTCGCGGGAAGCCGGAGGCTGTCGCCGACGCCGAGGACGGCGTAGGCGGCGAACAGCACGAAGAAGGCGCCCGGAAGCGCCATCTGCTCGCCGAACGCCGCGAGGGTCACGCCGGGGACGTACCCCTCCGCGAACCCCGCCAGCGGGATGAGCGCGGTGCCGACAGCGTAGACGAGCGCGCCCACGAGTATGAACCGGTACTTCCGGCCGAACCGGTCGGTGAGGTCGCCGACCCACCCCTGCGTGAGCGCCTTGGTGAGCTTGCCGCCGGCCATGATCCCGCCGATGAGGAAGGCGTTGATGCCGAACCCGGTCCGGGCGTAGATCGGGAGGAACGTGATGACCGCCATCTTGCCGACGCTGAACGACCCCCGGAAGAACACGAGCGCCTTGATCGCCCGCCGGCCGAGGAGGTCCCGGATGGTCTCCATCCCGGAGGCTTCCTCGGGGTCGGCGGTCCCGCCGGGGTTGTCCCGGAGGAACAGGTACACCGAGACGAACGCCCCGATCGTGAACAGGCTGAGCGCGGCGTACGTCAGTTCGAAGCCGTAGAGAAACAGCAACAGGCCGCCGAAGATGTCGCCGAACAGGCTGGAGATGGCGCCGACCTGATTGTACGAGCCGATCCACAGCCCCCGCGACTCGTCGGGGCTGATCTCGCCGACGACGGTCGTCCCGGTCAGCCAGAGGATGCTCGCGCCCAGCCCCTGAACCGCCCGGAGCAGGATGACGTGTTCGACCGCCGAGACGAACGCGAACCCGACGAAGACGGCGACGTTGAGCACGAGTCCGGCCAGCAGGAACTTCTTCGCGTCCTTGAGGTCGATGTACCGGCCCAGCGGGAGCACGATGACCAACTGGACCGCGGCGAACGCGGTGCCAAACAGCCCCTCGACGGTGCTGGAGGTGCCGAACATGTCCGCGTACAGCGCCAGCGCGATCAGGATGGTCGAGTAGGCCTGACTCCGGGCGAACGCGGTGCTCGCCAGCGCCACGAACTCCCGGTTCCCGAACAGCCTGAGCGTCCCGCCGGTCGACTCGGCCACTGTTACGATTCGAAATGAACCCACTGACGCTCTTAAATCCGTTCGTCCCGGAAGTCCTCGCGAGGGGTCTCGTCCCCGGTTCGGCGACGAAATCCGCGCTCGTGATTGAAGGCGAAAAGAGCGATAGCCGCGACGAAGCCGCCGGTATCGGCCGATACGCTATCTGCGGCGTCGATCGGAGCGAAGCGTAGTCGCCGGGGCGGGGCGCGCAGAGGTGGGCGATGTGAGCGCGCCGCGCCGACGGTCGACTACGCGACCGAGTAGCCGAAAAGAATCGCGCGTCGCGGCCTCAGTCTTCGAGCGCGTCGGCGATGCGCTGGAGCTGGCGGGTCGCGTCCCGAACCTCGTCGCGGAGCTGTCGGACCTCGCGGGTGAGCTCCTCGTTGCCGGCGCTCTCGCTCTCGCCGGGTCGGCCGCCGGGGCCGCCGGGCCCGCCGCCCATGCCGCCGGGGCCGCCACCGCCCATCATGCCGCCCATCATCTGGGCGAAGGGGTTGCCGCCGCCACCGCCCATGCCGCCGGGGCCGCCACCGCCCATCATCTCTTCCATCTTCTCGCGTCGGTCGTCGCCCTCGCCTTCGCCTTCCTCGGCGCGCTTCTCGCGGATCTCCTCGACGCGCTCGCGGAAGGACTTCTCGTCCTCGCCGTTGTCTGTCTCGGATTCGGACTGGTCGCTGGATTCGTCGTCTGCCATGCGAACCCCTTGGCGGGCCGGGTGGAAAAGCGTGGTGTCTCGGAGACGGGACGCCCGACGGCCCTCCTCTCGGAACGGAGAGATTTTGTGCCGGGCGGCCCAACGCCCGTCAATGACCGAAGTCGTCGTCGCGGGCGGCGGACTGGCCGGACTGGTCGCGGCCCGCCACCTCGCCGAGGCGGGCGCGGACGTGCGACTGTACGAACGCCACGGCGAGGTCGGCGGCCGGGTGCGCTCGACCCGGCGTGACGGGTTCGTCTTCGACCGCGGCTTTCAGGTGCTTTTCACCGCCTACCCCGCGGTCGGGCGAGAGCTCGATCTGGACGCCCTCGACCTCCGGACGTTCGTCCCCGGCGCAGTCGTGGCCCGACCCGGCCACCGCGCGACGCTGTCGGACCCGCTCCGGGACCCGTTCAGCGCGGTCGAGACCCTGTTCAACCGCGACGTGACCGTCGGCGACAAGCTCCGGGTGCTCGGGCTCTACCGGGAGCTCCGGGACAAACCCGACGCCGAGATCTTCGGCGGTCCCGACGCCTCGACCCGCGAGTACCTCCGCGAGCGGGGCTTTTCCGGGAAGTTCCTCGCGAACTTCGCCGAGCCGTTCTACGGCGGCATCACCCTCGATCGGAGCCTCTCGACCTCCCGGAAGGCGTTCGAGTTCACGTTCAAGATGCTCGCGACCGGCGACACCGCGGTGCCGGCTCGGGGAATGGGCGCGATCAGCGACCAGCTCGCGGCGTCGGCCCGCGACGCGGGGGCCCGAATCCGCACCGACGAGACGGTGACCGAGGTCGGGACCGACGGGCGGGTCGAACTCGGCCGCGAGACCGACGCCGCCGACGCGGTGGTGGTCGCGACCGACCCGAAGCGGGCCCGCGAGCTCACCGGCGTCGACGCGATCCCGACCGACGCCAAGGGGTGTGTCACCCAGTACTACGCGTTCGACGGCGAGGAACTCGACGCCGGCAGGCGGCTGTTGCTCAACGCCGAGAGCGCGTCGCCCAACCAGATCGCCCAGCTCTCGTCGGTCGCCCCCGAGTACGCCCCCGAGGATCGCAACCTCCTGAGCGCGACGTATCTGGGCGCGCCCGACGACCCCGACGAGACGCTCGCGGCCCGGACCGCCCGCACCCTCGAATCGTGGTATCCCGAGCGCCGACTCGACCTCGACCTGCTCCACACCAGCCGGATCGAGTTCGGCCAGTTCGCCCAACCGCCGGGCGTCTACGACGGCCTGCCGGCGGTTCGAGCCCCGGAGGGGTCGGTGTACCTCGCCGGCGAGTACACCGAGGCCTCGTCGCTGAATGCCGCCATGCAGAGCGGGCGGACGGCCGCCCGCGCGGTGCGGGCGGACCTCGACTTACAGTAGTCGGCGAAACTCCCCGAGCGGTGGGAACTCGAGCGTCTCCCCGCGGTCGTCGTCTCTGACCACCGGCCGGAGCGCGTCGGCGTCGGTCACGAGCGGCGACATGAAGTCGCCGGTCCGCATGCCGTTGACCGTCGATCCGGGCGCCAGACGGGTGAACGCCGGGAGCACCAGCACGTCGGCCCCGCGGAACGCGCCGGGGCCGTAGAGCAGACAGGGCCGGCGCTTGCCCTCGATCTCGATCGCCGGGTGGTCGTGGCCGACGACGTACCGGTCGGCGTCGGCGTGGGGGTCGGGGCGCTCGTGGCCGTGACAGATCACGGTGTCGGCGACGCGGTAGGCGTCGGTGGCCGCCACGTCGAACGAGTCGAGTAGCCGGTCGTGGTTGCCCCGGACGACGGTCAGGTCCGCGCCGGCGTCGGCGACCGCCGCCGCCAGCCCGTCGACCGTCTCCGCGACGCCGTCGGGGATCCGATCGAAGGCGTGGAGCAGGTCGCCCGCGACGACGACGTCGCCGGGGGCGAACGCGTCGAGCAGGTCCGCGAGCCGGCCGGTCAGGTCCGCGCGTTCCCCGAGCGGGATCTCGACCGCGGAGGCGGCGGCTCGGCCGACGTGGACGTCCGCGACGACGAGCGCGTCGGCGTCGGGGAGGTAGACCGCGCGATCGCGGTATCGGGCGTTCATCGGTCGGGGAAACGGGCCGGCCCCCTTTGCCCGTTGCGGTGGCGCGGGCGCCACCGTCCGCTGACCGACCGCGGGGATTTTTACCGTCCCGCCCGCCAGTTTCGGACATGTCCGACGTTCTGGAGAACAAACGCGCCGCCACCCGGTTTCGCATCCTCGCGGAGATCGCGGAGCGCCAGCCCGCGGTGAGTCAGGGCGAGATCGCCGAGGCGGTCGGCGTGACGAGTCAGGCGGTCAGCGAGTACATCCGCGCGCTGGTCGAGGACGGACTCGTCGAGAAGGAGGGTCGGTCGCGCTACAGCGTCACCAAGGAGGGCGTCGACTGGCTCCTCCAGGAGGCGACCGACGTGCGCCGGTACGCCGACCGGGTCACCGAAGACATCCTCGGGAGCGTCAGGGAGGAGGCCGCGATCGCGACCGACGACATCGAGGAGGGCCAGACGGTGACTCTCTCGCTTTCGGAGGGACTGCTCCACGCGAGTCCGGGCGAGACGGGGCCGGCGACCGGCGCCGCGACCACCGACGCCGAGGCCGGCGCGGACGTGGGGGTCACCGGCTTCGAAGGAATCATCGACTTCGAGCCCGGCACCGTGACCGTCTATCAGGTCCCGCCCGTCCGGTCGGGCGGAGCCGGGGCGACCGACGCCGACGCGCTGGCGGCCGCCTGCGAGTCGGCCGATCTGGTGGCGGCCACGGGCGTCGAGGCCGTCGTGGCGCTCGGACGCGCCGACCGTGAGCCCGCCACGACGTTCGCCGCCGGGGAGGTCGCGGCCGCGGCCGCCGACCGCGGGCTCGACGCGGTGGTGGTCGTCACCGCCGACGTCGTCGGTCGGGTCACCGACGCGCTCCGGGACGGCAACGTCACCTACGAGGTGTCGGATCTCAGCTGACTCGCTTCCGGGCGGTCGTGTACGCCTCCCGGACCCGCTGGAACCGCTCGCGGTCGCCGCCGTGGTCCGGGTGGACCTCCTTTACCTTCTCGCGGTAGGCCCGTTTCACCTCGGGAGCGCTCGCGCCCGGCGAGACGCCGAGCACCGCGAACGCCGCCTCACGCGGGTCGAGTCGGTCGTCGTCTTCGCCCGCCACCTCCGGGGTCTCGAACGGGAGTCGGTCGCCGAGGTGCATCCCGGGCATCTCGTGTTCGACGAGGACGGCGCGGGTCGGCGAGTGCTCTATCCGGAAGTACGCCCGGGCGTCGAAGGTGATCGCCACGTCGCGCTCCGGGAGGTAGAACGCGACGTGTTGGCCCTCGACGAAGTGGTCCTCGGCGAACGCCTCGCCGATGGTCGAGAGGTACTGGCGGATCTCGGTCCGACGCCGCCCCTCGCCGGTCGCGGTCGGGCGGGTCGGTTCGGTCGGATACAGTCGCGCTCCGGCCACGAAGATGCCGGCGATGAGCGCCCCGATAGCGCCGGACAGCCAGAGTCCGACGACCAGCCATTCGGGCAACACGGCCGTCGCTACGTCCTGTATCGTAAAGAATCTCTCGCAAATAGTTTCTACCCGGTACGTATAGAAATAATGGCAACATTAATGGTCGTAGCACTGGATGCACTCAACGGCACATGTCAGGTCGGCACTGTCGTACCGAACAATGACACTACGAGATGCAGACGCGGACAACGAGCGGACCCTCGACCCGAGCGAGATCCACAACGTCCTCCGTAACGACCGGCGACGACACGCGATTCAGCACCTCAGAGACGTCGACGAGACGCTGTCGGTCGACGCGCTGGCCGAGCACATCGCCGCGGTCGAGACCGGGGAGTCGCCGCCCCCCAGAGACGTCCGCAAGAGCGTCTACGTGTCACTTCACCAGACACACCTCCCGAAGCTAGACGAACTCGATATTGTCGACTACGATCAACGCGAGCAACTGCTCGAGCTCCGCGACCGGGTCGAGGAGGTGGAGGTGTACATGGAGGTCGTCCCCGAGGGCGACATCTCGTGGGCGACCTACTACCTCGGGGTGAGCGCGCTCGGGCTCGCGACGCTGTCGGCGGTCCAGTTCGACCTGGCGTTCGTCTCGTCGTTCACCACGACCTTCTGGGCGTGGTACTTCCTCGTGCTGGTAGGACTGTCTGCGAGTTACCACGCCTACACCGAGCGAAAGCGACGGGTCTTCGACTCGTAGGGGCGGCGAAAATCAGCCGATGTACCGGAGGTTCTCGTCGGTCGCCATCGCGTTCTGCTGGCTCTCCATCTCCTGGATCTTGTTCGCCACGTCCTCCATCTCGTCGGCTCGCTCCTCCAGGGCGTCGAACGCGATCTCGAAGCCGAGCACGTCTTCGAGCACTTCGAGGACCGCCTGTGCGCTCTTGGGGTCGACGAGGTAGCCGCTCGTCTCGCCCATCAGGCAGGCCGCCCGGAGCCCGCGGCGTTCGCCGAGCCCGAGCAACAGGCCGCTGGTCCCGACGATACCGCCGGCGGGCTCGTCCTCGCGGAACTCGACGCCGACCTCGCGGAGCTCCTCGACGAACTCGGCGTCGGTGGCGGCGCCCAGAACCGCGTACTCCTCGACGAGCTCGCCGGTCGGGACGCCCCCGAGCGCGTAGACGGCCTCGGCGTCGAACGACTCGGCCACGTCGAGAAAGGCGTCGGTGACCCGGTAGTGGCCCGCGTTGTCCCCGGCCTGCTGGTCGCCGGTCAGCACCAGCAGGTCCCGATCCGCGAGTTCGACCGCGTGGACCGTCGCGCAGACGAGGTCGGTCGTGCCGTCCTCGTTCATCCCGACCTGCGGCGGGAAGTGCTCGGAGTACACCCGGCGGACGACCTCGCTTTCTTTCTCTTCGAGGAGGTGTTCGGCCGCGAGCTTTCCGACGTGGCCCACGCCCGGGAGCCCCTCGACGAAGACGGGGTCCCGGAGCTGTGGGTCCGCGACGACCTCGATGTCGATCTCGTCCATGTGGCTTACTCGCGGGCGCGCTCCTTAAGTGCCCGTCGGTACTCGCCGTAGGGGTCCTCGGGGTTGAACGGCGCGGGCGCGGTGTTGACGGCGTCGGCTCCGCAGTCGGGACAGCTCGGAGAAAGGGTGTACCGCGGTCGGTCGTGTTCCTCGCGCCACGCCGAACAGACGCGGATGTCGGATTTCATCTACTCGTCGTCGGTCTGTCGCTCGCGGTGGAACGACGCGGTACCGCCCAGCGACTCGATCGCCGACTCCGCGCGGGCCGCGCTCTCTTCGAGTTGGGACTCGGCGGTCTTGTAGTTGGGCGCCCGCACCCGGATCCGGTACTCGGGCGCGCCGACGTACGTCACTTCGAGGTCGATCTCGCCGGGGATGTCGCCGTTCCCCTCGGCGGCCTGAAGCGCCTCTTTCACGTCGTCGACGCCGTCGCCGTCCGGGCTCTCGAGGTCGACGTACCCCGTGACCGTGACGTACGGCACCGAGACGTTCTCGCGGGCGGTCTCGACGATCCGGTCGCGCTCCTCGTCGGTGATGTCGACGTCGTCGAGTTCCTCGTGGCCGTGGATCGCGGCCTGCTCGAACCCGTCGTAGAGGCTCCCGAACGCCGCGATGAGTTCGTTGGCGACCGACGCGTACTTTTCGTCGGAGACGTCCTCGCCGAACGCCAGCGTCATCCAGTTGTCGGCCTTCTGCTCGTTTTTCCACTCCTGGATCTTCTCGGAGCGCTGGTGGTCGTTGACGTCTTTCAGCGAGAGGTCGATCTGCTGGGCGCTCTCGTCGACTTCCAGCACCTTGCAGACGACCGTCTGGCCCTCGTTGACGTGGTCGCGGATGTTCTTGATCCACCCGCTCGCGACCTCGCTGACGTGGATGAGCCCGCGCTTGTCCTCGTACTCGTCGAGGTCGACGAACACGCCGAAGTCCTCGATCTCGTCGATCTTGCCGACGACGAGTTCGCCGGGTTCGGGCCAGCCGCTGTATTTCATCGGGCCTGAACGGTCTCAGTCACTTCGCCTTCGATGTCGGCCTTCCCGCCGGTGGGTCGGGCGAGCGTCGCGCCACAGACCGCGCAGGCGACCTCGGTCGCGGCCTTGTCGAAGACGGTCTGTTCGTTGTCGCAGTCGGGACATTCGACGGTGTAGAAGTTGCCTGCCATTGTTACTCCTGAAGCTCCAGTCGGCCGGCGCGCCATCCCTCGCGGAGGTGGGCCTTGCCACACTCGCTGCACAGATACTTGAGGTCGGTCTTCTTGGTGGGCTTGTCGCCACCGGGCACCTTCGAGAACCGACCGCGGTTGCCGATACCCTTACTCCCCTCGCGTTGCTTGCGCTGGTCCCACTTCATGCCGGTCGAGCGACCCGTCCGGACCTTCTGGACCTCGTGTTCTTCGTGGGCTTTGCAGTGGGGGCAGTACGTATTGAAGCGTCGTGGCATCTGCATAGATATCTACCTTACCGCGAGTTTACGTCGCGGGGCTTAAAACCCGTTTGGTTCGCGACCGTCTCGGACCCCGGACTCAACGCCGGGTTCGCGACGAACGCGACGACACCGTACCCCCGAAAACGGTCGGCGCGCCCTACCAGTCGGAGCGCGAGGGGTAAAGCAGGTCGCTTAACTTACCGCGCCCGCTACGCCGGACCAAGAATGGAGTTCTGTGACGAGTGCGGTTCGATGATGAAAGCCGAGGACGAACTGTGGGTCTGTGGGAGCTGTGGCAACAAGACGCCGAAAGACCCCGAGGCCAACTACGTCGTGACCGAAGACCAAGAGATCAGCGAGGTCATCGAGTCCGGCGGCGAGAACAGCGCACTGCCGACCACCGAGGCCCACTGCCCGGAGTGTGGCCACGATCGCGCCCGGTGGTACATGCAACAGATCCGGGCGGCCGACGAGAGCGAGACGCGCTTTTTCATCTGCACCGAGTGCGAGCACAAGTGGCGCGAGGACGATAATTAGCGACGACCTTTTGCTGCGCTCGGGCCCCGAGCGGCGCTCGCTTGCAAACGCTCGATCAAAAACACGTCGTCACCCCCTTCGGGGGTTCCTCGGTCCGCTCGCTCCCTCCGGTCGCTCGCGGTGATTTCGGAGTGCGACGGTCGAAGATCAGCCGAGCGCGCGACCTTTAATTCGCGGGCCGAGCGACGCCTCACTCGACCGCGTTCGCGACCCGTCCTCGCCCCTCTTTCAGGACGTACTTGAGCACGTCCTCGCCCTCGGGGATGGTGTAGAGATCGCCGACCTCCTCGGGCGAGTGGGGGTCGGCGCCCGCCGCGACGCGCTCGATGCCCGAGACCAGCACGTCGTCGGAGACGTCGAACAGTCGGCGTCGGACCTCCGGCCACGTCCGGGCGTCGCGGATGTCGACCGGCTCGTAGGCCACCATCTCGCCCCCGTCGAGGGTCTCGGTGAGCCGCTGGAGCGTGACGCCCGCCGCGTCCTCGCCGTTGAGGAACTCCCAGAACCCGCAGGGTTGGCCGCGATATTCCCTGAGATCGCCGTGGTGGAAGCTCAACACGCCCCGGTCGGGCGCGTCGAGCGCGTCGCCTTTGAGGATGCCGAACGCGAACCGGACCGCCACGTCGGTGGCATCGAGCGCGTCGACGCCGGCCGGCGGCAACACGTTGCCGAAGTCCGACGCCGGCTCCGGGTCGCACTCGACGACCTCGGGATCGCCCAGCCCCGCGATCGAGGAGAGCGAGCGCGGCCGGAAGTGCTCGGGGAGCCTCCCGAGCCTGAGCGCGATGCTGACCGGCGCCCACGTCGGGTTCTCGCGGACCCGCCGGAGCGCGTCGGCGAGTCCGCGCTCGCCGGCGCCGGTCGAGTCGCGCTGGACGATCAGGTGCGTGACTGTCGCGTCCGTCCGGGCGAGCATCGCCTCGATCGCGCGCGCCTGCCACGCCGGAACGTCGAAGCCTCGAACCAACAGGCCGACCCGTAGCTGTGTGCCCGTCATGAAAGCGATAGGTGTCGAAAACGAGGGCCGCGACGGACTTTGTTATAGGCGGCCTACCGCGCGTTCGCCCGGCCTACGCCCGTGGGCTATCGGCGCGCGAACGTCAGGTAGCCGGTGTGGCCGACGCCGGCGGTCGAGGGTCGCGAGCCCCGGTCGTCGAAGTCCATCTCGCGCTGGATCGTCTCGAAGGTCCGGATCTCGCCGAGCCCCGCCTCGCGGGCGGCCTCGACGACCTCGCGGGTCTGCTCGACGAACGGCGAGTACACCGCGACGAAGCCGCCACGGACGAGCAGGTCGGGCGCCCGGGCCACGACCTCGTCGGCGTCGGCGGTGTCGAGGGTGAGCACGTCGAACCTCCCGAGGTCGTCGAGCCGGTCGAGAACGTCGCCCGCACGCACGTCGACCGAGTCGGCGACGTCCGCAAGCACCATGTTCTCGCGCGCGACCTCGGCGAACTCCGGGTCGCGCTCGAACGTCGTCACGTCGGCGCCCGCCCGGGCGAGGAACGCCGACAGCACGCCGGTCCCGGTGCCGGCGTCGAGCACGCGGTCCCCGTGTGCGACGCCCGTGTGGCCGACGACAAGCCCCACGTCGCGGGGCATCATCGGCGCGCCGGTGCGCTCGAAGTGGTTGAACAGGTCCGGGCCGCGGAGCTCGCGCACCTCGAAGGGTTCGCCGAGATGGGTCTCGAGCGTGTCGCCCGACTCGACGTCTTCGGGCACGTCGAGGACCCCGAGGTCGGTCTGGAGCTCCTCGCCCGGGTCCCGGAGGTACTCCCGGTCGCCGTGGACGAGCAGGACGGTCACTCTAGGCGCTCGACCGCGGCCGCGAGGTCGCCGTCGGTCGCCTCGAGCGCCTCGCGGGCGTCGTCCTGGCTCGCGCCCGTCCGTTGGGCGACGAGCTCGACGTCCGAGTCAGGAATGTCGCCCGACGCGGCGTCCGTCTCCTCGGCGTCGCCGGACTCGACTGCGCCGGCGCTCGCCTCGCGGGACTCGGGCTCGCCGACGACCTGGTAGGTCTCCTGTCCGCGGGCGTCCATCACGGTGATGTCCGGGTTCTCGAACACCAGCTCCTCGCCGTCGGACTTGCGGATGATTACCTCCTCGGCGTCCAGTTCGTCCACGTCGATGCCCATCTGCTTCATCATCTGCTGCATCTTGCGGGGGTCGAGCCCACCGCCGCCTCCTCCGAACATACTCGAACCGTCGGAAGCCGGGAGGATAAGCGTGTTGGACCGCGCCGGCGTCGGGCGACCGGAATGCCGGGTTCACTCGGCGTCGACCGCGCCCTCGCGGACCATCACGGCCATCCCGGTGTCGAAGTCGGCCATCGCGTCGGCCGACAGCTCCGCCCGGCCCACGCCGAGGAGGTCGCCGTCGGCCTCGTGGACGATCGCGACCTCGTCGCCGGGCCGGACGTCGGGATCGACCGCCGAGACGAACTTCGCGAAGACGTTCTTGCCCTCGCGGACGAACGGTTCGCTCTCGTCGCCGACGACGACCCGACCCGCGGGCGCCTCAAGGGCGTCGAGGAGCCGTCGGCCGCCGGCGAGACCCAGCGTGAATCGGCCGTCGGTGCCGTAGGTGACGATCCGGCCGTCGGTCGCGACGACCTGCTGGGGCCGCCCCGACGAGGAGCGTCGCACTTCGAGGTCGGCCTCGGCGGGAAACAGCGCGGCGCCTGCGCCCGCCCCGAACTGGTAGTCCGCGGTCGTCCGGAGCGAGGGGAGATCCTCGGTCGAACTCATTGGCCGCGAGTTCGGGGCGGGCCGCGAAAAGCCTTGGCTCTCGGCCGATCCGATTGTGTGTCGTTTGCTATCACACACCGGGACATGCCAGACCAATATAATGATTAATCACGCTCTCTCCCGGCGGTTACGGCGAGATTTATAATCGTGGAGCGATTACTCGCGGCTACAATGAAAGCGAACCTCGGCCTGGCGCTCGTCCTCGCGGCCGGCGCGATCGTCTTCGCGATCTCGACCACACAGACCACCACGACGTACCTGCTCTCGTCGGTCGCCGTCCTCCTGATGGCGGGCGGCGCGCTCCTCTCGGGCACCGCTGACGAGGACGGCCGCCCGGTTTAGAGCAGGAACGTCTCGGGCCGCTCGGACATGTCGATGAATGCGTCGGCGGCCGAAAGCAGTTCTTCGGACGTCGACTCGGCGAAGCTGGTCACTTCGGTCCGGACGCCCTCGTGGCGGAGGTGCGAGCAGAGCCGCGAGAAGTCGCCGTCGCCCGTACAGAGGATCACCGAATCGACGTGGTTGGCCAGCGTCACCGCGTCGAGGCTCATCCCCACGTCCCAGTCGGCCTTCTTCGACCCGTCGCCGAACGTCTTGAGTTCCTTGATCTTGGTCTCGAACCCGATGTCCTCGAGCGCCTCGAAGAACCGCTCTTCGTCCGGACTGTCGGCCTGAATCACGTAGGCGATCGCCCGGGTGAGCTCGCGGCCCTGCACGGACTTTTCGAGCAGCGCGGAGTAGTCGATGTTCCGACTGTAGACGCTCTGGGCCGTGTGATAGAGGTTCTGTGCGTCCGCGAGGACGGCGACCCGTTGATTCGGATGGATCTCGGTCATAGACACAGTTGGAACGCCCCGTAATAAAAAGGGTAAGCCCTCGACCGGGGTGGGGCGGCCCACGAGAGCGCCGCCCTTGCAACGGCTCGATCAAAAGCCTGCCTCACTCTCTCGGTCGCTTCGCTCGCAGTATCGTACCGAGTCAGTTCGAGCGTGTCGGGATCGAGGGTGTAGTAGCTCTCCCACGCCGGCGCGAGGCTGACGAAGCGAGTGTCCCCGCGAGTCGCCCGTCGCGGCCGGTCACGCCGAGGGGGTCTCGTGGCGGGTCAGTTCGAGCGTGTCGGGATCGAGGGTGTAGTAGCTCTCCCACGCGGGCGCGAGGCTGACGAGGCGGGTGTCTCCGCGGGTCCCCTCGGCGTGCTCGTGGTGGTGGCCGACGAGACAGAGGTCGGGGTCGAGTTCGTCGACCAGTTCGTCGATGTGGTTACAGCCGACCTCGTAGTCTTCGGTGACCGGCAGGCCGTGGGGCGCCTCGTGGAGCAAGAGCACGTCCACGTCGCCGAGCTGTTTTGCCTGTTCGACGTCGTCGCTCACGAAGTGGCGCCGGCGCTCGCCGAGGAGGTTCGGCCGCGGGCGTTCGTACTGGGTCGGGGCGTAGTTGCCCGAGAGCCCGCCGACCGTCACTCCCTCGACGTCCGCGGTCGAGCCCGCGAGCAGGGTGGCGTTGGTGACCCGTTCGCTGTCGACCCGGCCGTTCCGGAGCGCGTCGATGACGTCGAAGTCCTCGTTGTTGCCGGCGATGAAGTAGGTCGGAATCGGCAGGTCGTAGTAGAGCAGGTCGCCGAGTTGGAGGGCGACGTCCGCGTCGGCCGCCCGGTAGGCCGCAAAGAGCCCGCGCCGATTGTCGGGGTCGTCGGCGTGAGCGTCTCCGAGAACGAGCATCACGTTTCGTTGGTCCGGAGAGTTGATAAAACCCCGACTCTCCGGAGCCGTCGGTTCGCGGGTCAAAAGAGTTAAGTTCGGCGCGACCGCCGTGCCGGATATGGAATCCGTCGCCGCCGCGGCTGGCACGTTCGGCTCGCCAGCCGCCGGTGGGGCGGTCGAGTTCGTCGGGCTGACAGGCACAAAACGCCGGTACTAGCAGGTCCGCGGCGGCGTGGCGACCCGTCCCGGGCCACTCTCGTTCTCGCACCGCGCGCACACCGGCCCGACTCACCACGATGACACGACCCACAGATCCGTTCAGCGGGGTGTACCCCGCGATGACGACGCCCTTCGGCCCCGACGACAGCATCGACTTCGAACAGCTCCGAGCCGACGCTCGACGCCTCGAATCCGCCGGCGTCGACGGCCTCGTCCCGGTCGGCTCGACCGGCGAGAGCGCGACCCTCACCCACGACGAGCACGTCGAGGTGGTGGCGACCGTCGCCGACACCGTCGACGTGCCCGTCGTCGCGGGTGCGGGGAGCAACGCCACCCGCGAGGCGCTCGAGCTCGCCCGGCGGTCGGTCGACGCCGGCGCCGACGCGCTGTTGCTCATCTCGCCGTACTACAACAAGCCCGAGCCGGCGGGGATCGAGCGCCACTACCGAACGATCGCCGACGAGGTCGACGTCCCCCAGATCGTCTACAACGTCCCGTCCCGGACCGGCCGACCCGTCCCGATCGAGACCGTCGAGTCGCTGGCCGACCACGAGAACGTCGCGGGCTACAAGGCCGCGAGCGGCGACCTCGGGCGGATCGGCGAGGTGATCGAGCGCACCCGGGATCGGGCGTTCTCGGTCCTGTCTGGCGACGACTTCCTCACGCTCCCGACGCTGTCGCTCGGTGCGACCGGGACCATCAGCGTCGCCGCCAACGTCGAGCCCGAACGGGTCTCGGCGATGGTCGCGGCCGCCCGCGACGACGAGTTCGAGCGGGCGCGCCACCACCACGAGGCGCTCGCGCCGCTGTTCCGCGCGCTGTTCGCCGAGACCAACCCCATCCCGGTGAAGGAGGCGATGGAGATTCGGGGGTACGGCCCGGCCGCGGTGCGGTCGCCGCTGACCCGCCTCTCGGATCGTAATCGGGCAGAACTTGCGGGTATCCTCGGGGAATTAGAGGGCGAACCGAGTGAGGTACACCCATGAGTGTCGATGTCGCAGTCACGGGCGCGACCGGTCGGATGGGCCGGGCGGTGCTGGACGCCGCGAGCGCCCGCGAGGACGTGTCAGTCGCGTTCGCCGTCTCCCGCGATCCCGGCGACGGCCCGATCGCCGGGACCGCGCTCGACCCCGCCGACGATCTCCGCGAGTTGCTCGCCGATCGCTCGCCCGACGCGCTCGTCGATTTCACGGTCCCCGCGAGCAGTCTGGAGTACGTCGATTCGGCCGCCGACGCCGGCGTCGCGAGCGTGGTCGGAACCACCGGCTTCGACGCCGAGGGCGAGCGAGCGCTCCGAGTCGCGGCCGAGCGTGCCCCGGTCTTGCGAGCGTCGAACTTCGGGCGGGGCGTGCAGGTGCTACTGTCGGCGGTCGAGGCGGCGGTCGCCGGCCTGCCGGGCTACGACGCCGAAGTGACCGAGACCCACCACAACGCCAAGCGCGACGCCCCGAGCGGGACCGCGAACGCGATCGTGGACGCCATCGACGACGCCCGCGAGTCGGCCGCCCCCGCCGAGCGCGTCCACGGCCGGGAGGGCGAGGCCCCCCGCGAGGACGGCGAGATCGGGGTCCACGCCCGGCGTGCGGGGTCGGTCGACGGCGAGCACGAGGTCCTGCTCGCGGGCGACGGCGAGGAACTCCGGCTGACCCACCGCGCTGGAGACCGGGGCGTGTTCGCCGAGGGCGCGCTCGACGCCGCGGCGTGGGTCGCGGGCCGCGAGCCCGGCCGGTACGACTTCGCCGAGGTCGTGGAGGGGGACCGATGAGCCTCGATGCCGAGATCGGCGACCTCTGGGAGCGCTACGACGCGGGCGAGCTCTCGGCCGCGAGCGCGGGCCGGAGCGAGCGCGAGACCCTCAACGCGTTTCTGACCGCGCTCGAAACCGGCGAGGTCCGGGCCGCAGAGAAGTGCGGCGGCGACTGGGAGGCAAACGAGTGGGTCAAGCGTGGCATCCTGCTGAACTTCGGGCTCCGAGAGACCGAGGGCCGCGAGTACGGCGGCGTGACCCACCACGACGTGTTGCCCCTCCGGGCGACCGACGATCTCGCCGACCGGGGGACCCGCAACACCCCCGACGGCACCGTGATCCGGCGGGGCGCCTATCTGGGCGCCGACTGCATCATGATGAGCCCGAGTTTCGTCAACATCGGGGCGTCCGTCGGCGACGGTACGCTGATCGACTCCTGTGACACGGTCGGGTCCTGCGCCCAGATCGGCGCGGACGTGAAACTCGGCGCGAACACGCTGATCGGCGGCGTGCTCGAACCGGTCGAGAGCGCGCCGGTCGTGATCGAGGACGGCGTCTCGCTCGGCGCGGGCTGTCGGGTCACCTCCGGGTTCGTCGTCGGCGAGGACTCGGTCGTCGGGGAGAACACCTTACTGACCCCCCGAATCCCGGTGTACGACCTCGTCGAGGAGGAGGTGCTGTACGGCCGACTCCCGCCCGAGCGCCGGGCGTTCACCCGGTTCGTGGAGTCGTCGGTCGGGGACCACGACCTGTTCGACGGCGGAGCTTTCAAGCCGGCGGTCGTCGCAACGGACGTACAGGAAACCACGCTCGACGGCGTCGAGCGCGAGGAGGCGCTCAGGGAGTGACCATGGAACGTGACGATCCACCGGTACGACGGCTCGCCGACTGGTCGGCCGACCGGCTCGCGGAACTGGCCGACGAGCACGGGACCCCGCTCTACGTGCTCGATCTGGACCGCGTCCGGCGGAACTATCGCCGGATGGCGGCCGCGTTCCCCGACGCCGAGGTCCACTACGCCGCGAAGGCCAACACCGTCCGGCCGGCGCTCCGGGCGCTCGCCGAGGAGGGCGCGGGCGTCGAGTGCGCCTCGCCCGGCGAACTCCGGCGCGCGCTCGACGCCGGCGTGCCGGGCGAGCGCGTCCAGTACACCGCGGTGAACCCCCCGGACGCGGACCTCGACCGGGCGGTCGACCTCGCCGCCGAGAATCCGGGCGTCACGATCACGGCGGGCGCGCCCGACACCGTCGAACGGCTCGCCGAGCGCGGCTACGACGGCCGGCTCTGCGTTCGGGTGAACCCGGGCGTCGGGGCGGGCCACCACGAGAAGGTGGCGACCGGCGCCGACGCTAAGTTCGGCGTGCCCTACGACGACGTCCCCGAACTCGTCGCGTCGGCGCGCGCGGATTTCGACGTCGTGGGGCTCCACGCCCACGCCGGGAGCGGCATCTCGGGCGAGGACCTCTCGGCCCACCGCGAACTGGTGGCCCGGATGGGCGACCTCGCCCGCGAGGTCGGCGGACTGGAGTTCGTGGACGTCGGCGGGGGCTTCGGCGTGCCCTACCGCCCCGACGAGCAACCGCTCGACCTCGACTCGGTCGCGGCGGCGACCCGCGAGGCGCTCGGTGCGGTCGAGGCGACCCTCACGGTCGAGCCCGGCCGGTATCTCGTCGCCGACGCCGGGGTGTTGCTCACCGCGGTCAACACGGTCAAGGAGGCGCCGACCGCGACGGTCGTCGGCGTCGGCGCGGGGATGACGACCCTCGCCCGGCCCGCGATCTACGACGCTCACCACGCGATACGGAACCTCTCGGCCGCGGGCGCCGACCGCCCCGACCGGGCGGTCACGGTCGCCGGCCCGGTCTGTGAGAGCGCCGATACCTTCGGCGACCACGACCTCGCGGCCCCCGAGCGCGGCGACCTGCTCGCGATCGGTAACGCCGGCGCCTACGGCTACGAGATGGCGAGCCAGTACAACTCCCGTCCCCGCCCCGCCTCGGTCGTCCTCGACGGCGACTCGGCCCGGGTGGCGCGGCGACGCGAAACGATGGCGGACGTGACGAGGATGGAGACCAACAGATGAGCATCGCGTACCAGAAGTACCACGGCACCGGCAACGATTTCGTAATTGTAGACGCAGACGAGTACGTCCCCGACAGGGCGGCGTTCGCGCGGGCGGTCTGTGACCCCGCGTCGACGGAGGGCGTCGGGGCCGACGGCGTCCTCTTTCTGGCGCTGGAACCCCAGTTCTCGCCGCCCCGGGCGGTGATGACGCTGGTCCAGCCCGACGGCTCGACCGCCGCGATGTGTGGCAACGGGGCGCGGTGTGCCGCCAAGTGGGCGGCCGAGCGGACCGGTGCCGACCGGATCATGCTCGACACGCAGGCCGGCACTCGCCGGGCCGAGATCAGCGACGGCGCGGTCACCATCGAGATGGGCGAGCCCACCTTCGACCCCGCGGCGGTCCCGGCCGCCCGGGACGACCCGCTCGTCGCCGAGAAGATCGAAGGCCTCGAACTCACCGCGGTCAACACCGGGGTCCCCCACGCCGTGGCGTTCGTCGACGACGTGGACGCGGTCGACCTCGACGCGGTCGCGCCCGCGGTCCGACACGCCGACGTCTTCCCGGAGGGCGCGAACGTCAACCTCGCCGCGCCCCGGCCCGACGGCGGGTTCGACCAACGGACCTTCGAGCGCGGCGTCGAGGGCGAGACCCGCTCGTGCGGGACGGGCGCGGTCGCCATCGCGGTGGCGGCCCGACGCCTCGGCCGGACGACCGACCCCTCGGTCGCGGTCCACCCGCCGGGCGGCCGCCTCGACGTGACCTTCCGGGACGGCCGGGCGACCCTCACCGGCCCGACCGAGCGGGAGTTCGACGGCGAGGTCACCACGACCCCGGAGCCGCGCCGGGTGGGCGAGGCGTGAGCTTCGACCCCGTCGCGTTCCTCGAAGACGCCGTCCGGACGCCCTCACACGACGACGTGACCGAGATGCGCGACCTGCTGGTCGAGACCCTCGAAGCCGGCGGGGTCGTCCCCCGGGTCGACCAGGCGGGCAACACCCTCGCGGTCCGCGAGTCGGGCGAGTCCGGCCCGCACGTCGTCCTCAATACCCACATCGACACCGTCCCGCCCCACGTCGAGTACGCCCGGGACTCGGGCGACGTGATCCGGGGCCGGGGCGCCTGCGACGCGAAGGGCCCGCTTGCCGCCCTGCTCGCGGCCTTCCTCCGGACCGACCCCGAGCGCGGTCGGGTGACCCTCGCGGTCACGCCAGACGAGGAGACCGAGACCGCGGGCGCCCGCGCGCTCTCGTTCGATCCCGACCCGGACGCGTTCGTGGTCGGCGAACCGACCGAACTCGACGTCTGCACCGCCGCGAAGGGCCGATTTCAGGCGACCGTCGAGGTCGCGGGCGCGAGCGCCCACGCCGCCGAGCCCGAATCGGGGGTCAACGCCGTGCGGGTGGCCGGCGACCTGCTCTCGTCGTTCGACGACTTCGGCGACCGCGAGGGGACGCCCGATCCCACCGAACTGCTCGGGGCGCCCACGCTGACGCCGACGACCGTCGAGGGGGGCTCGGCCGCGAATCAGGTCCCGGCGACGTGTTCGGTCGTGGTCGACCGCCGGAGCGTCCCGCCCGAGACCCCCGAGGGGTTCCGGGCGGCGCTGGAGGCACACCTCCGCGAGCGCGCGCCCGACGGCGCGGGCGTCGACGTGTCGCTTCCGGAGTGGAAGATGCCGTTTCTGGAGGCGTTCGAGACGCCCGCCGACGCCGAGATCGTACGCGCGCTCGCCGCGGCCAGCGGCGGGGCGGTCCGGCCGTTCGGCGCGGCGACCGAGGCCGCCTACTTCGCCGACCGGGCGCCGACCGTGGTGTTCGGACCGGGCGCGCTGGCCGACGACGAGGGCGCGGTCGCCCACGCGCCCCGCGAGTACGTCCGCGCGAGCGAGGTCGAGCGAGCGGCCGAGGCGGTCGAGACGGCGCTCTCGTCGCTGGTCGGCTGAGGACCGGCGGGACTTATTAGCCGTCGACACTCCCATCCGGACATGGCGGCCGACTCGACGACGCTCTCGAAGGGGTTCGGCGCCGCGGCGCTACTCGTCGGGGTGGCGGTCGCCGGCGCCGCGACCACCGGGACGCTGGCGACGGTCGGCCCGTACCTGCTCGGGGTCTCCGTGCTCATCGGGTCGCTGTTCGCGCTCGACCGCTGGCTCGGGTGAGCTACCGGTCGGCGGCGTCGAGCGCGTCGACCATGTCGCTCGCGACGCCCGTGTAACCGGCGGGCGTCAGCGCGAGCAGTTGCTCGCGGGTGTCCTCGTCGACGGCTAACTCCTCGAACAGCTCGCGGAAGTCCTCCAGCGTCACGCGCCGGCCGCGGGTCAGCGCTTTGACGCGCTCGTAGGCGTCGTCGTGGCCCTCGCGCCGGAGGATGGTCTGGACGGCCTCGCCGATGACCTCGGGGGTGGCTCCGAGCTCCTCGGCCATCACCTGCTCGTTGGGGACCACCTTCGAGAGGCCGTCCCGGAGCTTGAGATACCCCAGCAGGCAGTAGGCGAACGCCGCGCCGACGTTCCGCTTGACCGTCGAGTCCGAGAGGTCCCGCTGGAGGCGCGACTCGGTCACGTAGTCGCCCAGAAAGACCAGATCCGAGTTGGCCTTCGAGAGGTTGCCCTCGCTGTTCTCGAAGTCGATCGGGTTGACCTTGTGGGGCATCGTCGACGAGCCGGTCTCGCCCGCGGCGGCCTCCTGGCCGAGGTAACGGTCGCTGACGTAGCGCCACGCGTCCCGATCGAGGTCGAGCAGGACGTTGTTCGCGCCCCGAAGGGCGTCGAACAGCGTCGCCAGATCGTCGCAGGGGTTGACCTGCGTGGTCAGCGGCGCCTGCTCGAAGCCCAGTCCGGCGACGAACTCCCGGGCGAAGCCGGGCCAGTCGACGTCGGGGTAGGCGGCGACGTGGGCGGCGTAGGTGCCCGACGCGCCCGCGAGCTTGCCCTCTAGCTCCTCGGTGGCGGCCTTCACGCGGCCGATCGCTCGCCCGAGCCGCGAGGCGAACACCGCCATCTCCTTGCCGAACGTCGTCGGCGTGGCGGGCTGGCCGTGGGTCCGGGCGAGCATCGGCACGTCGCGGTGCTCGCGGGCGAAGTCCGCGAGCGCGTCCCGGACCGCGTGGAGTTGTGGCACGAGCACGTCGTCGGCCGCGCCCCGGACGAGCAGGCGGTGAGCGAGGTTGTTCACGTCCTCGCTCGTGAGCCCGAAGTGGATCCACGAGGCGGCCTCGGACCCCTCGGGGAGGTGCTCGCGCACGAAGTACTCGACGGCCTTCACGTCGTGGTTGGTCGCGGCGTAGTCGCCGTACCCCTCGGTCTCGATCCGCTTGATCAGCCCGGCGTCGGCCTCGTCGAACCCCTCGTAGAGGGCCCGGAGGTCCGATCGGTCCGCGGCGTCGAGTTCGAGCGGGGTCGCGTCGAGGTCCGCCAGCGCGAGGAGGTACTCGACCTCGACCCGGACGCGGGCCCGCATCAGCGCGGCCTCGCTGGCGTACTCGCGGAGGGGTTCGGTTCGACCGGCGTACCGGCCGTCGAGCGGCGAAACGGCGTACAGGGAGTTCATGACAGTGAGTGGCCGTGCGCGGGCAAAAAGCGTATCGGTCGCAGAACGCACGCTCGTGCACAGTAGTCGGGATGGAAGGCGACAAATGGGCCATTGATATACACGTTAATGTATATTAGTCGGTTCGCAACCGCAAATTCTTTTGCCGCGGCGGGCGCTCGTTCGGGTATGACACGAATCGCGGGACTGGCCGGGAATCGCGGTCGCAACCTCCTCCGACTCGACGACCTCGCGCCCGGCGGGGCCGAGATCGGCGTCGTGGTGACCACCGACGCGGACGCGCCCGTGCTGGCCGACGCCGACGAGCGCGACATCCCGACCGAGGTCGTGGAACCCCGCGACGACGAGTCGCGCCGGGACCACGAGCGCCGCGTCCTCGACGCGCTCGACGGCCACGGCGCGGACCTGATCTGTCTCGACGGCTACATGCGCATCCTCTCGGACACCTTCCTCGATGCGGCGCCGACGACGCTGAACGTCCACCCCTCGCTGCTCCCGTCGTTCCCCGGGACCGACGCGTGGGGCGACGCGCTCGACGCCGGGGTCTCCGTGACGGGGTGTACCGTCCACGTCGTCACCGACGCGACCGACGACGAGGGGAACGTCGTCGAGTCCGAGGTCGACGCCGGTCCGATCGTGACCCAGGAGCCGGTTCCGATCTACGACGGCGACGACCGCGAGTCGCTCAAAGACCGGGTCCTCTCCGAGGGCGAGTTCAAGGCCTACCCGCGCGCCGTGAAGTGGTTCGCCGAGGGTCGCGCGACCGTCGACGAGGCGGCGGGCGAGGTCCGAGTCGAGGGCGACGCCGGCGGGCAGTTCCCCGCCCGGCGAGTCGAAACCGCCGACCGCGCGGCCGAGTTGCGATACGGCGAGAATCCCCATCAGGACGCCGCGCTGTACGCCGACGCGACCTGCGAGGAGGCCAGCGTCGTCGACGCCCCCCAGCGCAACGAGGGCGCCAAGGGCATGGGGTACAACAACTACAACGACGCCGACGCCGCCCTGAACCTCGTCAAGGAGTTCGACCGGCCGGCCGCCGCGGTCATCAAACACACCAACCCCGCGGGGTGTGCCACCGCCGAGACGCTCGCCGACGCCTACGACTGCGCGCTCGCGACCGACCCCAAGAGCGCGTTCGGCGGCATCGTCGCGCTGAACCGCACCTGCGATCGGGCCACCGCCGAGCTGGTCGTCGACTCGTTCAAGGAGGTCGTGGTCGCGCCCGGGTACGACGACGACGCCCGAGCGGTCCTCTTCGAGAAGGACAACCTCCGAGTGCTCGACGTCTCCGCGAGCGGCGCGGGCGGGACCGACGGCGAACTGGGCGACGTCACCGAGCCGACCACCGAGAAGGACCTCGTCGGGGGTCGACTCGTCCAGGAGCGCGACCTGCAGGCGCCGACCCGGGACGACCTCGACGTCGTCACCGACCGCGAGCCGACCGACGACCAGTACGAGAGCCTGCTGTTCGCGTGGCAGACCATCAAGCACGTCAAGTCCAACGCGATCGTGTTCGCCGACGGCACCGAGACGGTCGGCGTGGGCGCGGGACAGGTCAGCCGCGTCGACGCCGTCGAGATCGCGAAGATGAAGGCCGACAGCGACGCCGAGGGCAAGTCCGCCGAGGGCGCGGTGATGGCGAGCGACGCCTTCTTCCCGTTCCCGGACGCCATCGAGGCCGCCGCCGAGGCGGGCATCGAGGCCGTGATCCAGCCGGGCGGGTCGGTCAACGACGACGACGTGATCGAGGCCGCGAACGAACGCGACATGGCGATGGTGTTCACCGGGACGCGGTGTTTCAGACACGACTGAACCGCCCCGCTGTGACCGGTCACGCGACGGTCCCGGTCGGGGCGCTCGACGCCTCGCGAACGGGATCGATCGACTCGCGGCCGACGGAGTCTCGACGGCTTCCGGGCGGCGGGCGGCGATCGCACGAACGGACTCAAGTACGCGCCGCCCCAAACGACGGTGATGGCTATGGATCGACGGGTCTCGCTCCTCCTCGGGGCCTTTGCCCTCTCGCTGTTCGCGATCGCCGGCCTCGCGGCGTTCGGCCTGCTGGCGGTCGCCTCGGCGCTCGCGGGAGCGACCGGCACCGCGCCGCTGGTGTTCGTCGCGCTCGACGCCGCCGCGCCGTACCTCCTCGCGGCCGGGTTCGTCGGCGTGCTCTCGTTCCTGTTGTTGATCGGGACTTCGGTCGCGGCCGTCCGACGGGCGTCGCTCCCCCGTGACGAGCGACTCGCCCGGGTGGCCCGCGGGGTCGAGCGCGTCTCCGGGGACGCCCGCGAGTACGGGCTCGCCGACCGGTTCGAGCCCACCACCGAGGACCGGATCGAGGCGCTCAAACGCGAGTACGTCGACGGCGAGATCACCGAACTCGAATACGAGCGCCGGCTCCGGGAACTGCTGGAAGACGAGACGATGAGCGAGGATCGAATCGACCGCGAGCTCCGCGAACTCGAACGGGAGTTCGAGCGGTAGCCCGAGCGCCGTTCCGGGTTCGCATCGAGTCGTCGTCCCGCGAGCGACGAGCGAAGTCGTCGAACGCCATCGCCTTTCGCGATGAGAAGAGAGCGTCGCTGTCTCGGACCACGAGGAGCGAGCGGACCAAGCGACGACCGGAGTGAGCGAAGCGAACGTCGGAGCGAGCGCCGCGTCTGCGTGAGCGGAGCGAACGCAGGCTCGGGAGAGCTTCGCTCTCCCGGTGGTTTTCATCGACGTTTTGCACGGGCGGCGCGCTCGCGGGCCGCCCGCTGGAAACGGTCGTAGGTCGAGTTCCGACACGCCTAAGCGAACGGCGTGAGTCCACGCAGGTATGAACTACCACGAGGCGGCGAACTTCCTGTTCGACGTGCGTCGCTTCCGTCCCAAGCCGGGGACGGAGTCGACGGCCGACCTCCTCTCGCACCTCGGGGACCCCCACGAGGGCGTCGACTACGTGCAGGTCGCGGGGTCGAACGGGAAGGGCTCGACCGCCCGGATGACCGAGCGCGTCCTCCGGGAGGCGGGCCTCGACGTGGGGCTGTACACCTCCCCGCACTTCGACGACGTGCGCGAGCGCGTCCGGGTGAACGGCCGAAAGGTCCGGAAGGCGGCGGTCGAGACGTACGTCGAGTCGATCAGAGAGTACGTCGAGGACCGGGCGGCCGACGGCGACGCGCCGACGTTCTTCGAGGTGCTGACCGGGCTGGCGCTGTGGCACTTCGGACGCGAGGACGTCGACGTCGCGGTGCTGGAGGTCGGGATCGGCGGGAAATACGACGCCACCAGCGTCGTCGACCCCGTCGCGAGCGCGGTCACGAGCGTCACCCTCGAACACACGGGCATCATCGGCGAGACTATCGAGGAGATCGCCCACGACAAGGCCCACGTCGCGCCCGCCGACGCGCCGCTGGTGACCGCCACCGACGGCGAGGCCTTCGACGCGGTCCGGATGCAGGCCGGCGACGTGGTCCGGGTCGGGCCCGACGCCGAGGCCGACGTGCGGGCAAGCTACGAGGGCCGGACCAACCACACCGAGGCGGAGGTCGCGCTCGCCGGCCCGGACTGGTCGGTCGAGACCCCGATCCCGCTGTTGGGCGAGTATCAGGCCCGGAACGCGGGCGTCGCCGCCGCGCTCGCCAGACAGGTCGGAGACGTGACCGAGACCGAGCTGGCCCGCGGGCTCCGGAAGGCCGACTGGCCCGGCCGGTTCGAGGTGATGGGTCGGGACCCGATCGTGGTGCTCGACGGCGCGCACAACCCCGGGGCCTGCGAGGCGCTGGCCGACACCGTCGCGGAGTTCGACGGCGAGTACGACGATCTGCACCTCGTGTTCGGCGCGATGCACGACAAGGACCTCCGGGCGATGGCCGAGGCGCTCCCGACGCCCGACCGGGCGGTCGCGTGCCGGCCCAACCTCGACCGGGCCGAAGAGGAGGCGGTCGTCGGTCGGGTGTTCGAGGCGGCGGGCGCCGGCGAGGTCCTGACCCGGAGCGCGGTCGAGGGCGCGCTGGAGAACGCGCTGTCGGCGGCCGGCGACGACGACATGGTGCTGGTCGCCGGCTCGCTGTTCGCGGTCGCGGAGGCCCGCTCGCGGTGGACCCGCGCCGAGATCCCCAAGCACGTCCGGGACATCGACGACGCCCGCGAGACCCTCGAAGACGCCCACGTCACCGACCCCGGCGTCTGGCGGATGCGCGGGAAAGCGGTCCACCGCGTGCTCAAGACCCGGGTGCAGGAGCGACAGGCCCGCTACCTCAAAGAGGAGATGCTGAGCCTCGGCGGGGAGTGTGCCATCTCGGGGCTCAACGAACAGAGCGACCAGAACGTCGACGTCGTGTTGATGGGGACGCTCGCGCAGTTCAAGCGACTCGCCGGGAAGCTCGACGGCCAGCCGTACGGCCTGTCGGTGTTCGCCGACGACCTCCGGGCGGCGCTCGACATCCAGACCGAGTCCGACGATCCGGACTACCCGTGGGCGGACGGCACCGCCGTGATGGGCGTCCTGAACGTCACGCCCGACAGCTTCCACGACGGCGGCGAGTACGACCGGGTCGAGGACGCGGTCGCCCGCGCCGAGGAGATGGTCGCGGCGGGCGTCGACATCGTCGACGTGGGCGGAGAGTCGACTCGACCGGGCGCCGACGAGGTCCCGGTCGAGACCGAGATCGACCGCGTGGTGCCCGTGATCGAGCGCATCGCCGACCTCGACGCCGCGATCTCGATCGACACCCGGAAGGCGGCGGTCGCCGAGGCCGCCCTCGAGGCCGGCGCCGACATCCTGAACGACGTCTCCGGGCTCGAAGACCCCGAGATGCGGTTCGTGGCGGCGGACCACGACGCGGCGCTGATCGTGATGCACAGCATCGACGCGCCGGTGGTTCCCGGCCGTGACGTCGACTACGACGACGTGGTCGAAGACGTGATCGACGAACTCGAAGAGCGCGTCCTGCTCGCCGAGAAGGCGGGGCTCGACCGCGAGCAGATCGTCGTCGACCCCGGACTGGGCTTCGGGAAGGCCGCCGCCGAGAGCTTCGAACTCCTCGGGCGGACCGACGAGTTTCACGCCCTGGAGTGTCCGGTGCTGATCGGCCACTCGCACAAGTCGATGTTCGACCTCGTCGACGCGGGCGAGGACAAGACCGCGGCGACGGTGGCCGGGACCGCGATCGCGGCCGAGCGCGGCGCCGACATCGTCCGGGTCCACGACGTCGAGGAGAACGTCGCGGCGGTGCGGGCGGTCGCGGCGGCCGACGACCCCGAACGGTTCGAGGAGTAAACGGTCCCACACTTTCTTGAGGGTAGTCGTGGTCTCCTGACGGAGACGCATGGAGTCCGAATGGGTGTCGGTGGCCGTCCTCGCCGCCGGACTCGCGCTCCTCCTCAATCCGCTGGTCCCCGGCGTCCACCTCGGCTCGGATGCGGTGTACGAGTACAGCGCGGTCTCGGTCGAGTACGAGAGCGGAACGGGGCTGGAACTCCGCGGCGTGGACGACGGCGCCGAAAAGGAACCGCTCCCGGTGGACGACGAAATCGCCTGCGAGGCCCACTGGAATCGGTGGACGTGCGGTGTGTTTGGCGCCGTCCAGCGGAACGGACCCGTCCCCGGAGGCGCCAGCGCGGGCGTCGACTTCCACGCGGAGTTCAGGCTCGTCGCCCTCGGCGACCGATTCTTCCGCCCGACGACCGTCGACCGCGCCGGCGAGGCGCAGTTGGCGCTCGAACCGGTGACCGACTCCGATCCGCTTCGAATGGTGGCGACGAGCGATCTCCGGCCCCGCGAACGGAGGGCCGTCGAGTCGGGACGGATCGTGACCTATCGGCTGTTGGCCCGGACGAATCAGTTACTCCAGTTCGACGGCGGGTACTACTTCGTGCACCGAACGGGCCACAAGGAGTACGGCGGCGAGAGAACCCACTGCGTCGCGTCGGGCGGCGATTTCTGTAGCGACGCCGACTGGAAGCGACGGACCGACTCGACGGTGACGCTCGGCTCGCGACTGGCGGGACTCCTGTTGACGTTTCGGGGCTGGGAGCGAATCCGAAGCTGACGGGCCGACAGTCGGCTCACAGCGCGACGATCAGGAGCGCGACCAGCGCGAGGACCACCAGCACGCCGCCGGCCACCGCGGCGGGCTCGACCCAGCTCAGCCGCTCGCCGGCCTCGTCGTAGGCGGCGAGGTACTTGTCGAGGACCGCGCTCTCGTCGAACTCGGTGAAGTTCTCGTTGTAGGTCATCGGCTCCATCTCGGCGGCCGCGACCAGCGCGTCGGTGAGCTCTTGCTCGCTGGTCGTCCGGAACGCCCGGTCTTCCTGCTCGACGAGCTCGTGGGCGCTCGAATCGACGTGGTACTCGACGACGCCCGCACAGCCGCAAGCCAGCGCCCGGAGCAGGTCGGTCGGGAACGACTCCCGGCGGGCGGTCTGTGCGTAGACGTGGGCGCCCTTGAACGCCGCGAGCCGGTTTTCGAGCGGCTGGTCGCCCGCGAACGACACCCGGTCTTCGATCCGGAGGTCCCGGACCTGTCGCTCGTAGACGTCCCGTTCGGGCCCGTCGCCGATCACGACCGCCGACCAGTCTCGGTCCCGGAGCTCCGCGAGCGCGAGCAGGAGGCTCTCCAGGTTGGCGTCCTCGTCGAGCCGTCGGGAGTAGACCACGTCGGCGACTTCGCGGGGCTCGGCCGCCCGGATCTCGTCGAGGTCGATCGCGTTCGGAACCACCCGGACGGCCTCGCCGTCGGCGCCCAACTCGCGGATCCGCGTCCGGACCGTCTCGGACGGCGCCAACACGAGTTCGGGGAGCCGGGCCGCGAGCCGCCACAGCGGGTCCTCGCTGTCGCCGGGGTCGGGCGAGTCGTACCAGTCGACCACCACTGGCGCGCGGACGGCGACGCCCGCGGCCTTCGCCGCGAGGACGTGGCCGGGGCTGGCGGGCGACACCTGAATCACGTCGGGGTCGGCCGCCCGGAGCGCGGCCGGGAGCGAGACGGCGAATCGTCGGGCGTCGCGGGCGGGGCGGTCGGTGACAGCGCGATAGGTCACGCCGCGCTGTTCGAAGGTCTCGTGGTCGCCGTCCCACCACTTCGCACAGCAGACGACCGCGTCGTGGCCGCGCTCGACCAGCGCCTCGGCGGTGCGTCGGGTCCGCCGAGTCGCCCCGGTCTCCCGGTGGTGGGCCGTCGTCTCCGAGACGAACGCGACGCGCATACGAAGCGCCACGAAGCGCCCGATTAAAAACCCAACCCTTCGGGACAGTCAGTCGTCGAGTTCGAGGATGAAGTCCGGCGCGGCGCCGTCGGCGCGTCGGCGCCAGCGCCGCAGGTCGTAGGTGTGGCCGATGGCGATCGCACCGAACCCGGCGGTGACGAACAGCGCGACCTCGACGGCCGACACCATCGCGAACGGCGCCACCCCCTGCCAGACGGAGGCCAACACCAGCAGGCTCAGCACCGCGAGCGAGAGATAGACCCGGTGCCACGGCACCGACGTGTGCGGGTCGCTCGCGAGCTGGAGGTCGAGGCGGGCCGCGTGGTCGGGGGTGGTCACGAGACTCCGGTCGGCGTCGTAGTGGACCACGCCGGCCGCCTGAAGCTTCGGGAGGTGAGTCTGGTGGAGCGCGCTGTACACCGACTTGCGCTCGCTTGGCGACACGTCGCCGACGGTGGTGTCGTTCTCCCACGCCGCGACCTGTTCGGCCAGTTCGCCGAGTTCGACCGGGCTCCCGTATCGCTGGAGGTAGTAGACGACGTATCGCCGCCGGAGGTTCTTGACGGCGTCGAACACCTCGTCCCGGGAGGGAGAGGCCCCGTCGGCGTCCGTGCCGGACAGACGAGCGTCGCTTCGAGCGCGGCGCGTAGTTCCAGAGTCCATACGAATCTCGGCAGAAACGGAAGTTAGAAGACCTCATAAACCGATTCGACCGTTTAGGACTCCCCGAGACTGTTCAAAAACGTAACATCAAATTGCGTCGGCTCGCGTCGGTAGAAACTCGGCGTTCTCCACCGGTTTCCGGTCGGCGTCGCGTCGGCCGGGGCCGGACCGGGTCGACCCGTGCCGGGAGCGTGCGTAAGGGTGTCACGGGCCGGAATCTCGGCTTACCCGAGTTCCATCCGTAGTTACCCGTTCGCGGCGAGTATAAGCCGAGTCTACTCGGGGGGACCGCCCGGACGGACGCGCCGATGCCGGAGTCCAAAGCGCTTTGTCCGTCGGCTCGATACGGTGTCTCATGCCGACCTACGATTTCGAGCGGTATCTCAACGTGCGGACCGCATCGGGCCCCTCCTTCGGGCCCGACGGCGAGCGCCTCTCTGTGCTGATGGACACCACGGGCGTCCCGCAGGTGTGGGGACTCGACGAGCCGACCGGGTGGCCCCGCCAGCTCACCTTCGAGGACGAGCGGGTCAGCTTCGCGTCGTGGTCGCCCGAGCGCGACGAACTGGTCTTCGGGATGGACGAGGGCGGGGACGAACGCACCCAGCTGTTCCGGCTCGACGGCGACGCGGAGACGGTGACGCCGCTGACCGACACCCCCGAGGCGATCCACTACTGGGGCGGGTGGAACGCCGACGGCTCGGAGTTCGCGTTCGCGTCGAACCGCCGCGACGAGTCGGCGTTCGACATCTACGTTCAGGGCCGCGACGAGGTCGGCGACGACGCCGAGCGCGTCCACGAGGGCGACGGCTGGCTCTCGGTCGCGGGGTGGAGGCCCGACGACGACGCGCTCGCGGTGGTCGAGATGCACTCAAGTTTCGACTACGACGTGTACGTCCTCGATCTGGACACCGGCGACCTCGATCACCTCACGCCCCACGACGGCGACGTCCGGTACCAGCAGGTCGAGTGGGGCCCCGACGGGGACGCGCTCTATCTGGTGACCGACCGGGACGCCGACACGACCTACCTCGCGCGCCTCGACGTCGAGACCGGCGCCCTCGACCTCGTCGCGGACGGCGGGGACTGGAACGTCGAGCGGTTCGCGCTCGACGACGACACCGGCCGGTTCGTCTACGGCCGCAACGTCGACGGCTACACCGACCTGACCGTCGGCGAACTCACCGCCGAGACGTCGTTCCGAGAGTTCCCCGCGCCAGACCTCCCCGGCGGAATCCACTACGGCGTGGCGTTCGACGGCGACGCCGACCGGTTCGCGGTCGCCGTCACGGGGAGCGCCGAGAACGCGAACGTCCACGTCGTCGACGTCGAGACCGGCGACACCGAACGCTGGACCGACGCCGCCGCGGCGGGACTCCCGAAAGAGTCGTTCGTCGACCCCCGACTCGTGCGCTACGAGACGTTCGACGACAGGGAGATCCCGGCGTTCTTCTCGGTGCCCGACGGCGCGGACCGCGACGCCGAGGCGGGCGAGATCCCGGTCGTCGTCGACATCCACGGCGGCCCCGAGAGCCAGCGCCGCCCGAGCTTCCACCCCGTCAAGCAGTACTTCCTGAACCGCGGGTACGCGTACTTCGAGCCCAACGTCCGGGGGTCGTCGGGCTACGGCGCGACCTACACCCACCTCGACGACGTCGAAAAGCGGATGGACTCGGTGGCGGACGTCGAGGCCGGCGTCGAGTGGCTCCGGAACCGCCCGGAGATCGACGCCGATCGGATCGTCGCCATGGGCGGGTCGTACGGCGGCTTCATGGTGCTGGCGGCGCTCACGGAGTATCCGGAGCTGTGGGCCGCGGGCGTCGACATCGTCGGCATCGCGAACTTCGTCACCTTCCTCGAGAACACCGGCGACTGGCGCCGCGAACACCGGGAGGCCGAGTACGGCTCGCTCGACGAGGACCGCGACCTGCTGGAGTCGATCAGCCCGATCAACAACATCGAACGCATCGAGGCGCCCCTGCTTGTCCTCCACGGCGCGAACGACCCCCGAGTCCCGGTCGAGGAGGCCGAACAGATCGCGGCCGAGGCCGCCGATCAGAGCGTCCCGGTCGAGAAGCTGATCTTCGACGACGAGGGCCACGGCTTTACGAAACTCCAGAACCGGATCGAGGCCTACACCACCGTCGCGGAGTTCCTCGACGAGCACGTCTGAGAGGCGAGCGACACCGCCCGGTCGCGCCGGTCACGCGCTCGGGGGCCGATCGCCCCCGCCGAGGCGCATCTCGCGGTTGTGATAGACGTGGGCGACTCCCGACACCGTCACCAGCAGCGACGCCCCGGCCGCGATGGCGAGGCCGGGCAGGTTCCCGAACGGCGGGGTCCCGGCCCACGCCGCGATCGTCACGGACCCACAGAGCAGTCCCAGCAGAACGTAGTACTGGCTCCACGGGATCTCGTTGCCGGGGACGACTTCGAGATACACCTGTAGCTCTTCGAGGTCGTCGGTCGCGGCGAGCGTGCTCCGGTCGGCGTCGTACTCGACGAGTCCGGCGTCGTTCATCTTCGGGAGGTGGACCTGCTGGAGCGCGTTGTAGGCCCGCCGGCGCTCCTCGGCGGTCACCGCCTCGGGTCGCTTGTCGTTCTCCCGCGCCGCCACCGTCCGGGAGAGGTCGCGCAACTCCGCGAGGCCCTCGCGTGCGAGGAGATAATCGACGACGTACCTGCGGCGTTGGTTGCTCAGCATCTCGAAGACCACCTCCCGGGAGAGCTCGCGGTCGCGGTCGCGATCGCTGTCTTCGTCGGTCGCGTCCTGAGACTGGGTTCGTTCGAGGAGTTCCGTGTTCATCGTGGTCACGGAGGGCGGGCGAGGCGGGGCCGGTCGCACACGTAGCACTCGTGGCAATCTTAATATATGTTCTCAATTCTTACAATTATCCGAGGCGCGAAATCATCGCCTTCGCGAGAGGAGGTAGGCGGCACCTACGTCCGGAGACCCGAAACGCCACGCCGGTGGCTCGGAGATATGCTTCGGCTAACCGACCGATGGCGGGCCGACTGATCGCTCCGGAAGCGACCGCCACCCCGAACCGCCGACCCGACCCGGCCCCGTCGGCGCCGAAAGGCGGCGAACAGACGTAAGTCGACCACCGGCGTATCGTCGCCGATGTCACTGAAAACCACCGAGCGAGACAGCGACGACGCGGCGACCGAACGACCGACGAAATCGACGGCGTTCAGGCTGGCCCGCCTGCTGTTCGGCGGGGCGCTCGCGCTCACCGCGCTCGACAACTTCCGGGACCTCGACGGGATGATCGCGTACGCCGACAGCGAGGGGGCGCCCCGGCCCGAGGCCGCGGTGCCCGCGATCAGCGGCGCGCTGGTGTTCGGCGGCGCCGGGCTCGCGGTCTGGAAGCTCCCGCGGCTGGCGGCCGGCGCGGTCGCGACGTTCCTCGCGGCGACCACGCCGCTGATGCACGACTTCTGGACGATCGACGACGAGGCAGAGCGCGACCAACAGCAGGCCCACTTCGTCAAGAACCTCGCGTTGCTTGGCGGCGCGCTGGCGTTCCTCGGGATCGCCGACGACGAGCGTTAGATGACGCCCGTGGTCTCGGCGGCCTCGACCGCGGCGGCCTCGCTCATCCCGTTGCCGAGGATGGTGTAGCGGTCCCGGATCTCGTGGGCCGAGGTGAGCGCCGCCACCACGGTCGCGTCGTCGATGCTCAACTCCGCGGCGGTGGTGGGCGCGCCGATGGTCGCGAGCGCCTCCCGGACCCCGCGCCAGTCGCCGCCGTGGAGGTACTCGGCGACGATGGTGCCGACCCCGACCTGATGGCCGTGGAGCGCGGCGTCGGGCACCATGCGATCGAGCTGGTGGGAAAAGAGGTGCTCGGCGCCGCTGGCGGGTCGCGAGGAGTCGGCGATCGACATCGCGACCCCCGAGGAGACGAGCGCCTTCACGACGGCCCACGCCGACTCCTCTAAGCCCTCCTTGATGGTGTCGGCGTTGCCCACCAGCATCTCGGCGGTCATCTCGGCGAGCGCGGCGGCGTAGTGAGAGTACTCGACGCCCTGGAGCCGGTTGGCGAGCCGCCAGTCTTTGACCGCGGTGTAGTTGCTGATGATGTCGGCACAGCCGGCGGTGGTGAGCCGCCACGGCGCGTCGGCCAGGATCTCGGTGTCGGCCACGACCGCCAGCGGCGGCGCGGCCGCGACGCTGTGGCGGGTGTCGCCCTCCGGAACCGAACCCCGGCCCGAGACGATGCCGTCGTGGCTCGCGGCGGTCGGCACCGAGACGAAGCCGGTTTCGAGGTCGTGGCTCGCCATCTTGGCGATGTCGATGGCCTTGCCGCCGCCGACGCCGACGAGGTAGCCGACGTCGGCCTCGCGAGCGACCTCGATCACTCGCTGGACCGCGTCGAAGCTGGCGTCCTCGACCACGACGGTCTCGGGGTCGTCGCCGGCCGCCGCGAACTCCTCGGCGACCCGGTCGGCCGCGACCCGGCGGGGCGTCGGGCTGGTGACGACCAGCGGCCGGCCCCGGAGGTGGAGCTCCGAGACCGCCTCGACCGTCTGGTCGAGCACGCCGTGGCCGACTACCACGTTGCGCGGGAGCCGAATCCACGTCGACTTGTCGAACATACCTACGGTTCTCTCGCGGCGGGTGAAACAGTTTGCCCTCTCCGGCGGGGTCGGTCCGGCGCCCGCGGAGGCGCGGTCGGCTCGCCGACCGACTCACTCCGGCGGCGTCCCCCACGACGACTGCCAGCCCGCGGTCCCGACGTCGCGGTTCGCCCGGAGCGCGTACCGCACCGCGAGCGCGTGCCGGACGAACAGCGCGCCGGCGAGCACGCCCCCGCCCACGACGGCGCCGGCCGAGAACCCCGCCGTCGGGACGGTGACGACCCACTCCGGGACGACGACCCACCCGGTGACGACGAGCACCCAGACGGTCGCGCCCGCGGCCTCGACCAGCGCGAGGCCCGCCGGCACCCGCCCGACCAGCGTCGAGAGCGGCCGGCGACTCCGGAGGAGGTTGTCCGCGATCGCGTGACGCGGCGCGAGTCCGACCGCGAGCGCGACCCCGACCAACGCGACCCCGACGGGGTCGCCGACTCGCCGGACGGCGCCGAACCACCCGACCCACAGGGCCGTCTCGGCGAGCGCGAGCGCCACCACGGGCGGGGCCGGCACCTCGCGGCGCCACCCCTTGACGGTGACGTGGGCGCCCAGCCCCGCCACGAGCAGGCCGGCGCCGAGCGCGGCGACGCCGACGGCCGCCGGAATCGACAGCGGGGACGCGTCGGCGACGAGCCCGAGCCACACCGACAGCGCGGTGACCTCGACGGCGGTCGTGGCGACGACGCCGAACGCCCGGACCGTCGCCCGGAGCGCGTGGCGGATCATCGCCGACCCCCGGACCCGGCTCGGTTGCGACGCGTGCGTGCCATGAGCTACCAGTCGCTCTCGGGGGTGATTGTTATCAGCCACCTGAAACGGGTAGCACGGGCCTTCGAACGGTCGAACGGCGGGGTTAACGTCTTCTCGATCGCTCAGAGCGTATCGAGCACGCCGAGGACTCGCCGTTCGGCCTCCCGGCCCGGATCCCACTCGGCGCCGTCGCGGTCGCTGTCGAGGTGTTCTTCGACCGTTCGAGCCATCGCCTCGTCGAGCGGCGTCGACTCCCACCCGAGATCGGCGAGCTTGGCGGTGTCGAGGAGGTGGGGGTACTCCCGATAGAGCACGAAGTCCTCGGCCGAGAGATCGGCGGCCGCCAGTTCGCGGTCGCCGGCGTGGACGACCTCCACGTCGGTGGAGAGCGCGTCGGCGATCAGTTCGACCATCTCGTCGATCGTCACGGCGCGCCGGTCGCCGACGTTGTACGCCTCGCCGGGCGTCCCCTCCTCGGCGACGATCCGGAGCGCGCTCGCCACGTCCGGGGCGTACGCACGATGCCAGACGTTGTCGCCGTCGCCGGGCACCACCACGCGGTCGTAGTTCGCCACCCGATCGATCCAGTAGTCGAGGCGCTCGGTGTAGTCGTAGGGGCCGTAGACGATGCAGGGCCGGACGCTGTAGGCGTTCACCCCGCGGTCGGCGGCGGCCGCGATCGCGCGGTCGCCCTCGGCCTTCCGGTTGCCGTAGGTGTCGCCCGAGTCGTCGGTCGCCTGCTCGGCCGTGCAGGGCCGGAGCGCCGTCTCGCCCTCGCGCTTGGGGATCTCCTCGCTGGCGTAGGCGTCGCCGCTGGAGACGTAGACGTAGGCGTCGACGTCGGCGAATATCTCGGTCGCGGCCCGGACCTCGCGGGGCTTGTAGGCGACGCAGTCGAAGACGGCGTCGGGGTCGACCCGCTCGGCCGCGAGTTCGAGCGCGGAGTCGTTGGTCCGGTCGCCCTCAACGCGGTCGACGTCGGCCGCGTCGGCGAAGGGGTTGTCGTGGTTTCCGCGGTTGAAGATGGTCACGTCGTAGTCGTGCTCGCGCAGTTGCTCGACCAGATGGCGGCCGACGAACCGCGTGCCGCCGATGACGAGTGCGGTGTCCATACGCCACGATGACCCGCCCGCCCAAAAATCCTACCGGACGCGTCGAACGGCCGTCGTCGCGGACGCCCCGGACGACCGGGAGCGCCGATGACGTTCGTGCAGTTTTTCGCTGATCGGAGTCGCGTCCGCGAACGATTATGCGTTTGTTTCGGACGGGTACAACACTTATTGTGAACACCGTCGTACGTTGGTGGTATGGGACAGAGAGAGGCCGACTCGGACGGCATCGAGATCCGCGAGGCGGAGTCGAGCGACGTCGCGGGCATCCGCGAGGTCGCGTTGCAGTCGCTTCACGCCTCCTACGACGACGTACTCGGCGAGGAGACGGTCGAACAGGCGGTCGAACGGTGGTACGACGACGACGCGCTAGGGGCCGAACTCGACGAGGAGGGGATGTGTTACCTCCTCGCGGTCGCCGGCGACGAGGTGGTCGGCTTCTCCCAGAGCCTCGTGTTGCCCGAGGACGGTACCGCGACCATCCTCTGGCTCCACGTCGACCCCGGAAACCGCGACAAAGGCGTCGGGACCACTCTGCTGAAACAGACGCAGGCCGCCCTCTCCGAGCGGGGCGCCGAGCAGATCTCCGCGGCCGTCCTCGCGGACAACGAGCAGGGGTGTTCGTTCTACGAGGCAAACGGCTTCGAGACGGTGAACAGCCGCGAGACCGAGATCGGCGGCGAGACCTACGTCGAGAACGTCTACGGCCACGAGGGCCGGGCCAAGTTCGAGTCCCGGGAGTACGACGGGCGGACCCTCTACGTCAACTGGGCCGAGAGCGACCGGGGGTCGAAGGCTCCCTTCTACGCGGCGTACAGCGACGAGGACGCCCAGGACCTGTTCGGGTGGTTCTGCTCGAACTGCGAGAGTTTCGACAACGCGATGGACTCGATGGAGCGGCTGAAGTGCAACGACTGTGGCAACCAGAAAAAGCCCGCGCGGTGGGACGCCGCCTACCTGTAGGTCGCTCTTTCTCGCCGACTTCGAACGGCGCGGTGCAGTTTCCCGGGCGGTCGTCCGGACGGGCCGCTTGCGGCGACTCTCAGTCCGCCCCGCCGGCGACGAGGCTCGCGCCCTCCCGGTCGTCGGCCCGGGGCGGGAGCGCGTTCCGAACGTCCTCGCGGCCCTCCTCGGAGACGGCCCGCTCGTAGGCTTCGGGCATCACTTTCACGAACCGCGAGACCGCCCGGTCCCAGTCGGCGAGCACCGCCGCCGCCCGATCGCTGTCCGTGTAGGCGACGTGGTTTTCGAGGAGGCGGCCCAACACCGCCTCGTCGCGGGCCGACAGCGACTCGTCGAGCGAGACCATCCCCGTGTTGGCCCTCTCGGCGAACGCGCCGTCGTCGTCGTACACGTAGGCGACCCCGCCGCTCATCCCCGCCGCGAAGTTCTTGCCGGTCTCGCCGAGCACCGCGACGACGCCGCCGGTCATGTACTCACAGCCGTGGTCGCCGACGCCCTCGACGACCGCCTTCGCGCCGGAGTTGCGCACGCCGAACCGCTCGCCGGCGACGCCGTTGACGTACACCTCGCCGCCGGTCGCGCCGTAGAGAGCGACGTTGCCGACGACGACGTTCTCGGCGGGGTCGTAGCCGGCGTCGGCGGGCGTGGTGACCGCGATCCGACCGCCCGACAGCCCCTTGCCGAGGTAGTCGTTGGCCGCGCCGACGAGGCTGAGATCGACCCCGGACTGGAGGAACGCGCCGAAGCTCTGGCCGGCGGTCCCCCGGAGCGAGCACGCGATCGTGCCGTCCGGGAGCCCACCCTCGCCGTGGCGCTCGGAGACCCGACCCGACAGCATCGCGCCGACCGCCCGGTCCTCGTTGGTGACCGAGGCCTCGACCTCGACCGGGTCGCCCCGCTCGATCGCGTTCCCGGCGGCCGCGAGCAGGTCCCGGTCGAGGTGGTCGTCGATTTCGTGGGTCTGCGGGCGGGTCTTGGTGCGTCGAGGGTCGGTCGGCCCGGGGTCGGCCGGCTCGGCGAGCACCGCCGAGAGGTCGAGGCCGCGGGCCTTCGGGTGGTCGACCGACCGCTGGTCGAGACAGTCGACCCGGCCGACCATCTCCTCGACGGTCTCGAAGCCGAGGTCGGCCATGACCGCCCTGAGCTCCCGGGCGATGAACGTCATGTAGTTGATGACGTGGTCCGGCTCGCCGGGGAACCGTGCCCGGAGGTCCTCACGCTGGGTCGCCACCCCGACCGGACAGGTGTTCTCGTGGCACTGGCGGGCCATCACGCACCCCGACGTGACGAGGCTCGCGGTGCCGAAGACGTACTCCTCGGCGCCCAGAAGCGCCGCGACCGCCACGTCCCGGCCGGTCTTGAGCCCGCCGTCGACGCTCACCCGGATGCGCGAGCGCAGGCCGGTCTCCCGGAGCAGTTGGTTCGCCTCCGCGAGCCCGAGTTCCCACGGCAGGCCGGCGTGCTTGATCGAGGTGCGGGGGCTCGCGCCGGTGCCGCCCGAGTGGCCCGAGATGTGGACCACGTCGGCGTTGGCCTTCGCGACGCCGGCCGCGATGGTGCCGATACCGGCCTCAGAGACCAGCTTGACGTTGATGTCGGCGTCCTCGTTCGCGACCTTCAGGTCGTGGACGAGCTGTTTCAGGTCCTCGATCGAGTAGATGTCGTGCTGGGGCGGCGGCGAGATGAGCCCGACGCCGGGCGTGGCGTACCGGACGCCGGCGATCGTCTCGTCGACCTTGCCGCCCGGCAGGTGACCGCCTTCGCCGGGCTTCGAGCCCTGAGCCATCTTGATCTGGAGCTCGTCGGCGCTCTCCAGGTACGCGCTGGTCACGCCGAACCGGCCCGACGCGACCTGCTTGACCGAACACTCCCGCTCGGTGCCGAACCGCTCGGGGGGCTCGCCGCCCTCGCCGGTGTTTGCCTTTCCGCCGAGCCGGTTCATCGCGACGGCGTTGTTCTCGTGGGCCTCCGGCGAGAGCGACCCGAGGCTCATCGCGGCGGTCGAAAAGCGCTCGACGATGTCTTCGACCGGTTCGACGTCCTCGATCGGGATCGACTCCCGATCCGGCGCGTCGAACTCGAGCAGTCCCCGGAGCGTCTGGAGTCGCTCGCTCCGGTCGTTGGTCTGGGCCGCGAACTCCCGGTAGGTGTCGTAGTCGCCCTCTCGGACCGCCCGCTGGAGGGTCCCGACCGTCTCGGGGTTCCACTGGTGGTGGCGCCCGCCCGAGCGGTGCTCGAACTCGCCCTGGCGCTCGACGTCGGGATCGTCGCCGAACGCGACCTCGTGGCGCTCGCGGAGGTCGGCCTCGATCTCCGGGATCCCGATCCCCTCGGTCCGGTTCTCGGTGCCCTCGAAGTACTCGGCGACGAAGCCCGAATCGAGCCCGACCGCCTCGAATATCTGGGCGCCGCGGTAGCTCTCGACCGTCGAGATGCCCATCTTCGCCATCGTCTTCTGGAGGCCGTCCTCTAAGGCCCCGACGTAGGCGTCGGCCGCGTCGGCCTCGTCGGCCCCCTCGGGGCCGGCCACCACGTCGCCGATCGACCGGTAGGCGAGGTAGGGGTTGACCGCGCCAGCGCCGTAGCCGACGAGGCAGGCGAGGTGGTGGACCGTCCGGGGGTCGCCCGACTCCACGACGAGGCCGGCGTGGTTGCGCAGGCCGTTCCGGACGAGGTGGTGGTGGACTGCCCCCGTCGCGAGGAGGCTCGGCACCGCGAGCCGGTCCTCGCCGACCCGGCGGTCCGACAGCACCACGAGTTCGGCGCCCGACTCGATCGCCTCGCGGGCGTCGGTCCGGACGCGCTCGACCGCGGCTTCGAGGTCGACGTCGGGCGCGTAGGTGATGTCGACGGTCTCGCTCGGGAGGTCACACTCGCGCAGGCCGGCCGTCTCGGCGTCGGTCAACACCGGCGAGTCGAGCCGGAGCTGGCGGGCGTGGGCCGGCGTCTCCCCGAGGAGGTTTCGCTGGCGGCCGAGCCGGGTGTCGAGGCTGGTGACACAGTCCTCCCGGAGGTAGTCGATCGGCGGGTTCGACACCTGCGCGAACAGCTGTTTGAAGTACGAGAACAGCGGGCGATCGAACGCCGAGAGCACCGACAGCGACGTGTCGTCGCCCATCGACCCGACGGGGTCTTTCCCGGTGGTCGCCATCGGTTCGAGCAACTGATCGAGCTCGTCGCGCGTGTAGCCGAAGGCCGCCTGCGCGGCCCGGAGCGAGACGTCGGCCGCCGCCGGATCGTCGCCCGCCGACCCTCCGGCGCGGGGCGTCGGATCGGCGGGCGCGTCGAGTTCGACTTGCTCGCGGTCGACCCACTCGCCGTACGGTTGCTCGGTGAGGTCGTCGAACACCTCCTCGTCGGGGACGATCCGGCCCGCGGTCACGTCGGCCAGAAACAGCTGGCCGGGTTCGAGCCGGCCGCGCTCGACGATCTCGGACTCGGGCAGGTCGAGCGCGCCGGCCTCGCTCGCCATCACGAGCCGGTCGTCGTCGGTCACGTCGTACCGGCAGGGCCGGAGCCCGTTGCGGTCGAGCACCGCGCCGATCCGGCCGCCGTCGGCCCCGGCCACGAGCGCGGGGCCGTCCCACGGCTCGACCAGCGAGGCGTGGTAGTCGTAGAACGCCCGGCGGTCGTCGGCCATCCGGTCGTCCTTGCGCCACGCCTCGGGGACCAGCAGTCTGAGCGCGTGCGGGAGGTCTCGGCCCGCCTGCAACAGGAGTTCGAGGGTGTCGTCGACCATCGACGTGTCGCTTCCCTCGGGGTCGGTGACGACGGGCGTCACGCGGTCGGGGTCGAACCGGTCGGTGTCGAGGTCGGTCTCGCGGGCCCGCATCCAGTTGACGTTCCCCCGGATCGTGTTGAACTCCCCGTTGTGGACGACGTTCCGGTACGGATGGGCGAGGTGCCACGCCCCGAGCGTGTTGGTCGAGAATCTGGCGTGGACCAGTACGAACCGCGTCCCGACGCGGTCGTCGGTCAGGTCCGGGAAGTAGCCCGCCAACTGGTCGCCTTTCAGCAGTCCCTTGTAGACGACCGTCTCGCGGTCGAGCGAGCAGACGTAGAGGTCCTCGGGCGTCTCGACGGCCTTCTCCAGGGCCCTGCGGGCGACGTAGAGTCGCCGGTCGAACGCGTCGGCCGAGAGATCGCCCCCGGGCCGGACGAAACACTGCCAGATCGCGGGCTCGGCGTCGAGCGCGGTTGCCCCGAGGTCGGCGCCGTCGGTCGGAACCGCCCGCCAGTGGAACACGTCGAGGCCGTCGTCGGCGAGCACCGACTCGATGCGCTCCCGAAGATCGCGCCGAGCCGCGTCGTCGGTCGGTAAGAACAGCGAACCGACGGCGTACTCGCCGCGGGCGGGGAGGTCCGGGACCACCTCGGCGAAGAAGTCGTGGGGCGTCTCCAGCATCACGCCGGCGCCGTCGCCGGTGTTCTCCTCGGCGCCGGTGGTTCCGCGGTGTTCGAGGCGTTCGAGGAGCGCGAGGCCGTCGGCGAGGACCTCGTGGTCGCCGTCGCCCGGGTCGCGTCCGCGGAGGTCCGCGACGACGCCGACCCCGCAGTTCGCGCGCGCGTCGTCGGGCGAACCGAGGCCTCGGCGGTCGTCTGTGTGCGTAGAGTGCTCGTGGGTCACGGGCGTGCTATTCGGGACGCCGTACAAGAGCCTACCCCTGAATGACTAAGGACGTATTAATGCCACATAAGGCCAATAATACTGTTTGGTCGGCCTTTACCACTGCGTGAGCGCCCGAGCGCCGTGATCGCGCGCGAGGATGCCGAAGAACGTGAGGATCCCGCTAAAGGCCGCCCCCGCGCCGACGAAGAACACCCACTGCATCCCGACGCCCATGAGCGCGCCGCCGAGCATCGGCGCGAGCACGCTCCCGGGCCGCCAGACCAGCTCCCGGATGCCGAAGCTGGAGGCGACCGAGCCGTCCTCGGTGCCCTCGTCGGCGAACAGCGCCATGCTCGCGGGCTCGCGGAGGCTGTCGGCCACACCGAGCAGGGCGTTACAGGTCAAAAGCGGCAGGAACGCCGCCGACAGCGTTCCGACGACCGGGAACGTCTCGGGCGCGCCGACGAACGAGCCGATCGCGGGGGTGAACGGCACCGCGAGCGCGACCAGCCCGTAGAGGCCGCCGCCGACGAACACGAACAGCGACCGGCCCGCCCAATCGGAGAGCCGGCCCGTGTAGGGCTGACACAGCATGTTGGTGGCCTTCTCGGCGGTGATGAGCAGGCTCACCGCGAGCGCCGTCTCCGTGTACCCGAGCCCGCCGCGGGCGACCTCCAGCCCGGCGTAGAGGGGGACCCACGTCCGGACCAGCGTGACCGCGACCGCGTACTGGGCACGAAAGCTCGTGAGAGTGAGCAGTCGTCGGTTGAACGCGAGGCCGGCGAAGGGGTTGCCGGCGATCGTCGTCCCGTCGCTGTCGACGAACCACCAGACCCCGACCAGCGCGGGCAAGAGCAGGCCGACGAGGACGGCGTACACCGCCTCGAAGCCGTACAGCCCGTGGAGGCTCCCCGCCCCGAGACTGCCGAGGATGCTCGCGCCGAACCGGGCGGCGTTTGCCCGTCCGATGTGGGTCGCCCGGGCGTCGGCGGGCGCGAGTTCGCCGATCAGCGCGAGCGACATCAGCCCGGTGCCGGTGACCGCGACGCCCTGAAGCGCCCGGGCGGCCACGAACTGGAGGCTCGACCCGACGAGCGCGAACGCGACGTAGGTCACGGCCGCGAGTCCGAGACAGCCCGCCAGCACCAGCCGCTTGTCCCCGCGGTCGCCCGCCCACGCCAGCGGGACGACAGCCGCGGTCTGGGCGAGCGTGAACGCCGTCGTGAACAGCCCGACGACGAGGTTCGAGGCGTCGAAGAGGTTCACGTACGTCGGGAGCAGGGTCACCAGCGTGATGAACCCGAAGCCGCTGGCGAACCGCGTGAGATACAGCGCGTAGAACTGAAACTTCTCCTCGTTCACACCGGTAGGGTGCGTGCCGGTCGAAAAGCAGTTTCGGAAGCGGTCGCCCGGCGGTCGGCGCGACGACGGATCGCGAGCTTCGAGCGGTCGCGGCGATCGACGCGATCACGCACCGTCGCCGCGCCACTCCAGAATCGTCGCGGCCCACGTATAGCCGGTCCCGGCCGCGAGAAAGCAGACGAGGTCCCCGGGTTCGACGAGGCCGCGGTCGAGCGCCGCGTCGAGCGCGAGCACCTGATCGACGCTCTGGACGTGGCCGTACTCGTCGAGGTAGTAGTCAGCCGCGTCGAGTTCCTCGACCAGCAACTCGTGGAACGACCGCTTCATGTGGGTGAGCGCCACGAAGTCCAGGTCCGAGCGGTCGTAGCCCGACCGCGAGAGGGCGTCGTCGGCCACCCGAAGGAAGTTCGGGAGGCTCACCGCCCCGAGGCGCTCTTTCATCCCGTCGGGATCGGGCACGTCGAGCGTGTGCAGTCCCTGCTCGACCGTCGCCGTGCTCGGCGGGTTCCGCGAGCCGCCCGCGGGCATTACCACGTCCTCGGAGAAACTGCCGTCCGTGATCGCGGCGCTCTCCCCGAGCGTAGCGCGAGCGCGCTCGCCCGGCTCGGACTCCAGCACCATCGCGCACGCCCCGCTCCCGAAGTTGAACATGAACGAGGCGTCCTCGTTGGCGTAGTCGACGAGGTCCTCCTCGCGGCTCGCGGCCACGAGTAACGCCGTCTCGGGGGCGTCGGCGCGCAGTTGGGCCCTCGCCTGTCGGAGCGCGAGCGGCGCGCCCGCACACAGCGCGTAGCTCTCGACCGCGAACGCCTCGTCGGCGCCGAGTCGCTCGGCGACGTCGGCGGCGGCGCTCCAGACGTAGAAGTCCTTGTACTCGCTCCCGTGATACAGCACCATATCGACGTCCGCGGGCGCGAGGCCGGCGTCCGCGAGCGCCGCCTCGGCGGCCGAGACGCACATGTCGGTCGCGTGGTCGGCGTCGGGCGGACAGACCCGCTTCTCGCGGACGCCCATCTTCTCGACCACCACGTCCTCGGGGACGCCGCTCTCGGCGGCGATCTCCTCGCCGGTGACGACGCCGTCCGGGACGTAGGTACCGTAGCCGGTGAGCCCGACCGTCGGCGCGGGGTCGGTCATCGCTCACCCCGTAGCCGGCTGGCGATCGCTTCGCCGACCGGACCGCCGACCCGGTCGCGGACGGTGCCGAGGAGTCCGCTGGGCACGAAGAGGACGAACAGCACGAACAGCACGCCGATGTACAGTTCGGCGTGGCCGTTGAGGAAGGTGTTGATCGCCTCCCCGACCGTGAGGCCGTCGAACACCTCGGTCGAGAGCAGTCCCTCCCCGAGGTTGTCCCGGAGGTAAGGGAGCAGGCCGCCGCCCTCCCCGCGCTTCGAGAGGAACTCGGTGACCCCCTCGTCGAACAGCCAGCCGTACAGCGGGCCGGCGAGCGTGCCGAACCCGCCGATGATGGAGGCCAACAGCGCGTCGCCGGTCACCAGGAAGTAGAAGGTGCCGTCGGGCGAGACCGACCGCCGGAACCCCGCGAGCAGGCCGCCCGCCACCGCGGCGAAGAAGGCGCTGACCGCGAACGCTCCGAGCTTGTACCAGAAGGTGTTGTAGCCGATGGCCTCGGCGCGCTCCTCGTTTTCCCGGATCGCGATCAGCACCTTGCCGAACGGCGAGTGGATGATTCGTTGCATCGCGAAGTACGACGCCAGCACGACGAGCCCGATCATGTAGTACGACACCTCGGTCGCGGTGAACTCGAGCACGCCGAACAGCCCCTCGACGCTCTCGCCGGCGAGTTGGCCGATCGCGAGGTCCAGCGAGTCGACGCCCGGCACGCCGATCGAGAACGGCTCGGTGCGTCCGAGCACCGCGGGGCCGTCCCGGGGGTTCGACGCCAGATACCCCCAGTCGCGGACCAGCACGTACAGCACCTGCGAGAACCCGAGCGTGATCATCGCGAAGTAGACGCCGGTGAGCCGGAACGACACCGCGCCGATGAGGATCGCGAGCCCGACCGCGATCAGCCCGCCGATCACGAGCAAGGCGACAAACGACGTGTCCGGCCCGAGCAGGGGTATCTTGCCGTTGGCCGCGAGCACGACGAAGTACGCCCCGGTGCCGTAGAAGGCGGCGTGCCCGAACGAGAGATACCCCGTGTAGCCGCTGATGAAGTCGAACGACATCGCGAACAGGCCGAAGTAAAGCACCGCGACCATGGTCTCGACCTGCGGCAGGACCGTCTCCATCTCCGCGCCGACCGGGGAGTTCACCAGCACCGAGTAGAGCCCCGGATACGCCGCGAAGACGCCGATCACCGCGAGGTGCGCGAGGTGCTCGCGGAGGTACCGGACGGGCCACGACGCCGCCGTCTCCGAGTCGGTCTCGGGCGGGGCGTCCGCGGTTTCGGCGCTAATGGCCGCCCACCTCCTCGACGCCGAACAGCCCCTGGGGCCGGAGGATCAACATCACCACGAGGATGAGGAAGATGGTGATCTCGGGCAGTCCCGAGAACTCGATCTCGTTGACGAACCACCACGTCGTGACGGCGTCGGCCATCCCGACGATGAGGGCGGCGACCACGGTGCCCCGGAAGGTGCCGAGCCCGCCGATGATGACCACGACGAACGCCGGCAGGAGCGTGTCGGCCGCGAGCGGGACGCTGGCGGCCCACGAGCCGTCCCACATCAGCAGGGTGCCGGCGACGCCGGCGACGCCCGCGCCGAGCGCGAACACCACCGTGAACACCCGGCGGACGTCGATCCCGAGCGCCTCGGTCATCTCGGCGTCCTCGCTACCGGCCCGGATCATCAGCCCGTACCGGGTCTTCGTGAGGAACGCCCACAGTCCCGCGACCGTGAGCGCGCCGATCGCGATCTCGAACAGGTCGAGGCCCGGCACCGAGACGAGTCCGAGATCGACCGACGAGTCGAGGACGCCGGGCTTGGTCGCGAGCGCGGCCTGCCAGTCGCTGGTGGGCTGCATCCCGTAGAACAGCACCACGATGCGGACGAGTTCGTCGAGCACGAGCGTGACCCCAAAGGTCAGGAGGATCTGGTACACCGGCGGCCGGTCGTAGAGCCGCCTGACAAGCCCGATCTCGATCGCGCCCCCGAGCCCGGCGAGGGCCGCGAACGTAACCGCGAGCGCGACGAAAAACAGCGCGAGCCGCGCCGCGTCGCCGGTGGCCTGCCCGACCGCCAACACCATCAGCAGGCCGCCCAGATACGCCCCGATCATCGTCATCGAGCCGTGGGCGAAGTTCAGGACGCCCATCAGGCCGAAGATGAGAGTGAGCCCGCCGGCGATCATCACGTACAGCGCGGCCTTCGCGAGGCCGTCGACGAACACCGACGCGAGGTTGCGCGGCCGGAGGAACTCCGCGAGCGCGTCGACGAAGCCCGCGAGCACGACGGGGTCGGCGAGCGCCGAGTCGAGCCCGACCGCGCCGACGGCGACCCCCGTCATGCCGAGAGATACCTCCTGAGCCGCTCGTCGTCGGCGGACGTCTCGGCGGCGTCCCCCTCGTCGACGACCGAGCCGTTGTCGATCAGGTAAAAGCGGTCGGCCAGATCGAGCGCCAGCGGGAGGTTCTGCTCGACCAGCAGGAGGGTGGTGTCCTCGGCCGCGTCGGCCAGCGCCTCGGCGACGCGCTCGACGATCAGCGGCGCGAGCCCCTCGCTTGGCTCGTCGACCAGAAGCAGGTCGTTGTCTCCGACCAGCCCGCGGGCCAGCGCGAGCATCTGCTGTTGGCCCCCCGAGAGGGTGCCGGCGTCCCGGCTCCGGTGGTCCCGGAGGTCGGGGAACGTCTCGAACGCGCGGTCGAGCGCCGCGCCGACCGCCCGCCCGTCGGGGACCGCGACCCGGACGTTCTCTTCGACCGACAGCTGTGCGAAGATGCGTCGCTCCTCGGGGATCCAGCCGACGCCGCGGTCGGCGATCTCGTGGGTCTCCCGGCCGGTCACGTCCTCGCCGCGGAGCCGGACGGTCCCGCGCCGGGGCGGGGTGAGCTGGAGGACGGTTCGGAGCGTCGTGGTCTTGCCCACCCCGTTCCGGCCGACGAGCGCGACGACCTCGCCCTCCTCGACTTCGAGCGAGACGCCTTCGAGGATGTGGCTCTCGCCGTAGTAGGTGTGGGCGTCTTCGACTTCGAGCAGTGTCATTCGATCAGCTCCTTCGAGCAGTCGGTGGGTCCGTCTGCGCTCACGCCGTCCCCTCCTCCGGGTCGGTCCCGGCGGTTTCGCTTTCGGCCTCGCGGCGCAGACTCCCGGCCTCGTAGCCGCCGAGGTACGCCTCTTGGACCGCGGGATCGCCCCGCACGTCTTCCGGGGGACCGTCGGCGATGACCGCGCCCTGATTCAGGACCACGATGCGGTCCGAGACGTTCATCACGATGTCCATGTTGTGCTCGACCAGCAGGACCGCGTGGTCGGTCGCGACGTCCTCGATGAGCTCGATGATGCGGTCGACGCTCTCGGAGGAGACGCCGGCGTTCGGTTCGTCGAGCAAGAGCACGTCGGGGTCGCCCGCGAGCGCGATGGCGACTTCGAGCTGGCGTTTCGCGCCGTGGCTCAGGCTGTCGGCGGTCGCCTCGGCCTCGTCGGCGAGCCCGACCCGGTCGAGGATGGCGCGGGCCTCCTCGATGTGGGCGTCGAACGCCCCGACGTTGCGCCAGAGCTTCGCGCCGTCGGCGCTGGCGGCCTGAGCCGCGATCCGGACGTTCTCCAGCACCGTGCTCGTCGGGAAGACGTTGGTGATCTGGTACGACCGGTGGAGTCCGAGGTTCGCGGCCTCGTAGGGCGTCGCGTCGGTCACGTCGCGCCACCCCTCGTCGGCTCGGAGCTCGATGGTTCCCCGCGTGGGGGTCAGTACGCCCGTCAGCAGGTCGAAGAACGTCGTCTTGCCCGCGCCGTTCGGCCCGATGAGCGAGCAGAGTTCGCCGTCTTCGAGTTCGAAATCGACGTCGTCGACGGCCGTGAGGCCGCCGAACTCCTTCGTCAGTCCGGCAGTCCGCAGCATGCCTACAGCGAACAGCCCATTTGGTTCCCCTCGGCGGGGATCGTGGTCTTGTCCTTCCCGATAGTCGAGAGGGGCTCGCTCGGCATCACGGCCGCGTCCCAGTTGTCGGCCCACTCGTCGCTCGTCGGCACGAGATCGGCCACGGTCATCGCCGACCGGGCCTGATTGTTGTACTCCTGGAACGTGTAGCCGCCCTCGCCCTTCGGGGTGTCTCGGACGGTCATCCCGCGCAGGGCCTGAGCGATGTCGGCGCCCTCGGTCGAGCCGCTCTCGGTGACCGCCTGCGAGATGGCCGACGCCGCGGTGAAACACCCCGACGTGAACAGGTCCGGCACCACGCCGTAGGTGTCGGTGTAGGTCTCGACGAACTCGGCGTTGATGTCGTTCTCGTACTGGTTCCAGTGGTACCGCGTCGTGAACGGACCGAGTTTGGCGTCGGCGATCTTCTCGGCGGTCAGGTCCCCGAGCGCCTTCTGGAGGGTCTGGCCCACGACCTGATTGGTGATCCGGGTCGCGAGGCCGCCGAACACCCGGTAGTCGTAATCGCCGTTGAGAAACGCGGTGAACAGTTTCGGGAGCGTCGCGACGGTGAACCCGCCGACGATGCCCTCCGCCCCAGCGTCCTGGGCGTTGTCGAGCAGTCCCTCCCACTCGGAGTACCCCTGCGGGACGAACTTCTTGTCGAGGATCTCGACGCCCTCCTCGCGGAGGACCTGCTCGTAGTTGTTCACGACCGCCCGGCCGAACGAGTAGTCGGCGCCGAACAGGTACACCGAGCTCACGTCGGTCTCCTCGGCGACGTACTTGCCGCCCGACCGGGCGTCCATCGCGGTGTTCTCGCTCGCGCGGAAGACGAGGTCGCCGCAGGTCTCGCCGCTCGCGGTCACGTCGGCCGACGCCGCGGGCCCGACCATGTACGGCACCTGGGCCTGCTTCGCGACCGTGTTGATGACGCGGTTGGCCGCCCCCGACGACGCACAGCCGAACAGCATGTCTACGTCCTCGCTCTGGACGAGATCGGTCGCGAGCGACTGGGCCCGATCGGCCGCGAACTGGGTGTCCCGTACCACGAGTTCGTAGTCAACGTCGCCGACCGACGTGGTGTAGGTCCCCGTGCTCGCGCTGTCGATCGGGTCGGTGTCGCCCTTGTACGCCAGCCCGGAGTAGAATCCCCACAGCGCCTGTTTCCCGTAGTACTGGAGGTCGCTGGAGGTCGGCTGGAGCACCCCGATCTTGACCGCGCCCGACGCGGTCGCCTGTTCGGTCGTCGTCGCCGTCGTTTCCGTCATGCCTGAGTCGCCTTCCGTAGTCGTCCCGTCGGTCGTCGTCTCCTGTTCGCCCTCGCCGCCCGTACAGCCGGCGAGTCCGGCCACACCGGCCCCGCCGAGTGCAGTGAGCCATCGCCGCCGTGAAACGCTGTCGTCCACCATGACGAGTCGAACAGAGGCGTTCTATCCGGCAAAGTTTGCGGGGTTAACATGTGAAGCACTGTCTCGCATTCATCAATTAACCCGCGGTTATTCACTGATTCGGTTCGCGTAGGGAGGTATGTCCGACGCCGACCACATCGACGTGCCGGAACTCTCGCTCGAGGACTTTCTCGTGCTCGAGGACGACCGATTCGCCCCGGAGAACGTCTGTCTGGTGACGGGCGCGGCCTCCGGCATCGGGCGGGCGACCGCGCTCACGATGGCCGCGAACGGGCTCACCGTCGTGGCCACGGACATCGACGAGGCCGGGCTCGACGGAACCGTCGAGACGGCCGCGGAACTCGGCGTCGAGGGCCGGGTCGAGACGGTCGCGGGCGACCTCCGAGAAGACGTTCCCGAGATCGTCGAGGCGGCCGCCGACCACGGAACCGTCGCCTTCCTCGCGAACGTCGCCGGGATGCAACACGTCGATCCCATCGAGGAGTTTCCGATGGACGTCTACGACGCGATGCAGGACGTGATGGTGCGCGCGCCGGTCGAACTCGCCAAGCACTGCCTGCCCCGGATGCGCGAGCGCGGGTTCGGCTGTGTCGGCAACATGGCGTCGGTCCACGGCCACTACACGACCGCCGACAAGGTCGCGTACAACGTCGCGAAGTTCGGACTCCGGGGGCTCACCCAGTCGATCGCGGCCGAGGGCGACGGCGACGTGCGGTCGTTCTCGGTCAGTACGGGCTACGTCAAGACGCCGCTCGTGACCGACCAGATACCGGAGACCGCCGACCAGCGGGGCGTCTCGGTTCGGGAGGTCGTCGAGGACGTGATGCTCGGCCAGTCGCGGACCGGCGAGATGATGACGCCCGCGGAGGTCGCGAACCTGTTCGCGTTCGGCTTCTCCCGGCACGCGAGTCACCTCAACGGCGGGGACCTGCGCTTCGACGGCGGGATGACGCTGACCTACGAGTAGGCTCACTCCAGTTCGTCCATCGCCTCGATGACTCGCTGGATCATCTTCTGTTGGCCCCGCCGGAGGTTCTTCGAGACCGCGGGCTTCGAGACGTCGAACTCGTCGGCGAGGTGGCCCAGCGTCGCCCCGCGGGGGCTCTCGAAGTAGCCGTCCGAGACCGCGGTCTCGAGGGTCTGGCGCTCGACGTCCGAGAGGTCCCGACACCCCTCGATGAGCGTCATCGCCGCGCCCGCGTTCTGGACGAAGTCCTGCATCTCGGGGAGCTCGGTGTTCTCGCGGTCGAGCACGTCGAACTCGTTGTCGCGTTCGAGCTCCGAGAGGGTGGTGTCGGCGGCCTCGACGTCGTCGAAGCCGACGTGCCAGATCTCGCTACCGTCCTCGATGTAGAACGGCCCCGTGATGTAGCCGCCGTTGTCCCTGATCGCGGCCATCGCGTCGGTCTCGCCGATGACGGTGCGGATGTGCGCGACGTTCCCCCGGCGGGTCAACAGCCCGTACTCGCGGACGTTCTCCCGGTCCCGGAGCGCCGAGAGTCCGGCCGTGAGCGCCTCGCGGTCGTCGGCCTCGACGACCATCCGAGTCTCGAGTCGGTCTTCGACCCGGTCGAAGTCCCACTGGATGGCCGAGAAGCCGACGCCGTGCTCGTCGGTGGTGGCGATGAAGGGACAGTCGTACTGCTCGATGTCCAGCGTGGTGTCTATCATCGCTCTGACCTTGCTATTGAGCCACATACGGTAGCCGGGTTAAAAATATTTCCTTCGGTTCCGGCAGGTTCTGCGAGCGGGCGCCGACGGCTCACGGCGCGGATTTCCGTTGTCGAAACCACTTTCCCCCGGCTGATCCAAAACCGGGACGCTATGGCTTCGACTGAACTCACCGACGACGAGATGTTAGACGAGATGCCGCGACTCGGTCTCGGAACGTGGCAGAACACCGAGGGCGACCAGTGTGCAGAGAGCGTCCGGACCGCGCTCGAAGCGGGGTACCGACACATCGACACGGCGCAGGCCTACGACAACGAGGAGTCGGTCGGCGAGGGGATCGCCGCCGCCGACGTCGACCGCGAGGACGTGTTCCTCGCCACCAAAATCTGGACGAGCAACCTCGCCCACGACGACGTGCTCTCGACGGCCGAGGAGAGCCTCGACAAGCTCGGGGTCGACTACGTCGACCTGCTGTACGTCCACTGGCCCGCCAACGAGTACGACCCCGAGGGCACCCTCTCGGCGTTCGATCAGCTCTACGAGGAGGGACTGATCGAGAACGTCGGGGTCTCGAACTTCGAGCCGCGCCACCTCGACGAGGCCCGCGAGATCCTCGACGCGCCCGTATTCGCGAATCAGGTCGAGATGCACCCCCTGCTCCCGCAGGACGAACTGGTCGAGTACGGCCGCGAACACGACGTGAACCTCGTGGCGTACTCGCCGCTGGCCCGCGGCGAGGTGTTCGACGTGCCCGAGATTCAGGACATCGCCGAGAAGCACGACGCCTCGCCCGCGCAGGTCAGCCTCGCGTGGCTCCTCCAGCGCGACGGCGTCGCCGCGATCCCGAAGGCGACCAGCGAGGAGCACATCCTCGACAACTGGGGCGCCCGAGATCTGGACCTCGACGACGAAGACGTCGCAAAGATCGAGTCGATCGACACCCGTGAGCGACAGGTCGACCCCGACTTCGGTCCCTGGAACTGAGCCGGAGGGTCGGACCGGTGACGGCTTTCGCACGCCGCGTTGCGTTTCCGCGGATTCAGTAAATCAACGCCGTTTGTGGTCGTTTTGGGAATTCGTCGCCGGGGGTAGCGCAGTCGCCGCCCTTTCTGTCCGAATCTCGCCTGCTCGTAGATCGTACGACAAACTGACGTGATTCCACCGAGGATGGTGTAGTGAAATGGCAGACTACCGCCAGAACTATCGATTCCTCTCTTCGCTCGCGGCTTTTTTCGTCGTGTCCGTTCCACTGTTCTGGTACTTTCTCGGCGCCATCGCAGTACTGAGGCCGCGGTGGTGGCTTGCGATCGCTCTCGGGTGTAGCGTGCTCGTCGGTCTGCTCTACACCCGCCGGTCGTACTCTCTTTCCCGATTGTGGGATCTGGCGTGGCGAGTCTGGAAAGGCCTCCTCGTCGCGTCCGTCGTGTTCTCCGTCGTCGCCGGCCTCCTTTTCGACGTGCGTCTGCGACACCTGATCACGCCAACAAACGTCTCGGGCCGGATCTTCTTCGGGGGTCTCGGGTTCGTCCTGTTCGTTGTCGTCTACGGGGCTTCGTATCAGCATTCGTATCTCGAATAGGTGCGTCTGGCTCTGTTGGACCGCTTAGTAGGTGATCGGTTTGTATCCTCGATCGGTCGGTACAGACGAACCAATTAGCGACTCTAGGCTGATCAGGGGTGCTGATCCGAAGCCGTCTCGACAGCGTATTCATATCCGAGTTCCGCACGTAGCTGACGGAACGCATCCAGTATCCGTTCTCCGGCTTCACCAGTAGGTATCTCGACTCGTGCTGGTGGAGTAGCGCTCTCTGAATCTACGACTCGCCAAACCATTCGACCGAGTAACGACCCCTCGGATACCGGCTTCCAATCGAGACGGAGGACACCCGCAGAAAACAGTCCAATCACCTGCTTCAATCGTTCTAAATCGTATGACGCGCTCTTCTCGGTATCGGAGCAATAGAGTGAGTCCCATTTCAGATCGTACGTGGTACCGCCAGCAGTCCAAGAGGCGACCCCACCGAACGGAACGACAGCCGAACCTCGCACCTGAGCAAGTGTCTCGTTCAGTTTCTCAATCACTTCCTCCTGGCCCCCCGCGTTGATTTCTCGGATATGGGCCTCGTGGGGCACTGAGCGATACAGCCACGAGTGGTTGGTCAGAACTGCAAGTTCGACGACGGAGAACAGACGGTCCGTCCACCCATCAGTATCACCGTCCGGGATTTCGAGTAATGACTCGATCAACGGTCGGTCCTCGGGAAGCGACGCTCGAAATTCGTGCCCCGAACCGACAAAGATACGTTTCGAGTCGGGGACCTGCATGAGCTCCCGTTGTACAGTCTCAAATTGAGCGTGGTTTGGATCAAGCCCCAGATGGACGACGGTTCCGTAGTCCATCAGAACGCTAATCGCCCGGTTCTCGACTGTCACACTGCCGAGATCGTCCCAGTCCGTAACACCGGATAGATTCCGAGTGACGAGTCTATGTGTCGGTTCTGTAGCATCGAATCCCTCTGTAAGCTCCATTGTTGTTCCGTATTTCCGGGACCGTTAAAATATTCAGCAGTGACATATTCTGATCCGGTTGCGGTCGATGCAGGATCGTAGTCTATCGGCACGTCTTATCGGTGAACTCGGATAAGTTCGTACGTTTCAGCGACCAGCTGTTTCGGACGAGAACGCATCTGAAGAAGATGATTTCGACAGGGACGTGGGGTTCTGTTAGCGACCCGCCCGCGCAGGCTCAGCAAACAGCGAGACCTCGTCGACTGCGCCCCGCGACTACTGGAACCGTCGGCGTTCGCGTCCGACCTCGTGGTTCGCCGGCCGGTGTGGCTCCCGCGCATCGGCACCGTCGACCGTCCGCCGCGGCGTTCACGACCCGCGCGCGCCGCCTCCAATCCCGAAACTTCATATCGGCCATCTCGTATGAAATGGTGGAGATGCACGGCGGAACCACCACGGGCTTCGCGGGGGCGATACGGTACGACCTGAAGCGACTGCACGAGAGCTGGATGGCGCTTTTCTTCCCGCGCCAGCGAGGGACCGAGACCGGCGTCCTCGGCAAGTGGGAGCCCTCGTCGACCTCGGGCAAGATCGCGTATCGGGCGTGGAGCGCGCTCGGCGCGCCGGTGGTCGCGGCGCTCTACCCCCTCGCTCTCGTCGGGTTCGCCGTCCGGTACTACACCCGGCGGATCGACGGCACCGCGACCCGGCTCGGCGCGCTCGGCGTGATTCTGGTCTCGATCCTGGTCTGGAGCGGGCTGACCGCGCTGGCCCGACTCCGGTTCTCGACGACCGGCTTTCTGGCGGTCGGGGCCGCCGGCGGGATCGCGACCGTCGCGGCCGCGCTGGCGTACCTCACCGGCACCCGAGGCGGCCGGGCGAGCACCGTCCTGCTCGCATACCCGTTCGCGATGAGCGCGCTGTTCCTGCCGCCGGTGGTGGCGGCGCTGTACTCGCCGACCCTCTCGTCGGTCGTGCTCGACAACAGCTACACGCTGGCGATCTGGATCCTCGACAACCCGCTCGACCTCTGGGGTCTCAACACCCTCCTGCGCGAGCAGTTCACGCTCGAAGGCGCCAACTACGTCGCGATGTGGTTCGGCATCTCGGTGCCGGTCGGGTGGCTGGTCGGCCTGCTGGTGACTCTGGCCGACGTGGTCCGGCCGAAGTCGGCGTAGAGCAACGTTTTTGGCGGTGTCGTCCCCACGTCCGGGTATGGAGTTCACGCTTGGCGCGACCGTCGGGGTACTGCTCGCGATCGTCGCCGTCGGGACCGCGGCGCTCATCGGGATGGGATTCATGGCGACGAGCACCGTGTTGATGATGGTGACCCCCTCGATGCTGGCGTTCGGCCTCGTGGCGCTGTTCGTCGGGGTCAAGCACGGCGAGTACCGGGCGACCCACTGACGAGCGGACCCGAGCTCAGCTTCTGTGGCCGCGCCCGACGCTGGCCGGATTCGGCCGGTTCCTCGGGAGCGAATTTCGAGAAGGAGGGCGTCGTGTATCGGGACGAAGAAATCGGAGCCGCTCTGGACGTTCGACGCGGTCTCACAACCGCCGCGAGCGAGGGCGTAGCCCGAGCGAGCGGACCGAGGAGCCCTCAAAATCACGCGCCTTGGCGCGTGATTGAGGGGGCGACGACGCGTTTTTCATGAACGTTTTGCAAGGGAGGCGCGTTTGTGCGCCGACCACTGCAAAAGGTTCTACATGTAGCCCAGATCGCGCAGGCGCTCCATCAGGTCTTCTTTGTCCTGGGCGCGGCCCGCCCGCTCGGTCGTGTCTTCGAGGTCCTGAAGCCACGCGGGCTCCTCGTCGGATTTCTCGGTGCTGACTTCGCTCCCCAGCGACCGGAAGCCGGCGAAGTACTTCGGACTGACCGGGATGTCGTCCTGAGTGAGTCCGTTGGGGAGGTCGTCGTCGGTCTGCGGGACGTAGCCTTCGTCGGGGAACTCCTCGACGGTGTCCGGCACGACGTAGTGCCAGAAGGTGTCCCAGACCGCCCGCTCGTCGAACTGGAGGATCGGCTGGACGCGGTCGTGGGGCGGGTAGATGTCGGGGTCGTGGCGCGGGCTGAAGAACGTCTCGTCGGCGCGGGCCTCCTGTTCGTCCCACCGGACGCCCGAGATGATGCCGTCGATGTCCTCGGCCTCGATGGCGTCGTTGAGCGCGACGGTCTTCAGCAGGTGGTTGCCCACGTAGGTGTCGAGCAAGAACGGGAAGGTGTCTTCCTCGTACTCGAGGATCTCCCGGACGTGGTGTTGGTTGTGCTCGTTGAGCGCGTCGATCGGGATGTCGTCGCCCGGCGTCAGGTCGTTGGCCTCGACGTACTCGCCGACGTCCTCGTTGCGGGCGTAGACGACGTCGAGGTCCCACCGGTCGCCCCACTTCTCGACGAAGTCGTGGATCTCGTCGAAGTGCTGGTAGTGGTCGATGAACACCGCGGTCGGGGTGTCGTAGCCGTACTTCTCGGCGACTTCCTTGATGAAGTACAGCGTCAGCGTCGAGTCTTTCCCGCCGGTCCACATCACCGCGGGGTTCTCGTACTGTTCGAGCCCCTGGCGGGTGACTTCGATCGCCTTCTCGATCTTGTGCTCCATCGAGGCGTAGTCCTCGGGGTTCTCGCCTTCGCCGTCGGTGTAGTCTACGTCGACGTAGTCGGGGAAGTCTTCGGGCATCGTTCGTAATTACATCTAATTACGCGCCTAAAGTGCTTTTCGGCTCTCCGCGACGACAGGCCGAGCCTCCGACCCGTCAGGCCCCGTATACTCGCATCTCAGGGTCTCTCTGTTGGGACGTCGGAACACGCTTTCGGCGCCGTTCGCACCCGAGAACGCGGCGGTGGTCGCGTGCGGTCGCGGCGCTGATGGTGCGGTCGCGGCGCTGTTGGTGCAGTCGCGGCGCTGATGGTGCGGTCGCGATACTGCAAATGCGGTCGGGGTGCTGAGCGGTGCAGTTGTCGGAAGCCGCTCTACCGCGAGCGAACGCAGTGAGCGAGCGGACCAAGCGACGACCGGAGTGAGCGCAGCGAACGGCGGGAGAAGCGCCGGTTTTTGATCGAGCTTTTGCAAGGGCGGCGCGTTCATGCGCCGCCCCCAATAAAAGGTCGTCTTAGATGAACTCGTTGTCCCGCCAGTTGACGCCGCTGTCGCCCGAGGAGTTCGCGTTGGGGCCTTCGACGACCTCGATGGAGGCCGGACGGTCCTCGCCGTCGACGATCCGGGTCGCCTGAAGTTCGCCGTCGACCTCGGTGATCGCGGTGAGGGTGCCCTTCTCGGCCTGGCGCGCGAGGTCACAGAGCACGAGGAACATCGGGTACTGGACCGCGGTGTTCTGGAGGACGGTCTCGCGGTCGCCCTTGAACGCCGCGACCTCGATGAGTTCGCCGAGCGGTTCCTGATCTTCCTCGTCTTCGTCGAGGTCGTCGTTCCATCGGGGCCCGTTTCGAAGCTCCTGTTCTTCCTCGGTGTAGACGCGGGTCTCGGAGATGCTGGCCTTGAGCTGTGCGGTCGGCGTGTACTTGCTGATGGTCTCGTCGTCCGCGACGGCGCTGATGATCAGCGTGTTCTTGCGCCGCGTGATGTCGACGCTCGCGATCTCGGGCGGGAGGTCCGGGTCCTCCTCGAAGTAGTCGTATACGGTTTCTAGCGGCAGTTCGAGCGTCGAGTGAAGTCGATATACTTGCCCCGTCATTTGTAGTACTGAAGGTTCCCGGCTGACAACGCGGTACGCGGGTATGTAGGTGGTCCGAACATATATGAGCTACTCTTTTGGTCCCGTTTCTGGATCACGTAAAAACACTTACGCCGACAGCTCCGCCGCGAGTTCGCCGCGCTCGTCGAGTTCGGCCAGCACGTCGCTCCCGCCGACGAACTCCCCGTCGACGAACGTCTGGGGGATCGTCTCCCACCCACTGTGGTCTTCGAGGGCCGCCCGGTAGGCGTCGAGCGCCTCGAGCACGTCGACGGTCTCGTAGTCGTCGCGGTGGGCGGAGATGAGCTCCAGGGCCTTCTGGGAGTAGCCACACTGGGGCATCAGCTCGTTGCCCTTCATGAACAGCACCACGTCGTTGTCGGCGATCGCCGAGTCGACGCGCTCGTGGACCTCTTCGTCGGTCAGGTCGCTCTCGGGTTGGAACGTCATACGCTCCGATAGGTGCCCGGCGTGGAAAGAAGTTGCGACGTCAGTCGTCGTTGCCCACCCGGACGACGTTGATGAGCGAGTGGACCGGCACGCCCTCGATCTCGTCGACGCCCTGCTTGTCGACGAGGACACAGCACGCCACCGGCTCGCCGCCCTCCTGGCGGATCGCCTCGACGGTCTCGGTCATCGTCGTGCCGCTGGTGATGGTGTCGTCGACCACGTAACACTCCCGATCGCGGATCTGGGCGAAGTTCCGGGAGAAGGTGCCTCCGAGGTCGTCTATGTCGCCCTCCTCCCACTGATGTTTGCGGGGCGCGTAGGTCCCGAGGTCCGTGTCGAGTTCGCGCGCGACCGACGTGGCGAGCGGCGCGCCCGCCTTCTCGACGCCGATGGTGAGATCGATCTCCTCGCCCTGCTTGGCGAGCAGATCGGCCATCGCGGCCGCGGCGTGGTGGAGCCGGGCGCTGTCCCGACCCAGCGCCGACCAGTCGACGTGGATGTCGTGCGGGCCGCCGCCCGCGGCGGGGCCGGGCTCGGACACCGACCGGGCGCCGTCCGCGCCCCCGCTTCGCTCGACCAGCCAGCTCGCGGTCTCTCGCGAGACGTTGAGCTCGTCGGCGATCTCGCCCTTCGACAGCCCCTGCTGGGCCAGCTCCGCCGCGCTCTCGATGAGGTCGTCGATGTTCTTCATATCTGATCGAATTGGACGGCGGTCTTTATTGTCGTTTCGTCGTGGTCCTCGAACGCAGTCTCGTACTCGTCGAGGTCGTAGACGCCGGTAACGAGGTCTTCGAGGAACCACTCGGGCAACTCCGCGAGCGTTTCGACCGCGGCGGCGAACTGCTCGCGGTTGGAGTTGACGCTCCCGACGACCGCCTTGTTGTGCATCACAAGCTCCTTGTGGAGGCGCCCGCCGTCGACCTCGAAGTGCCACGGCTCGGGGACCCCGAGCAGGGCCGCGACCCCGCCGGACGCGAGCGCTTGGACGCACTCGAAGGCGTGTTTCGCGTACCCCGTCGCCTCGTAGACGAAGTCCATCGGCTCGTGGGCCGCCGGGATCTCCGAGACCGGCGTCTCCCGGGAGTCGACGTACGTCCCGCCGAGCGCTTCGATGACGTCGATCGTCGGGTCGGGGCGGTCGCGCCGGCCGAGACAGTAGATGCGGTCGTACCCGCGCTGGTCGAGCATGGCGAGGGTGAGCAGTCCGAGGCTCCCGTTGCCGAGCACCAGCCCCGACTCGGGGGTCCAGTCGAACGCCGACCGCGAGGCCGCGGCGTGTGCGATCGCCTTCTCGGAGATGCTGATGGGCTCGATCAGAAAGCCCCACTCGGCGTACGAGTCGGGCATCGGGACGAGGTACTCGGCCGGGCTCGCGAAGTACTCGGCCATGAAGCCGTGAGCGCCGTCGATACCGCGCTCGACGCAGGCCTCGGGCGGGGCCATGTCGGGTTCGCCGCGCTCGAAGTACTCGTTCGACCCCTCGGGCGGGGGCCGTCGGACCGTCGGGACGACGATATCGCCCTCCTCGAAGTCGGTGTCGTTCGGGTCGGCGACGACGCCGACCGCCTCGTGGCCGAGGACGAGGTGGTCCTCGCCCTCGGGGACCCCGCCGTGGCGGCCCTCGATGACCTCGTGGTCGGTCCCGTCGACGCCCACCCGCAGGGTCCGGACGAGCGCCTCGCCCGCCGAGGGGCTCGGACGGGGCTTCTCGACGACCGCGGGGGCGCTTTCGCCGCGGCGGATGACGACAGCGTGCATGGATAGCAGTTGGAACCCGGCCGGTAAAAGATTTATTCTATTACGAGTAAACGTTCGCCGTTCGGCTACTCCCAGAGGTCGTAGAGGTCGTCGCGGACGCTCCCGACGCGTTCGCCGTCGAGGTCGACGCCCGGAGCGTCAGTTTCGCGCGCGACGCCGATCTCGCTGGCCGCGACGCCCGCGTCGTCGAGCGCCGCGAGCGCGTCGTCAACCGCTTCCTCGGGGACCGCGGCCAACAGCGCCCCGGAGCCGAAGATCCGGAGGGGATCGACGTCCATCGTCGCGCAGAGCGCGGCGGTCTCCTCGCGGACCGGCACCGCGTCGCGGTCGACGTCGATCCGGACGCCCGAGGCGGTCGCCATCTCGACGGCCCCGGCGAGCAGGCCGCCTTCGGTCGGGTCGTGCATCGCGGTGGCGGTCCCCCGGAGGGCGGCGGCCTCGGGGACGACGCTGATCTCCTCGAAGAAGCCCTCGGCCCGCCGGAGCGTCGTCGCGTCGGCGCCGGTCGCCTCGCGGAAGTCGGTCGCGAGAATCGCGGTCCCCTCGATCCCCGCGCCCTTGGTCAGCAGGACGCGATCGCCCGGGTCGACGCCGCCGGTCGGGACGTACGCGTCGGCGGCCCCGAGCGCGGTCATCGACACCATCGGCCGGTCGAGCGCGGGGACGTACTCTGAGTGGCCGCCGACGATCGAGACGCCGAGCTCCCGGGCTTCGGCGTCGATCTGGTCGGTGAGCACGTCGAGAGTCTCGGGGTCGTCGTCGGGGAGGAAGACGACGTTCGTGAGCCACCGGGGGTCCGCGCCGCAGGCGGCCACGTCGTTGCACGCGACGTTGACCGCCAGCGTTCCGAGGCGCTCGCGGGCCAGCGAGAGGGGGTCGGAGCTGGCGACCAGCAGTCGGTCGCCGAACCGGATCGCGGCGGCGTCCTCGCCGTACGCCGGGCCCATCTCCACGTCGTCATCGGGCGCGCCCGTCCGCGAGAGGACGAAGGCCGCCAGGTCGTCGGGGTCGAGTTTGCCGACCATAGTCGTGCTGAGAGGGCCGGGTACGTAAGTCCCCGCGAAGGGGCAGTCGCCGGCGCCGGCGGCTGGATCGGGCCGGCCGTCTCCGCCGAGCGAAGCGAGGCGGTTCCCCAACGGCGAGGCCTTCGACCGAGCCGTCGGCTTTTTCGTCGACGTTTTGGCGGGGTCCTCGCTCGCTTCGCGCGCTCGAACCCCGCCAAAAACGTCGCGGTTCAAACCGCGTCGCGGTCGGTGTAGGTCCACCGCTCGGCGATCCGGCCCTCCCCGTCGAACCGGTGGAAGTCCGCGAACCCGAACGACACCGCCTCGCCGTCCTGTTCGCCGGTGAAACTGCCCCGGACGGCGACCGTGTCGCCGTCGACCGCGAGGTCGTGGACCTCGTGGCTCCCGTCGTCGAGGGGCCGGTCTTCGAGGTAGAACTCCCGGAACGCCTCGATCCCGTCGAGCGACGCCTGACCGGGCCGCTCGTAGGTCACGTCGTCGGCGAACAGCGCGAACACCGCCTCGTAGTCTTCCTCGTCTACGTGGTCGTAGTAGTCCCGAACGACTTGCGGGTCGGCAGTTGCCATACCGGGAGATCGGACGGCGGCGGGGAGTCGCTTACGGAAGTGGCAAGCCGGACCGAGCGAAAGAAAGACTTGCTCGGCGTCCGAGGAGCCTGTATGGAGTACGACACGCCGCTGTTCTTCCGCGTGATGCAGTACGCGGCCGAGGCCGATCGCGACGTCGTGGACATGGTGAGCGGCAACCCCGACTGGGGGTCGCCCGACGCGATAAGCGAGGGCCTCCACGAGTACGCCGACCTCGGGGGCGCCGACTTCCAGTACCCGCCGAGCGAGGGGCTGTTCGAGCTTCGAGAGGAGATCGCCCAGCGCCGGAACGTCGACCAGTCCCAGATCGTCGTGACCAACGGCGGCGGCGAGGCCAACTACCTCGCGATGGCCCGCGCCCTGGAGCGCGAGCGGGGCTCGGAGTTCCTGCTCACCGACCCCGTCTACCCCTACTACCCCGGCAAGACGACGATGCTGGGCGCGAGCGCCCGGTACGTTCCGGTCGCCGAGGACGGCACCCTCGACCCCGCGGCCGTGCGCGAGGCCGCCAGCGAGGAGACGGCCGCCATCGTCGTCAACACGCCGAACAACCCGACCGGCGCGGTGTACGACGAGGACACGATGGCCGAACTGGTGGCGATCGCCGAGGCCAACGACGCGTTGCTGATCAGCGACGAGGTGTACGACCACTTCGACTTCTCCGGGGAGTTCACCTCGGCGCTGGCGTTCGATTCGGACCACCGCGTTGTCACCAACTCCTACTCGAAGACGTTCGCCATCACGGGCTTTCGGGTCGGATACGCCGTCTTCCCCGAGTCGCTCGTCGACGTTGCCAAGACCCGTCACATGCTGACCAACGTCGCCACGACACGGCCGGGCCAGTACGCGGTCCTGGCGGCGCTCCGGAACACCGACCCGGCCTACTACGAGGCCAACCGCAAGCTCCTCAAAGAGCGCGTCGAGACGTTCACCGACGCGCTCGACGCGGCCGGCGCCGACTACTCCAGTCCCGACGGCGCGTTCTACGTGATGGCGCGGTTCCCCGAGTTCCCCGGCACGATCGAGAACGTCGAGGCGCTCATCGACGGCGCCGGCGTCGCCGGGATGCCCGGCGAGGCGTTCGGCGAGTCGCGGTCCGACTGGCTCCGGTTCGCGCTGGTGAGCCCGCGCGTCGAGGAGGCCGCCGACCGGCTGGCCGACTACTTCGGGTAGTCGCCGACGCCGGTGCGGCGCACCCGGCTACAACGCTTTTCAGCCCGTCCGACGCCCGTACTGTCGTGTCCGTCCCACCAGACCCGTCGGAGATTTTCGACCGGGCGGTCGAAGAGGGCGAGCGCCGACTCGACCAGTCGGCGCTCGAACTGATCTCGACGAGCTTCATCGCGGGGTTCACCGTCGTGTTCGGGATGGTCGCGCTCGGGATCGTAGAGGCCGCGGTCGAGCCCGCGATCGGCGAGGCCGCGAAGGTCGCGGGGGCGCTGGCGTTCGGCGTCGGCGTCGTGTTTCTGGTCGTCGGCCGGACCGAGCTGTTCAGCGAGAACTTCTTCGACCCGACCGCGTACGTGGCCGACCGGGCCGACTCGTGGCAGGCCGGCCCGCTCGTCCGACTGTGGACGCTCACCTTCGTGTTCAACCTCGTCGGCGGCGCGCCGTTCGTCTATCTCCTCTCGGTCGAGGGCGCGCTCCCGTCGGGCGCGCCGGCGGTCCTGCGAACGACGGGCGCCGAGATCGTCCACCGGACGGCCGCCGCCGAGTTCGTGAAGGCGCTCACCGGCGGGATGCTCGTCGCCCTGCTCTCGTTTCTGCTCTCGGCGGTCGACACCGTCGGGAGTCGGATGGCGCTCGCGTACGTCGTCGGGGTGCTGTTGACCCTCGGCCCCTTCGACCACGTCATCGTGACCGTGCTCCACGTCCTGTTCGGCGTCTTTCTGGGCGCGGAGGTGGGACTCGGGGCGCTGGCGGCGACGACCGCGGTCGTCACGGCGGGGAACCTCGTCGGCGGGCTCGGACTGGTCACGTTTAGCCACGTCGCACAGGTGAAAGGCGCCCGCGAGTCCGGCGAGTGAGTGCACGGGTTTACTACTGACTCCGACGGTTCCCCGGTCGGCGTTCAAGGCCCCACGCGGTCCGGCGGGCCGAATTGCGTGACAGCTACCGATCGTCCGAGGCGAGGCCTTTCGATCACAGTCCCGGATATTAATATACGGCACAAAATCGATGATTGAGGGACCGATTATTAGAATTGATCACCGGGTGCGTAGATTTTTATGATAACTTTTCACAAACCCAATTATGCCACAAAAGGTGTACGAAGACGAGGCCGACTTCACGATCGAGTGGGACAGCGACATCGGCGCCGTAATTCACACATGGACTGGGTACACGTCGGGCGAGGCGTTCCGTCAGGGTTGTAGTGCGCTCCTCGACGCGATCGAAGCGAAAGGTGCTTCGAAGCTAGTCGTCGACACGAGCAACGTTCAGGCCCACGACGAAGAAGACAAGGAGTGGTTAGAGGAGGAGTGGATTCCAAAGATGGTCGACGCGGGCGTTCAATACAGCGCCCAGGTCCACTCCGACAGCGTCATCTCCAAGATGGAGATGGAAGGACTCAACGAGAATATGACCGACGCGCCGTACGAACCGTTTCTGACGGACAGTCTAGACGAAGCCCGCGAGTGGGTCGCGGACCAGTAGCCCCCGTCCGGCGTCGGAAGAACCTTGACCGACGGCTCACAACCGCCACGCATGCAGGTAGACGCGGTCGTACTGGACATCGACGGCGTGGTCGTAGACGTGGCCGACTCCTACCGGCGAGCGATCGTGGAGTCGATCGAGCGCGTCCACGGCGACACCGTCGAGAAGGCCGACGTGCAGGCGTTCAAGGACGCGGGCGGGTTCAACAACGACTGGGAACTCACCTACGCCGCGGCCCTCTACGTCCTCGCGAGTCGGGAGGGGCTGGCGATGGACGTCGAGGCGTACACCGACCGGATCGAAGCGCGCGGCGGCGGACTCGCGGCCGCCGAGGCGGTCGTCGACGACGCCCTCCCGTCGGCGGCCCGCGAGCGCGCTCGCGCCGACTGGGACACCGACGCGCTCCGGGCGGTGTTCCAACAGCTCTACCTCGGCGCTGAGCTGTACGCCGACATCGAGGGCGAGGAGCCCGACATCGACGCGCCGGGATTCATCCACGACGAGCCGGTGATCCTCGAACGGGCGACCCTCGACGCGCTGGCCGACTACCCGCTCGGGATCGTCACGGGCCGACCCGCCGACGAGGCCGACATCGCCCAGCGCCGGGCGAACCTCGACGTGCCCGACGACCGACGGTTCACCATGGACGACTGGGAGCGGGGCAAACCCCACCCGCACGCCCTCGTGACGCTGGCCGAGCGCTTCGAGGCCGACGCCGCGAGCGCTTCGAGCGACCGGGGAGAGTCCGGCGGCGTCGAGACGGTCGTGTTCGTCGGCGACACCCTCGACGACGTGAAGACGGCGCGCAACGCCGCCGAGGCCGACCCCGACCGGGACTACTACGGCGTGGGCGTGCTGACCGGCGGCCTCACCGGCGAGGCGGGCCGCCGGAAGTACGAGGAGGCGGGCGCCGAGGCGGTCGTCGATTCGGTCAACGACCTGCCCGACCTGCTCGAATAGCGATCGCCCGGCGACGAGTCGTTCCCGGAGAACACAGGTGGTATCCGTCCCCGCGGACCGACCGAGCCGGCGTCGGAACGCTCGCCGCGGTGAGGAATACTTAATCCGTCCCCGGCCCGAACAGCCGGTATGCGAATCGCACTCCTCGGCGGGACCGGCGACATCGGACAGGCCCTCGCGTTGCGGTGGGCTCAGGACACCGACCACGAGATCCTGATCGGGTCTCGGGACGCGGGTCGGGCCCGCCAGAAGGCCGACGAGTACGTGACGGAACTCGACAGCCGCGGCGTCGACCGCGAGGTGAAGGGGTTCGCCAACGAGATGGCGGCCGACCGCGCCGACGTGGTGGTGCTTGCGGTGCCGGCCTATCACGTCCGGGACACGGTCGAGGCGGTCGCCGACCGGATCGGGGACGCCGACGCGCTGGTGAGCCCCGCGGTCGGGATGGACCGCGACGAGTCGGGCTTTCACTACAAGCCGCCCGGAGTCGGCTCGGTCACCGAACTGGTCGCCGAGACCGCGCCCGAAGGCGTGCCCGTGGTGGGGGCGTTCCACAATCTCTCGGCCGACCGGCTCGCGAACCTCGACGTCGAACTCGATCTGGACACGCTCGTGGTGGGCGACGACGAGGACGCCGTCGAGACGGTCGGGACCCTCGCCGACCAGATCGAAGGACTCCGAGCGCTGTCGGCCGGGCCGGCGGCCAACGCCGCCGAGGTCGAGAGCCTGACGCCGCTTCTGATCAACATCGCGATGGAGAACGAGGGGATGCACGACGTGGGCGTGACCTTCGAGTAGCCCAAGTAGCCTTATCTCGCTTCGGGACCTACCGACGGTCGAGATGACAAACTGGTACGCGGTCGCGGTCGGTTTCCTCGTCGAACTGGTAGTCGGCGGGATCGGCGCGCTGTTCCCGGGCGTCGGCCAGCTCGCGGCGGGACTGTTCGGCGGCCTCGTCGCGGGCGTGCTCGCGGGCGGCGGCTGGGCGAGGGGCGCGTGGCACGGCCTGCTCGCCGGCTCGATCGGCGGAATCGTCCTCGCGGTGATCCTCGGCGCGCTCGTCAGCGCGGTCGGCGCGGTGGGGCTCGGCCCGCTCGGGCCGATACTCGGCGGGAGCGTCTTCCTGTTCGCGCTGTTCGTCGCGGTCGTGATGGGCGTCGAGAGCGCGCTCGCCGGCGCAGTCGGCGGCTGGATCGCGACGAAGTAGTCCGACCCAACAGCTTTGCCGGTGGCGTCCCTCGAACCCGGTATGGTAGATCCGGACACGATCCTGCCGAACGAGCGGATGCGACAGGGCGCGCTGGACGGCGAGGTGACCCAAATACACCGGGGCGACCAGTACGCCGACGAGGGCGACCGGTTCGAGATCGACGGCGAGGCGTTCGAAGTCGTCGCGGTCCGCGAGCGCCGACTCGGCGACCTGACCGACGAGGACGCCCACGCCGAGGGAATGCGGGATCTGGATCAGTACCGCGAGATACTCGATCGCGCCCACGACAACTTCGAGTGGGACGACGACAGCGAGGTCGTCCTCCACCGGTTCGAGCGCGTGGCGTAGCGCCCGACCGGCGGTCTTCTTCGGCGAGCGGATCAAGCGCCACCAGCGACGCCGCTGTCGGACCGGCGGGTACACTGTGACCGATAATCCGACGGACCAGTGTGTGACATGCCGACACGATCGCTCGGAGGACCCGTTTCGGTCGCCGTCCCCGAGGCCGAGGACCGCCGCCGGTCGCCCCGCATTTCAGGTATCCAAAAGAAATTTTTCCCTAAGGCAACCGAGACTACCCGAAATCACCTACTTTTTTGTAGTCGCGGTTCTCTTTTTGGAACGAGTGAAACCTACAAATGTCAGCAGATAATGCGAACCGCGAGCGCGGCGAGGCTCGTTCGGACGACCTGACGGCGACCGACGAGACTGCGGAGGGCGATCTGTAATGGTGCGGAACAAAGACTGGTGGCCAGACCGGCTGGACCTCGACATCCTCGACCAGAACGACCGCGATCTGGGCCCCCACGACGAGGACTTCGACTACGCCGAGGCGTTCCAGAACCTCGACCTCGAAGAGGTGAAGGCGGACATCGAGGACGTGATGACGACGTCCCAGGACTGGTGGCCCGCCGACTACGGCCACTACGGACCGCTTTTCATCCGGATGGCGTGGCACAGCGCCGGTACGTACCGGACCTCCGACGGTCGCGGCGGCGCCTCCGAGGGCGCCCAGCGGCTCGCCCCGCTCAACAGCTGGCCCGACAACGCGAACCTCGACAAGGCGCGGCGACTCCTCGAGCCGGTCAAACAGAAGTACGGCCGCGAGCTCTCGTGGGCCGACCTGATCATTCTGGCCGGGAACGTCGCCATCGAGTCGATGGGCGCCCGGACGGTCGGCTTCGCCGGCGGCCGCGAGGACGCGTTCAAGTCCGATCAGGCGGTCGACTGGGGGCCCGAAGACGAGTGGGAGGCCTCCGAGCGCTTCGACGAGGAGGGCAAGCTCCACGAGGGGCTGGGCGCGACCGTGATGGGCCTCATCTACGTGAACCCCGAGGGGCCGGACGGTAACCCCGACCCGGAGGCGTCGGCGGAGAACATCCGGGAGTCGTTCAGCCGGATGGCGATGAACGACGAGGAGACGGTCGCACTCATCGCGGGCGGCCACACGTTCGGAAAGGTCCACGGCGCCGCCGACCCCGACGAGCACGTCGGCCCGGAGCCCGAGGCCGCCCCGATCGAGGCCCAGGGCCTCGGCTGGGAGAGCGACTACGGCTCGGGTAAGGGCCAAGACACCATCACCAGCGGCATCGAGGGCCCCTGGACGCAGGCGCCCACCCAGTGGGACACGGGCTACCTCGACAACCTGCTCGACTACGAGTGGGCGGCCCAGAAGGGGCCGGGCGGCGCCTGGCAGTGGGTGCCGGTCGACGAGGAGATTCAGGACTCGGTGCCCGCGGCCCACGAGGACGGCGAGACGGTGACGCCGATGATGCTCACGACGGACATCGCGCTGAAGCGCGACCCGGACTACCGGGAGATCATCGAGCGCTTCCAGGACAACCCGATGGAGTTCGGCATCAACTTCGCGAAGGCCTGGTACAAGCTCACCCACCGCGACATGGGCCCGCCCGAGCGGTTCCTCGGTCCCGAGGTGCCCGACGAGGAGATGCTGTGGCAGGACCCGCTCCCCGACGCCGACTACGACGTGATCGGCGACGAGGAGATCGACGAGCTCAAAGCCGACCTCCTCGACTCCGAGCTGTCGGTCCCCCAGCTGGTCAAGACCGCGTGGGCGGCGGCGTCGACGTACCGCGAGAGCGACAAGCGCGGCGGCGCCAACGGCGCGCGCATCCGGCTCGAACCCCAGAAGAGCTGGGAAGTCAACGAGCCCGAACAGCTCGCGACCGTACTGGAGACGCTCGAAGAGATTCAGGCGGCGTTCAACGACTCGCGAACCGACGATACGCGGGTCTCGCTCGCCGACCTCATCGTGCTGGGCGGCTGTGCGGCCGTCGAGCAGGCGGCCGCCGAGGCCGGCTACGACGTCGAGGTCCCGTTCGAGCCCGGTCGCGTCGACGCCACCGAGGACCAGACGGACGTCGAATCGTTCGAGGCGCTCAAGCCGAAAGTCGACGGGTTCCGTAACTACTTCGGCGGCCAGTACGACGGCCCCGCCGAGGACCTGCTGGTCGACAAGGCCGACCTCCTCGACCTGACGGCGACCGAGATGACGGTGCTGGTCGGCGGGATGCGCGCGCTGAACGCGAACTACCAGCAGTCCGAGCTCGGCGTCTTCACCGACCGGCCGGGCACGCTGACCAACGACTTCTTCGAGAACCTGCTCGACATGAGCACCGAGTGGGAACAGGTCTCGGACTCCAAAGAGGTGTACGAGGGCTACGACCGCGAGACGGGCGAGCTCAAGTGGAAGGGCAGTCGCGTCGACCTCATCTTCGGGTCGAACTCCCGGCTTCGAGCCATCTCGCAGGTCTACGGTAGCGAGGACGGCGAGGAGAAGTTCGTCCGCGACTTCGTCGACGCGTGGAGCAAAGTGATGCACCTCGACCGCTTCGACCTCGAGTAACCGCCGATCCCGGCGACTCCCGGGACGGCGACGACTCGATTTTTCCGTTCTCGGCTACGAGGCCCCCGCCGGGTCCGGATCGCCGATCCGTTCTCTCCGTGTCCGGCGCAACCGACACTGAAAAATAGCGTAGCTCCCAACTCTCACTCGATGCTGGAGCTGGAGCACCGGTTTCGGGTGGTGGACGTTCACGCCCGCCTGAACGCGGACGCGGGCGGCGTGCAGACGCTCGGACGGGCCATCAGCCCCGACCGACTCGAACGAGAGATGCACCAGGCCGGCGTGGTGCGGTCGGTCGTGTTCCCGGGCGAGCGCCCCGACGGCGGGTACGTGAGCGCGAACAACGCGGTGGCTCGCCGGAGCGTCGAGCGACCGTTTCTCACCTTCGCCCGGATCAACGGACCGCGAGACCCCGGTGAGACGGCCTCCTCGCGGCTTCGAAACCTGACCGCGCGCCGGAAAGAACACCACACCTCGCCGGAGGACGTCGAGCAGTACGCCTACGACGACAGGTTTCACGGGTTCAAGCTCGACCCCGTCGCCGACGGCCTCCCGGACGAGGAGACCCTCGACCGGCTCGAGGCGGTCGACCTTCCGGTCCTCGTCCACGCCGGCGAGGGGTTCACGCCCGGTGCGGTCGCGGACACGCTCCTCTCGCGGTCGTTCCCGCTCGTGCTCGCACACTTCGGCGGCCACCCGCTGAACCGCGAACTCATGACCGAGGCCATCGACATGCTCGAACACCACGACGAGTGGTATCTCGACACCAGCTACGTCCGCTACCGGGACCTGCTGGAGCGGGCGGTGATGGAACACCCCGATCGGGTCCTGTTCGGGAGCGGTGCGCCGTCGGCCCACCCCAACGTGGCGGTGATGGAGATACTCACCCTCGACGTGCCCGAAGACGCGATGCGGAAAGTGTTCGACAAGAACCCCTCGCGAGTCATCGACGGCCTCTCGCCCGAGAGCGAGTGACTACGAGACTTCTCTGGAGGCGTGGTCGGCGACCGACCACTGCTCTACGTCGGGTTCGATCTCGCGGGGTCGGTCCAGAAACGGTTCGAGCACGGCGACGCCGTCGTCGGCCGCGACGAGGCCCGCCTCGCGTTCGTACTCGATCACGCCGGCGTCGGCGAGTTTCGGGAGGTGAGTGTGTACGAGCGACGCGGCCGCCCGTTCGGTGCTCTCGGCGACCCCCGACCGGGCGAGTCGCTCCGCGAGGCGGTCGACGGTGATCTCGTCGTTCGCCTCCAGCGCGTAGAGGACGCGTCGCCGGCGGACGTCGGCGAGAAGCCGATAGGACCGGTCGATTCGCTCGTGTGCATCTATATTTGCGAGCGCCATTCGATCGTATTTTCCCCGAGTGCGGACTTAACTTCGCGGTTCGTTCCCATTCGTTTCGTCACTTAAATCTTCGGTTCGTTTCGACCGTTTCACCCCGCGCAGTCGCTTCGAGAGACCCCGAAACGCCGCCGGGGTGTGGGCCGAATACCGGCGTTCGAGGCCGTCCGAGAGCGTCTCGACCGCCCGAACCGTCACTCAAAAGGCCGACTGCGCGGTCGGGTCGGTCCCGACCGCGTCACCGCCCGGACGCGTCGGACGCGACCGTCGAGGCGTCCGATCGATCCGACTCGCGCCAGTCGTAGCGCTCGACCGCCCGATCGGCCCGCGAGGAGAACCCGTAGGGGTTGTGGGTCTCGGTGCGGTCCCGGAGTCGGGCGACGAACCCGTCCTTCGAGCCGATGGCCGCGTTGACGAGCACGCGCTTGCCGTTGCCGAACCACGTCGACGGCGCACCGTCGCCCCGGACCACGTCGGCGGCGCTCTCGATCGCGTCGGCGGCCGCGTCGCGGCCGGTCCGCCCGAAGATTCCCGGACGGGGGCCGTAGTTCTTGACCAGGCGGTAGGCGAGCGCGCGGTACTTCCAGCCCCAGTCGCGGTCGTCTCGGTCGTCTTCCTCGTCCTCGCGGGTCACGCAGGCGGTCGGCGACCAGACGACTTCGTAGTCGGCGCCCGCCAGCCGGTGGGCGCAGTCGCGGGCGCCGCCGGTCGCCAGATACTCGTCGAACCCATCGACGGCCTCGATCGCCTCCCGGGTGAACGCGACGTTGCCCCCGTCGAAGTAGGTGACCTCCCGGCCCCGGATCGTGCGGCGCTCGACGGACTCGGTCGTCATCCCCGCCCGCACCGCGCGGTGGACCGGGCCGGTGACGACCGCGGCGTCGGCCAGCGCCTCCCGGACCGCGTCGGCCCACGTCGCCTCGACGATCGTGTCCTGCCCGATCACCGCGATCGCGTCGCCGGTCGCCTCCGCGATGCCCGCGTTCCGAGCGACGTTCAGCTTCCTGTCTGCGACCTCCACGAGCACGTCGACGTCCTCGCGCTCCCGGACCATCCCGGTGGTTCCGTCGGCCGAGGGCCCGTTGGCGACGATGACCTCGGCGTCGGGGGCGTGGAGCGCCAGCGCGTCGAGGCACACCGCGAGGCGCTCGCGCCCGTTGAGCGTCGGAACCACCACGGATAGCTTCATATCACGCAACGTCCCGACGGAAGTTTAAAAACGGTTCGGCCTTCGTCGCGGGGTCGTCCCGACCGAACCGCGTCCGGCCAGAGAATGGTACACCGACCGCGGGACCGCGGGATCGCGGGATCGCGGGACCGCGGGATCGCGGGTCACCGAACGCGAGCGGTCCAATAGGAGACCGACGCGAACCGGTCCGCGAACGGGAGGTCGCCGATCGTCGTGTCGGCGTCGCGGATGGGGTCGGCGATCGACCCCGGAATCTTCCGGTAGAATCCGTAGGGGAGGATCCAGTCGTGCTCGGCGTTCACCAGTTCGAGGTTCGCGCCCTCGAGGAGCTTCTCGACCTCCGAGCGGGCGTAGAGCCGCGACCCCATCGGGAGCAACCAGTTGTAGATGCTTCGGGTGCTCGTCCCGTTGAACGTGTCGAAGACCACCCTGTCGGCGGCGACCCGGCACATCTCCGAGAGGAAGGCGGCGGGGGTGTCCGCGAGGTGGAAAAACCGCATCGCGAACACCGTATCGAAGTGGTCGTCGGGGAACGGGAGGCGCGCGGCGTCCCCGCGCATGAACTCGAGGTGGTCGGCGACGCCGGCGTCGCGGGCCTTCTGGCGGCCCTGCTGGAGCATCGCCGCCGAGATGTCGAGTCCGACGATGTCGGCGCCCCGCTCGGCGAGCATGACGGTAAATCGTCCGGTGCCGCACGCGATCTCGAGGACGTTCTGGTCGTCGACCGGCCCGATCGCGTCCAGAACGGCCTGCTTCTCACGGCGGTCGATGAGTCGCCCACCCCGAGAGAATCGCTTCTCCTCGTACTCCTCGGCGACCTCGTCGGCCTGGTACCACTCCTCTCCTTTCACGCTTCTCGTCTTCCCGTAGTCCACCGGGGGACTAAAACGGTAGGGATACGTCTCGACGCCGACCACTCCCGACGCCGACACCGGGGCCCGATCGGAGACGTCCCGAACGGGGCGCTCGCGGCGGCCGTCGGCGATTACTCCCCGTTCGCGACGACGCGGTCGGGGCGAATCCGGACGATCACTCGCGGCCCCGACTCCTCGCCGTGGTGGGGGTACTCTTCGACGTCCATGTACCGTCGGGCGAGGGCGTCGATGTGGTCGCCTGCGCCGTCCTCGGTCACCGCGACGACTTCGCCACGGACCGAGACGTACCGATACGGGTCGTCGGGGTCCAGCACGCAGACGCCCACCTCGGGGTCGCGCTCGACGTTGCGCTCTTTCCGGCGGCCGCGCGCGGTGTTGACGAGCAGGTGGCCGTCGTCCTCGTCGATCCAGACCGGCGTCACCTGCGGCGTCCCGTCCGGCATCAGCGTGGCGAAGCTCGCGAACGTCTCGCGCTCGAACAGGTCCGAGAACGCGTCGGGAATCTCCTCCATATCGGCTCTCGGGGTTCCGGCCACGTAGTTTTTGGTGGCGCCGATAGCGCCGGAACGAACGTCGCGGACGCCGATGCGTGTATTAGGTGTTTAAAGAATACAGTCGGCCATATAGACAACATTTACTAGGGGTTCAGGGAGTCGTGTCTGTATGAGCACGACCACGGACGAGCCCCCGGTCGCAGAACAGTCCGCAGACGAGTACCGCGAGCGCCTCCGCGACCTCCCCCCGAGCGCGAAACTGGTAGCGAAGGTCCTCGAAACGGACTCGCCGCTCTCGCAGGGCCAGCTCGCCGAGGAATCGCTGTTGCCCGACCGGACGGTCCGGTACGCGCTGAATCGGCTCGAAGAAGAGAGTCTCGTCGACTCGCGGTACAGCTTCCAGGACGCGCGCAAGCAGGTGTACTTCCTCGATCGGTAACGCCCACGCTTTTCTCTGTGCGGCCCCTCGCTCGGGACGTGAACGTCGAGCGCGTTCCGGTTCCGACCGAGACGCTGTCGCCACACGGTGTCACCAACGCCTACCTCGTCGGCCGCGAGCCGGCGGTGCTGGTCGACCCCGCCGGCAGGACCGACGCCCTCGACCGCGCGGTCGACGGGCGGGAGGTCGACCACGTCCTCGTCACCCACGCCCATCCCGACCACGTCGACGAGGTCGCACACTACGCCGAGACCTGCGAGGCGACCGTCTGGGCGCGGGCGGGCCGCGAGTCGCGCTTCGAGCGTGCGACGGGCGTCGCGCCCGACCGGACGTTCCGTGAGGGGACCGGGGTCGGCCCCGCGACGGTGATGGAGACGCCGGGCCACGCGCCCGACCACGTCGCGCTCGTCGCGGGCGAGGCCGTCCTCGCCGGCGATCTCGTCGTCGCCGAGGGGAGCGTGCTGGTCGGCGCCGACGAGGGCGACCTCCGGGCGTACCTCGCGTCGCTCCGCCGACTCTACGCCCGGGACCCCGGCCGACTCCACCCGGGCCACGGTCCCGCGATCGACGACCCGCGGGCGAGGATCGAGCGACTGCTCGCCCACCGCCTCGACCGCGAGTCGAAGGTGCTGGCCGCGGTCAGAGGCGGCGCGTGCACGCTCGATGCGGTCACCGACGCCGCCTACGAGAAAGACGTCTCGGACGTCCGGGAGGCCGCCCGCCGGACCGTCGCGGCCCACCTCGAAAAGCTCGCCGTCGAGCGAGCGGTCCGCTGGGACGGGCGGCGGGCGGCGCCGCGATAGCACGGCTTTTGGTCGCGGGGCCCAAGTGTGAGGCGTGGAGAGTCTCGAAGCCGAACTCGAACGCGCCCGCGGGCTCGAGGTCGCCGAACTGGCCGACGCCATCGAGACGATCGGGTTCGAGTGTACGCGGTGTGGCGCGTGCTGTAAGTCCGAGGCCGACGATCCCCACACCGCGACCGTCTTCCCCGACGAGGTGCGGGCGCTTCAGGACGCCCCGAGTCGGGACCCCGACGGCTCGAACGATCTCCCGGACGCTCCCCGCGAGTGGCGAGACGTCGCCCGTCCCATGCCGTACGGCGTCGAGGACGGCGCGGGCGAGACGTTCGAGTGGGCGCTCCAGACCGACGCCTGCGGCGACTGCACGTTCTACGAGGAGAGCGAGGACGGCACCGGGGCGTGTTCGGTCCACGCCGACCGCCCGCTCATCTGCGAGACCTACCCCTTCTCGGTCGCGCTCGGGGGGACGAGCCAACCGATGGGCGAACCGGTCGACAGTGTCGCGCTGGGCGACCGGACGGACGCGACCGGGGACGACGAGGCCGGAGCGGTACGGGCCCACGAGTGTGAGGGGCTGGGCCGGGAGATCTCCCGCGAGGACGCCGAGGAGCTCGCGGCGGCGCTCAAGGCCCGAGCGGTCCGGGAGCTACGGGAGGCGATCGGCGTCCGGGACGCCTACGAGCCGATCGACCCCGACGGGGGCGTGGTCGTCCACGACTCGGAGGGCGCCAAACGACCGGACGGCTCGACCTACGACGGCTGAGAGCGATCGCCGATCGCCGTTCAACTCCGGCATCTGACAGTCCGGCCGCGAGTCGCGCCGGGTCGCGGAACTGCCGACAGGCGCTCGCTGGCCGCGGCTGGGCCGCCCGGCGGCGCTCGTTCGGCGAGATACTCTCGGGGATTTGAAAGTTCGGTGGTAAAGTTCTTTATGGCCTACTCCCTTGCGTCCGAACGGAGGCATATAACCTTGGAGATCTCTGACAAACTCCTGTGTCTGTTCAGTGCTGATGTCACTATCGAGGACGACAAGTACGTCGTAGAGGTGCCGCGTCGCGAGATCGAAACCGGCTCGGTCGAGCCGGGCGAGACCTATCGGGTCGCACTCATCGCGGACGACTCCGAGTCGTCGAGCGCCGAGTCGAGTTCGAAGAGCGAAAGCTCCGGCACTTCCACGTCGTCGGAACCGCAACCCCCCGTCGAGGAGGGCGAAATTCGCTACGTCGAGGTCGAAGACATCGGCAAGCAGGGCGACGGCATCGCCCGCGTCGAGCGCGGGTACGTCATCATCGTCCCCGACGCCGAGATCGGCGAGCGCGTGAAAGTCGAGATCACCGAAGTCAAGTCGAACTTCGCGGTCGGCGAGATCATCGAAGAAGAGTTCTAGGGCTCGCTCGCGATCGGAGCCGCGAGCGCGTCCCGGGGTTTTCTTTGGGACGCCCGTCGGAGAGCCACCGCCGACCTTCGCTCGCGGTCGGCCCGGTCGGACTCGTCGCCGACACCGAAACGACGCGTGGGACGCCGTCGCGGCCGATCTGGTCCCGACGGGCCGACGCCCCCGTGGCGGGAAAGCATTGATAACGCTTCGCCCGGAACCTGTTGGTATGGCAACCGAATCGACGGGGTGGACCGCACGCGACAAGCTCGCCGGGGTCGGCGCGCTCGTCATGCTGTCTGGGTACTTCGTGGATCCGATCGGGACCGCCGTCGGCGCCGGGATGCAGGCGGCGCTCGCGCCGGCGGCGTCGTTCGTCCCCTTCTCGGTGCTCGTCTTCCTGCTTGCGGGCACCGCGGGGCTGTCGTCGGCGCTACTCAACGCGAAGCTCCGGAACCAAGAGCGGATGGCGGAGCTTCGCGATCGGATGACCGAGATCCGCGACCGCGTCGAGAACGCCCGGGACCGCGGTGACGACGACGCCGTCGAGGAACTGCGCGCCGAACAGCAAGAGCTGATGGGCGACTGGCTGGCCCAGATGAAGACTCAGTTCCGGCCGATGGTCTGGAGCATGCTCGTCTCGGTGCCGGCGTTCCTCTACCTGCGGTGGGTGTTTCTGGCGCCGAGCGCCGCCGTCGCGCCCGCCGCGCTCGCGCTCCCCGTCGTGGGACACGTCGCGTGGACCGCGACGATCGTCGGCCCGCTCCAGGTGTGGCTCGCGTGGTACGTCGGCTGTTCGGTCTCGACAGGCATCGTCGCCAGAAAGATCGTCGCGCGAGTCGGGTAGTCAGTCCGCGCCTTCCGGGTTCTCCGCGGTCGCGAACGAGTCGAGATTCACGCTCACGTCCGCCGAGAGCTCGGTCGGCGACTCGTACGGCCGGTTCACGATGACGTTGCCCGCCCGCTGAGTGCCGAGTCCGGGGATCGCGGTGAGTTCGTCCATCGTCGCGCTGTTGAGATCGAGCGGATACGGCACGCCCGTCACCGACCGGTAGCCGTGGTCGACGACCGCCACGTCGATCGTCCGGCCGAGTTCGCGCTCGCCCGGGATGCCCACGAGCAGGGGGTAGGTGCCGAGCTGTCGACCGAACGTCCGGCCGTCGCGGTGGTATTCGAGGTGGACGTCGGGCAGGACGGTCCCCGCCGGCGCGAGCCGACGGAGCATCGGGTTGTCGATCTCCTCGCGGACCTCGGTCTTGTACTGCTTGAACAGCTTCTTGTGGTCCTTGGCGATGTCCGCGCCCACGTCGCTCATCTCGGTGCCGTCGAACGCCATCACCTGCCGGATGTTGACACGCCGGAGCATCAGGCCGGCGTCGTACACCCGTTCGAGAAACGCCTTGTTGTGCTCGAACGTCTCGCGGCGCTCGCCTTTCAGCCCGTGGAGGAGGTTGATGCCGGGCAGGAGCTTCGGGAGGCGGTTCGCGGCGTCCTCGCCGTGCGTCGGAGCGTTCTCGGGGTCCTCTCCGGGCCGCCACCCCGCTTCCTCGTTGACGATCTCCACCGCCCGGAAACACTCCTCGGCGGTGACGTTGAGGTTGTTCTCCTCCTGAACGAGGGGGTCGGCCGATTCGAGGCCGAACGCCGCGGTGTCGCCCGGCGTGTTGTGCTCGGCGATCACCCTGATGCCCTCCCGGGCCAGTTCGGGCCACTCCACCACGGTGATGGGGTTCATGTTGTCGAGGTGGAGGGTTTCGAGGTCGGGGGCGACCGACCGGATGCCGCCGTAGAGCTCGCGGAGGGCGTCGGGGTTGGGCTTCTCGCCGTCGCCGCCGTACGCGAGGATGTCGGCCTGCCGGCCGAGCCGGAAGTGGCGCGCCCCGCGGTCGTAGAGGGTCTCGACCTCCGCGACGACCGACTCGGGCCGCCGGAACGAGGGGTTGCCGTACAGGGGTTCGGTGCAGAACGAACACCGGTAGGGACACCCCCGGGAGGTCTCCATCTCGGCGATGAGGTACTCGGGGTGGTTGGGGTGGTGTTCGATCACGAACGCCCCCTTCGCGGCCCACCGGTCGATCTCCTCGTTGTCGCGCATCCGGTTGTTGAACCCCTCGAACCCGCTGTCGAGCAGGTCGTAGGCGGCGGCCTCCACGTCGCCTTTCGCCACGAAGTCGAAGTCGAGGTCGTCGCGCTCGGTCTCGGTGCCGCCGGCGTTCTCGTCGCCGACGCCGAACTTGACGGGACCGCCCATCAGGCTGGTCCCGTCGGCGGTCCACGCCAGCTTTCGCACCTCGTCGGGTTCGGCGGGCGTGCCCCCGACGTACTTGCCTGGGACGGTCATGCCCCCGAGGTAGACGAACAGGTCGGCGTCCTCCACGTCGCGCCACCGCGCGCTGTCGTCGCGGAGTTCGTCGATGGTGTGGTAGGTGACGTTGGCCTCGGGGACGCCCGCGTCCACGATCGCCCCGGCGGTGTATCGGGGGTACGTCGAGATGTACGGCGGGACGCCGAAGTGGGCGGGTTCGTCGACGTACCCGTCCACGAGCGTCACGTCGAGGTCCGCGAGGTCGGTCATGTAGTCACATTGCCCGCCGACGGGTAAAACAGTGACTACACGCTCGGGGCGCCGGGCCCGACGGGCGTCCCGACCGCGGACCGGCCCCGGGGCCGGAGCCGGCCGAGAGCAGCGTGGACTCGCCGAAGCCCGCGTGTTTATAGTCGCGCAGGCGTTAGGTTCAGCGTATGCCTGCCACCCTCGAAGTGAAGTGCACGAACGAGGACTGCGAACTCGACATGTTCGAACTGCACTACACCTACGACATGCCCGAGGAGACCGGCGTCTCCGACTTCCAGTGTCCGTACTGCGCCCAGACCGACTCGCTCGACGAAATCGAGCTATGAACGTCCGGGAACTCGGTCGGTCGGTCGGCGGCGCCGTCCTCCGCCGGGTCGGCCGCGGCGCGAGCAAGATCCACGAGTCCAAACCCCTCCCGGTCGACCTGCTCGAGAGCGACGACGCCTACCTCGTCGTGTTCGACGCGCCGGGCGCGACCGGTAGCGACGTGCAGGTCCGGTACGCCGACGGCTCGGTCCTCGTGCGCATCGACCGCTTCCGGGAGTTCCACGAGGGGTTCGAGATGGTGTTCCCGGGTCGCGGGCTCTCGCTCGACGGCGAGGCCGAACTCCCCGCAGACGCCGTCGTCGACGCCGAGGCCGCGACCGCGACGCTGGCCGAGAGCGGGACGCTCAAGGTCCAAGTCCCGAAGCGCGAGGCGTCGTCCGACGATTCGCCCACCGAGTCGGTCGAAGCCTGACCGGGCGGGTCAGTCGACCGCCATCCCCTCGACGATCTCGAACGCTTCGTCGCCGTCGAACCGCGTCGGATCGAACTCCGGGACCGGGCTGTCGCCGAGGACAGCCTCGGCGGCCGCCTCCCCGAGCGCCGGGGCTCGCATGAACCCGTGGCCCTGCCAGCCGGCCGCGACGAACACCCCGTCGCGGAGTTCGCCGACGAGCGGGTCGCGGTCGGGCGTCGCCACGCAGAGGCCGGCCCACGCGTCTTCGACCGGCCCGAAGTCGCCGACGCGGTGGTCGAGTCGCTCGCGGGTCGCGTCCACGAACGCCTCGTCGGCGTCTCGCTTCCACTCGTCGGGGTCGCTCTCGACCTCCTCGGTGCCGTCCCCGGAGAGCAGTCCGTCGGGATGGGGCCGGAGGTAGTACCCCTCGGTGGCGTCGTAGACCATGGGGAGCGAGCCCTTTTCGTCGTCGAAGCCCGCGGTGAGCGCCTGCACCCGGTAGGGCTTGAGCGGGACCGAAATCCCGGCCGCCGCGAGCAGTCGCTTGGTGTGGGCGCCCGCCGCGACCACCACCGCGTCGAACGACGCCGACCCCGCGTCGGTCTCGACGCTCGGGCCGTCGGGGTCGAGCCGGGCGGCGGTGTGTGTCCGGATCTCCGCGCCCGCCTCGCGGGCCTTCTCGGCCAGCAGGTCGGCGTACGCTCCCGGCAGGGTACAGCCGGCGTTCTCCGCGACGGCCGCGACGCCCACGTCGTCCCACTCGACCGCCGGGAACCGGTCGCGGAGCTCGTCGGGGTCGGCGAACGCCACCTCGCGGTCGGCCTCGCGCATCCGGGGCACCTGCTCGCGGATCGCATCGGCGCGCTTCCGGTCGCCCTCGCGGGCGAGCAAGACGTACGGCGTCTCGCGGAACTCGAACTCGCCCTCGCCGGAGAACGCCCGAAAGCGCTCGATCGCACGGTCGCCGACGCGGGCGTCCTCGGGCGCGGCGAACGCGTCGTAGAGGACGCCCGCGGCCCGGCCGGTCGACGCGCCGCCGATCTCTCCCTTCTCGTAGAGGACCACGGACGCGCCGCGGTCGGCGAGGTCGTAGGCGGCGGTCGTGCCGACGGCGCCGCCGCCGACGACTGCGACTCTCATGGTCGCCTCCGGGGCGAGACGGCGGTCGCGCTCGGTGCTCGGTCTGTGTCTCGGACTCGGCGCATGGTCGAGCCGACGAAGTGCGGGCACTTAGGCGTACGCCCGCCGGAAAATCGGCTCTCGAGGCCGAACGCCCGATCGGACGGCGTCGGTCAGTGTGAGTGGGGCCGGTCTCACTCCGGGGCGACCACGCGGTTCCGGAGCGTCCCGACGCCCTCGTAGGTGATCTCGACGGTCTCGCCGGGCTCGACCAGCCCGGGGTTGGCCGGGCTCCCGAACGCGACCACGTCGCCGGGCCGGAAGGTGAACCGCCGTGAGAGGTACGAGACGATCTCGTAGGGGTCGAACAGCATCAGCTCTGTGTTGGCCTCCTGTCGGCGCTCGCCGCCCACGTCGGTCCGCATGTCGACGTCCGTCGGGTCGATGTCCGTCTCGATCCACGGGCCGAGCGGCCCCGAGGCGTCGAAGGCCTTCCGGGCGGTCCGGCCCTGCTGGTCGAGGGCGTCGACGTCGTTCATCACGGTGTACCCCCGGACCACCTCGGGCACCGACTCGGGGGCGACCGCCCGACACCGCTCGCCGATGACCGCCGCGAGCTCGCCGGCGTAGGTCAGCTCGTCGGTGAACTCGGGGTACGGGATCGGTCTGCCGTGCCCGACCAGCGAGGCGGGCGGCTTCACGAAGAAGTCGGGCTCCTCGGGGCGCTCGTACTCCATCTGATCGAGCGTCTCGGCGTAGTTGCGCCCGACGCAGTACACCGCAGAGGGCTCGCAGGGCGGCAGGAGCCGGCCGTCAGTTCCGACCTCGTAGGTGCCGTCGTCGGCGCGGACGACGCCGTCGTCGTAGGTCCCACTCACCGGTCCGTCCGGCGTCAGCAGTCGTGCGAGTCGCATACGACCGCGTTCGAAACCGACCGCCAAAGGGGTACCGACCCGCGCCGGCGCTCGGCCCTAGTCGGGCCGATCGTCGACCGCCGATTCGAGCAGGAGTTCGGTCGCGGTCTGGGTCGGCGAGCCCGGCGCCGTCTCGCGGGCGAACCGGGCGATCGCCGCCTGGCCGTCCCGGACCGTCTCGTCCGCGCCGACCGCTTCCAGCAGGCGCCGATAGAGGCCGAGTTCGGCGTCGAGGGCGGTCAAAAGCTCCTCGCGAGCACCCTCGTAAGAGCGCTCCTCGTCGAGGAACACGTAGAGCTTCGTGCTGTACTCCCGGAGGCGCCGCTTGGTTCCGTCCGAGACCGCAGGGTGGGTGAGAAGGTCCTCGGCCGGGAGGTCGGCGGCGTCGTCTTCCCCGTCGCCGTCCTCGGCGACCTCGTCTCTGGCGAGCGACTTGGCGGTGTCGTACTTCGAGGCGAGTTCGGTCCTGGTCTCGCGGCTGGACTCGGTCCAGTCTTCGAGGACCGCGACCGCGTCGCCGACCGTCTCGATGCGTTCGGCGATGCGCCGTCGGAAGTCGGCGGGGTCGCCGACCGACTGGATCTCCGCGACGAAGGTGGGCATAGGGCGGGGTACGGGCTCGGGCCCCATCCGTGTTCGGAAACCCCCGCCAGCGTCAGGAGACCAACGCCTCGACGCCGCGGGCGGGGTAGCCGACCACGAGGTCGGCGCCGGCCTCCTTCAGCGCGGCGACCTGCTCGCCGACCGCCGTCGGGGTGCCGACCAGCGCGTAGTCGCGGGTCGCCGCCGTGAGGACCTCGCGGGCCCGTCCCGACGCCGTGTGGTCGGTCGCGGCGCCCTCGGGAAGCGCGCTCGCGACCGGCCCGCGCCGGGCCGCGTACGCGCCGACGGCGTCGAGCACCGCATCGTCGTCGTCGGTGAGGACCGTCGGGACGTACACCGCGACCTCGCCGTCGAAGCCCCCTGCCCGGAGTGCCCGGAGGTCGCGCTCGGTCGACCGCGACAGGAGCTCGAACTGCGTCGCCCCGGTCGCGAGCGCCACGCGCTCGACGCCCTCGGTGCCGACCCACGCGTCGGGTGCGCGCTCGACAGCCGCCCCGAGCCGGGGCGCGACCGCCTTCGATCGCTCCTCGTCGGTGAGGTAGGCGGCGTGACCCGCGACCGCGACCCGTTTGACGCCCTCGGGGATGGCTCCGTAGAGGGCGTCGTCGCCGAGGGGATCGTACCCCGCGGCCCGGACCGGCGTGGTGAGCCGGACCGTCTTTTCGCTGGCGAGGGCCGCGAGCGTCTCCTCGCTCGGGCGGTGCTCGCGGCCCTCGTAATCTATCGTCACTCTCTCGAACGGGAGGTCGAGCGCGCGCGAGACGTCGCACTCGGCGGGCTTGAGCGCGACGGCGTCGAGCCCGGTCGTCGCGACGGACTCGCCAGTAGTCAGCACGCGCGACCACCGCCAGTAACAGTGAGAACTCTACGACTCGTGCGGAACGCGATCCATCGTCTGTGCGACCATGTACCCCACCGTACCCCGGGAGGACTCAAAAGCGTGTCGGCACTGTCGGTTCTTACCGGCCCGGCGGTGTCAGCGCCGCCCGACGTCGGCGTCGGGGTCGAGCACTCGGTCGATCGTCTCGGGCGCGCGCCAGTCGGTCGCAAGCTCCAGCAACTGGACGAGGATCCGGGCGGTCGCGCCCCAGACGGTGTAGCCGTCGACCCGGAAGAAGTGGACGATCGCCTCGCCGTACTGGGGGTGCTCGCGGCGCTCGTTCTCGTAGTTGTCGGGATCGACCAGCCCCGAGACCGGCAGGACCGCGATCTCGGCGACCTCGCGCTCGTCGGGGGTGTACTGTCGGTCGGGCACCCGCGCGACGAACGGCGAGACCGCGTACCGGGTGGTCGTCCGGATGTCGTCGAGTCGCCCCACGACGTCGGCCTCGTCGGGCCCGAGTCCGATCTCCTCGTCGGCCTCCCGGAGCGCGGTCGCCAGCAGATCCTCGTCGCTGGGCTCGCGACCGCCGCCGGGGAAGCTCATCTGGCCGGCGTGTTCGCCGAGGTGGTCCGCGCGCTTGGTGAACACGAGGTGGGGCTCGCCGTCGCGGACCGCGACCGGCGCTAACACCGCCGCGTTGCGCTCCTCGTCGGTGACCGCTCGCGGGACGTACTCGGTCACGCGGCCCAGTTCCATATCCGGAACCTCGGACTCGCCGGCCTTAATTCGTGCGTTCGGCGCAGTCGGTGCCGGGCGACTCGAAGGCCCGATCCAGCGTCTCGCGCACGTCGGCGACCCCGACCGGCGCCCACGCTTCGAGGTCGTAGCTCACGTCGAGGAGTCGCTCGGCGCGGTCGGTCTCGCCCGCCGCGGCGACCGTCCGGCTCTCCTCGCGGAGTCGGTCGGCGACCGCCTCGCCGACCGCCTCGCGGTCGAGGTCGCGGTCGGGCACGTCCATGATGTGGGGCAGGTCCGGACCGTGTTCTGGCACCGCGGGGAAGGCGGCCGGGCCGGCGACCAGCAGGCGGTCGCCGTCGCGGTCGATCTCGACGAGGTGGTAGTCGGCGAGCGCGCGCTCGATCTCGGCGGTCAGCGCCTCGTCGTCGACCGACTCGCCCCGCTTGAACGCGAGTTCCGAGAGCGCCTCCCGGAGTTCGTCGGCGGTCAGCGCGCCGAAGAGGTCGACCACCCCGGCGAGTTCGTCCGTCGTGTGGCTCATCCGTTGTCGGGTGAGGGTCCTCGCGGGGGCTTAGTTGTTCGGGAAGCGTCCGGCGGCGCCGGCTCTCTGTCCCGACCCACGCCGCGACCCAAACGTACATCCGGCGCCCCCGACACGGGGGAGTATGCTCGTTCGCGACGCGATGACGACCGACGTGGTGACGGTCCCGGCCGACGCGCCGCTCCGGCGCGCGGTGGGCGTGATGCTTCGGGAGGGCGTGGGGAGCGCCGTCGTCACCCGGGACGGCGATCCCGCCGGAATCGTGACCGAGACCGACGCGCTCAAGGCGGGCTATCGCTTCGAGCGGCCGTTCGGCGAGATCTCGGTAACGAAGGCCGGGAGCGACGGCGTCGTCACGATCTCGCCGGACGCGACCGTCCGGACGGCGGTCAGGCGGATGCGGGCCGAGGACGTGAAGAAGCTCCCGGCGGTCGAAGGTCTCGACGTGGTCGGCGTCCTCACGATGACCGACGTGGTCCGCGAGCAGGAGACGCTCATCGACGAGGCGATCCGACTGGAGCAGGGCCGATCGGGATGGACGCCGGACCGGTAGCGGCCCCGAGCGACCGCGACTCACACCGATTCCGGTAGCCACCCGCCGTCGACCTCGACGTTCTCGCCGCTGATGTAGCCGCTGTCCTCGTCGAGGAAAAAGAGGACGGCCTGCGCGATGTCCTCGAAGCTCGCGGGTCGCCCGCGGGGGAGGTCGTCGGGGAACTCGTCGGAGTTCTCGACGACGTACGGCGACACCGCGTTCGCGGTGATCCCGTCGTCCCGGGTGTCGGCCGCCAGCATCCGGGTGAACATCAACACGCCCTGCTTGGCGATGAAGTACGGCGCGTTCTTCGGCGACATCAGCCCCTTCTCGGCGCTCGCGTAGCCGACGTTCACGATCCGGCCCCACGACTGGTCGCGCATCCCGGGGAGCGCGCGTTTACAGCACAGATACGTGCCGTTGACGTTCGCCTGCAGGACGGTGTTCCACTCCTCGTAGGAGAGGTCCTCCCAGTGGTCGGGCGCGAACGGGCCAACGTTGTTGACGAGCACGTCGACCGTCCCGAGGTCCGCCTCGACCGCCTCGAACATCGCCTCGACATCGTCGGGATCGGCCACGTCGGCCTGCACGGTGGTCGCGTCGGGCGCGCCCCGCTCGCGGGCCGTCTCGGCGGTCGCCGCCGCGGCCTCGTCGCTCGTCCGATAGTGGACCGCGGTCGAGGCGCCCCGGCCGGCGAGCGCGAGCACCAGTTCGCGGCCGACGCCCGTCGCGCTCCCGGTCACCAGCGCGGTCCGTCCCGACAGGTCAGGTCGTAGCATGGCCGTCGGTTGGGGCTCGATCCATATCGGTGTGCGGGAACCGGCTCAGGGTCGAGGGCCGACTGTACTACTCGCCGGCGAGTAAACCGTCCCACACCCTTAATTGGTCGGGCCGCGGAGGAGGGCGTATGACGCTGGAAACGATACTGCTCGCGGTCGGACCCGGCGACGCCGACCGCACCGAGACGCTGGCGGACGCCGTCGCCGAGGTGGCCGAACCGACGGGCGCGACGGTGATCCTTGCCCATGTGTTCACCGACGAGGAGTACGACGAGGTCGTCGCGCGACTCGACTACGATCCGATGGGCGAGATCAGCCCGGACGAGGTGGCCGCGCGCCACGCCACGATCCGCGAGCTAACCGACCGGCTCGCCGACGCCGGCATCACGTATCGGGTTCGGGGCGCGGTCGGCTCTCACGGCGAGACCATCGCGGACCTCGCCAGCGAGGTCGACGCCGACCGCGTGGTCGTGGGCGGTCGCACCAGATCGCCGACGGGGAAGGCCGTCTTCGGCTCGGTCGCCCAGACCGTGATGCTGTCCTCGCCGTGTCCGGTCACGTTCGTCCGGTCGGATTAGTCGCGTCGGCCCTTCCACTCGCGCTCCTGGCGGCGCTCGGCGACGTGGCGCCGGCCGTCCGAGACCGTCTCGCGGACGTCGGACTCGAACGCGGTCACGTCCGCGAGACAGCCGTCCTGAAACGTCTCGACCACGTCGTACGACCACGTCTGATTGAACACGCCGGTCGGGAGCAACTCCTCGCGGAGCCGGTCGGCCAGTTCGTCGTAGCCGCTCGCGCGCAACGTCGCCTCCGCGTCGGCGAGGTGGTCCATCGCGTGGCCCGTCGCGTGGTGGAATTCGACGAGACTGCCGTGGGCGCGGTGGAGCCACTCGAGGCCGAGTTCGACCTCGTGGAGCGCCTCGATCTCCGACTCCGAGAGGTCGCCGCCGGGTCTGTCGGGGTCGCGATCCATGACACTTACTAACATGCGCGAGGCCATAGGTCTGGCGTCTGCTCGAATCGCCCGTCCGGCGACCCGACGGTGTGAGGGAATCGCATACTCGATGCCGAGTAAATGATTGTTGTTAAGTGCGGCCGTCACGTCTTCCCGGCGTGAATGGCGTACTACGCGGGCGTTGACCTCGGTGCGACGAACGTCAGGGCGGCAGTCGCCGACGGGGACGGGGCGGTGGTGAGCGTTCACCGCGCGGACACGCCGAGGGGGCCGACCGGCATCGCGGTCACCGAGGCGGTGCTGTCGTGTCTCCGGGAGGCCTGCGGGGCCGTCGGCGTCGACCCCGACGAGATCGAGGCCGTCGGGATCGGTAGCATCGGGCCGCTCGACCTCGCGGAGGGGATCGTCGACGGCCCCGCGAACCTCCCCGACGCCGTCGGCCGGATCCCGCTTTCCGGACCGATCGGCCAGCTCGTCGACTCCGACCGGGTGTACCTCCACAACGACACCGTGGCGGGGGTCATCGGCGAGCGCTTCTACAGCGACCGCAATCCTGACGACATGGTGTATCTCACCATCTCGTCGGGCATCGGCGCCGGGGTCTGTGTCGACGGCGAGGTGCTGTCGGGGTGGGACGGCAACGCGGGCGAGGTCGGCCACATGGTCGTCGACCCCCGGGGACGGCGGACCTGCGGGTGCGGCCACGACGGCCACTGGGAGGCGTACTGCTCGGGCAACAACATCCCCGAGTACGCGACGATGCTGGCCGAGGACGACCCGGGACTGGACACCGCCCTCCCGATCGACGCCGCCGACTTCTCGGCGGCGGACGTGTTCGAGTACGCGGGTCAGGACGCGTTCGCCGACCACGTCGTCGAGCAGGTCGCCCACTGGAACACCCTCGGGGTGACGAACATCGTGCAGGCGTACGCTCCGCTGGTCGTCTACGTCGGGGGCGCGGTCGCGCTCAACAACGAGGAACTCGTCGTGGACCCGCTCCGCGAGCGCCTCCGGGAGACGGTGTTCAACAACGTCCCGGACGTCCAACTGACGAACCTCGGCGACGACGTGGTGTTGAAAGGCGCCATCGCCAGCGCGCTGACCGGCGGGACGGGCGACCGCTCGCGGGTCGCGTGAGGACGGCCGGCCTCCGCCCCTTTTATCCCGCTGTGTCGCGTCGGTAGACGCATGCGACGGCGCGAATTTCTGGGGGGCATCGTCGGGACGCTCGGTCTGTCGGCGGTCGGCACCGCCTCGGGCCACCCCGGCCCGTACCGGCCGTACGGGAGCGTCTCGGTAGCGAACGCGGCCGAAGCGGTCCCGGGTCCGGACGACGAGTACGTCTACGTCGCCGCGATGGACGGGTTCGCGGTCGTAGACGTGGCGCGCCCGGACGACCCGCAGGTCGTCGCGGAGCGCCGGGAACTGCTCGCCGACCGCGAGACCGGCCCGCTCCGGGGGCTCCAAGACGCGAAGGTCGAGGGCGACCGGCTGATCGTCGCCGGGCCCGCCGATCCGATCCCCGGCGACGTGCTTCGGGGCGTGCTGATCTACGACGTGAGCGAGCCGACCGACCCCGAGCGAGTCGCCTTCTTCGAGACCGACTACCCGATCCACAACTGCTTTCTCCGGGACGGGGTCGCCTACCTGACCGGCAACGACAACGCCGACAACCCCCTCGTGATGGTCGACGTGAGCGGCGACGACCCGACCGAGATCGGACGGTGGTCGATCCCCGGCCACGAGTCGGCGTGGACCGAGACCCCCTCGAACCTCCGGACGGTCCACGACGTGTGGGTCGGCGACGGACGGGCCTACCTCGCCCAGTGGGACGCCGGGACGTGGATCGTCGACGTGAGCGACCCCGCGGCCCCGTCGTTCGCCGGCCGGGTCGGGGGTCGGTCCCGCGAGGAACTCGCGGCCGTTTCCGACGAGTCGGTCCGGGCCCAGATACTCCGCAAGCCCGGCAACCACCACTTCTCGATGCCCAACGACGACGGCTCGCTACTCGGGATCAACAAGGAGGCGTGGGCCGTCGACGGCCGCGGGACCCCCGGCGAGCTCGAACTCTGGGACGTCTCGGACCTCGAGGACCCGACCCGGCTGTCGACCATCGACCCGCCGCCGACCCCCGACCCAAGCCTCAGCGGTACGTGGACCACCTCCCACAACTTCGACATCGTCGGCGACCGGCTGTTCTCCTCGTGGTATCAGGGCGGGGTCAAGATCCACGACATCTCCGACCCCGCGAACCCCGAGCTGTTGGCGTGGTGGCGCAAGCCCGACGAGGCGGCGTTCTGGACGGCGAGACCGGTCACCGACCGGTTTTTCGTCGCCAGCAGTGCGGGCCAACTGGAGGGGAGTCGAGGCGCGCTGTACACCTTCGGCAACCACGCCGGCGAGCAGAGGAATCCGCCGTCGCTGACGACGACCGCGGGGGGCGATACCGAGACCACGACCGCGACAGGAACCGAACAGGCCGCGCTCGCCGACGACGCCACGACCGACGACGGCGCCTCCTCGGGCGTCCCCGGCTTCGGCGTGCCGGCCGCCCTCGCGGGGCTGGTCGGGGCGGGCGCGTGGCGGCGGTTGCGGGACTGAGTTCGCCGGGGCCGAGAGCGAGGGAGTCGGCGACCGGAGAAACTTTTATATAGAAGTTCATTCATTTTTCGAACGGGGATACAGATGTCGGAGTCAGGATTCGGACAGCAGCGCATGGGCGGTCGACCGATGTTCGTCCTCGCGGAGGACACCGAGCGCACCCACGGACGCGATGCACAGACGTCGAACATCGACGCGGGCAAGGCGGTCAGCGAGGCCGTACGCACCACGCTCGGCCCGCGAGGGATGGACAAGATGCTGGTGAGCGACACCGGCGACGTGACGATCACGAACGACGGGGCGACCATCCTGAACACGATGGACATCGACCACCCCGCGGCCCAGATGATCGTGGAGGTCGCCGAGTCCCAGGAGGCCGAGGTCGGCGACGGCACCACGACGGCCGCGGTGCTCGCGGGCGAACTCCTCGCGAAGGCCGAGGACCTGCTCGAGGACGACGTCCACCCGACGACGATCGTCGAGGGGTACGCCCGCGCCCGCGACATCGCGATCGAAGCCGTCGAGGAGCAGGTGCTCGACGCCGAGACCGACGACGAGTTGCTCGGGCAGGTCGCCGAGTCGAGCATGACCGGCAAGGGGACCGGCGACGTGACGACCGAGCGGCTCGCCGAGGTCGTGGTCGAGGCGATCCGCCACGTCGACGGCGAGGACGGCGTGGCCCGCGAGGACGTCCGAGTCCACACCCAGACGGGGGCTTCCTCGTCGGCGACGGAGCTCGTCCCCGGAGTCGTCACCGACGAGGAGCCCGCCCACGCCAACATGCCCCGCGAGGTCTCCGACGCGACCATCGCGGTCGTCGACGAGGAGCTCGGGGTCCGCGAGGCCGAGATCGACGCCGAGTACAGCGTCGAGAGCGTCGAACAGCTCACCGCGGCGGTCGACGCCGAGCGGCGCGAACTGGAGTCGTACGCCGAGTCGCTGTCGGCGGCCGGCGTCGACGTGGTGCTGGCGACCGACTCGATCGCCGACGGCGCGGCGGCCGCGCTCGCCGACGCCGGCATCCTCGCGTTCGAGAGCGTCGACGACGACGAGGCCCGGGCGATCGCCTCCGCGACCGGCGCGAGCCGGTCCGGCAAGGTCGAGGACGTGGAGGACGCGGATCTCGGTCGGGCCGAGACCGTCCGCGTCCGGACGTTCGGCGACGAGGACCTCGTGTTCGTCGAGGGCGGCGCGGCGGCCGAGTCGGTCACCGTCCTGATCCGGGGCGGCACCGAGCACGTCGTCGACGAACTCGAACGCGCCCTCTCGGACGCGCTCGACGTCGTGGCGGCCGCGCTCGACGCGGGCGGGGTCGTCCCGGGCGCGGGCGCGACCGAGATCGTCGTCGCCGACCGGGTTCGGGAGGCGGCCGCCGGCGTCGAGGGCCGCAGGCAACTCGCGGTCGAGGCGTTCGCCGACGCGGTCGACGTGCTCGCGCGCACGCTGGCCGAGAATACCGGGATGGACCCGATCGACGCGCTGGTCGACCTCCGGACCGAAAACGAGAGCCGCGACGGCCGGGCGGGCGTCATCGCCACCGGCCAGCACGGCGAGGTGGGCGACCCCGTCGAGGCGGGCGTCCTCGACCCGGTCGCGGTCAAGCGCGAGGCGTTCGAGTCTGCGACCGAGGCCGCGACGATGATCGCGCGCATCGACGACGTGATCGCCGCCGAGTAGGCGAGTCGTCGCGTCGAGACAGCAGTACTGTTTTCCCCGCCGCTTTCCCAAGATAGCCTAATGACCGAACGGCGCTCGTCGGAGACCGAGGACCGGAAAGACGACCACATTCAGATCGTGCAGGAACGAGACGTCGAGACCAGTGGAACCGGCTTCGGGGACGTCCGACTCGTCCACGAAGCGCTTCCGGAACTCGACCGCGACGCGATCGACACGTCCGTCGAGTTTCTGGGCCACGAGCTGTCGGCCCCGATCTTCATCGAGAGCATGACCGGCGGCCACCAAAACACCACCGAGATCAACCGAGCGCTGGCCCGGGCCGCCGGCGAGACCGGGATCGCGATGGGGCTCGGAAGTCAGCGGGCGGGCCTCGAACTCGACGACGAGGGCGTCCTCGAGTCGTACACGGTCGTGCGTGATGCCGCGCCAGACGCGTTCATCTACGGGAACCTCGGCGCCGCCCAGCTTCGAGAGTACGACGTCGAGACGGTCGAGCGCGCGGTCGAGATGGTCGAGGCCGACGCGCTCGCGGTCCACCTGAACTTCCTCCAAGAGGCCGTCCAGCCCGAGGGCGACGTCGACGGGCGAAACTGCTTGAGCGCGATCGAACGAGTCGCCGCGGATCTCTCGGTGCCGCTCATCGTCAAGGAGACGGGCAACGGGATTTCCGGGGAGACCGCCCGGAAGCTGACCGCCGCAGGGGTCGATGCGATCGACGTCGCCGGAAAGGGCGGCACGACGTGGTCGGGGATCGAAGCCTACCGCGCGGCCACCGCGAACGCGCCCCGACAGGAGCGCGTCGGGACCCTGTTCCGGGAGTGGGGGATCCCGACCGCGGCGAGCACGATCGAGTGCGGGGCCGAACACGACTGCGTGATCGCGAGCGGCGGCGTGCGCACGGGCCTGGACGTGGCCAAGGCGATCGCGCTTGGCGCGCGGGCCGGCGGGTTGGCGAAACCGTTCCTGAAACCCGCCACGGACGGCCCGGACGCCGTCGTCGAGCGGATCGAGGACCTGCGTGCCGAGCTGGAAACGGCGATGTTCGTCACCGGGTCGGGGTCGGTCCGAGCGCTCCGAGAGACCGACTACGTGTTGCAGGGAGCGACCCGCGAGTACGTCGACCAGCGAGCTATCGGCGAGTGACGCCCGGCTTCTCCGTCCCGCCGTGCTATCGGCTCCGTACGCTAATTCGGCGGTCGTAGACGAACAGCACGCGAGGAGCACAGACCGCGGTCATCGCAGGGACGCGCCGTCCGGACAGATTCGGGTCCGGTCGGGCAGTGCGCCCTCGACGCCGACCGCGAAGACGGTCTCGCCGACCATCGCCATGCTCGCGAGCCCGCCGGCGTTCTCGACCGACGCGACCGCCTCCCGGACCGCCGGCGTCGGGAGACCCGTCGCCTCGGCGAACGACCACGCCGCCCGGGTCAGCTCCGAGAACGACGGGTCGGCCGGGAGCGCGTCGAGCGTTCGGGTCCCCGCCCGCTCGATCCGGGCCATCAGTTCGTCGTCGCCCAGCATCTCCTCGGTGGCGATCCCGCCGAACGAGTCGTACTCGATCGGCGCGTCGGTCCCGACCCGCCACCGGTCGCGCCCGTCGCCGACCACCAGCCCGCCCATCTCTTGGACGAACACGTCGCCGAGCCCGGTGCCGGCCGCCACCTCCGCGCGGTGGGCGACCGCGACCAGCTCCTCGCGCGTCCGCCCGAGATCGAACGCCTCGTTCGCCGCGAGGGCGGTCGCGAGCGTGGCGGCCCCGCTCGCGCCGAACCCGCACCCGATCGGGACCGACGAGGCGAGGTCGACCGCCGCCGCGACGTCGAGGGCGTCGAGCGCCAACTCGACGGGTTCGAAGTCGGTCGGCTCGCCGTCGACCGCGACCGCGGGCTCGTCGGCGGGACGGACGTCCGCGACCACGCCGTCCTCGATCGCGAAGCTCGCGCCCATCGACTCGTCGCCCGACTCAGCGGGCGCGAAGACGGCGGTGACGCTTCCGGGGGCGAAGGCCTTCATGGGTCGGTATGGGTGGCGGCGGCGTTTGAATCCTCTGAACGCGGCCGGCCGCGCCCTCGGGGTCACTCCCCGCGCTTCGGGAGGTCCTCGACCGCGGGGCCGTTCAGCACCTCGCCCTCCGGTGAGAACCGCGAGCCGTGACACGGACAGTCCCACGAACCCTCGGCGTCGTTCCACCGGACCAGACAGTCCAGATGCGTACAGACCGCCGACACCGCCCGGATGTCGCCGTCCTCGTCCCGAGAGACCGCCAGCGGCGTGTCCCCCCGCCTGAGGACCGTCCCCTCCCCGGGCGCGAGGTCCGCGCCGTCCGCGCTCGCGAGGGCGGCCGCGGTCCAGTCCCGGGCGAACTGCGCGCCGACGTCGACGTTCTCGGCGAGGAGGTCCCGCCCCGACGCCGCGGGGTCGAACCGCTGGGGGTCGAACGTTCCGGCCCACGGCCGCGATTCCCCCTGCGCGAGAGCCGCGAGTAACATCCCGGCCGCGGTGCCGTTGGTCATCCCCCAGCCGCCGAACCCGGTCGCGCCGTAGACGCGCTCGGACGTCGGACCGAGTCGCCCGACGAACGGCACGTCGTCGACCGAGACGAAGTCCTGGGTCGACCACCGGTACTCGACCGACTCGACGTCGAAGTGCTCGCGGGCCTGTTCGAGGAGCCGCCGGTAGCGCGCCACCGTCGACCCGCCCTGTCCGGTCTTGTGGTTCTGGCCGCCGACCAGCGCCAGCGTGCCGTCGTCGGTCGGGTGCGGACGCACAGAGAAGTACGGATCGGCGTCCCGGTAGAACAGCCCGTCCGGCGGGTCGTCGGCGAGCCGAACCGCCAGCACGTACGACCGCTTGGGATACTGGCGCGCGAAGTAAAAGCCCGGGTCCTCGATCGGGAAGTGGGTCGCCACGATCACGTTCTCGGCGGTGACGGTCCCGCGCTCGGTCTCGACCTCGCAGGGCGAGCCGTCGTCGATCCCGGTCACCGCCGTCTCCTCGAGGACGTGCGAGCCCGCCTCCGGGATCGCCTCCGCGAGGTCGAGCAGGTACTTTCGGGGGTGAAACTGGGCCTGCTCGGCGAACTTCACGGCGCCGTGTGTCGCCCCGGGAAACGCCGGGTCGGGCACGTACGACGCCGGGAGCCCCAGACGCTCGGCGGCGGCCGCCTCGCGCTCGACGGCCCCACGCTGGTCCTCGTCGGCGGCGTAGGTGTAGGCGGGGACGCGCCGGAAGTCGCAGTCGATGTCGCGCTCGTCGACCCGGTCGGCGATCGCCTCGATCGCCGCCGCGTTGGCGTCGGCGTACCCCCGAGCGCGTTCGCGCCCGTGGGTCCGGAGCAGGTCGTCGTAGACGAGTCCGTGTAGGGCGGTGACCTTCGCGGTCGTCTTGCCCGTGACGCCCTCGACCACGCGATCGGCTTCGAGCAGCGCCACCTCCCGGCCCGCCTCCGCACACTCAAGCGCCGCGGTCACCCCGACGATCCCGCCGCCGACGACCGCGGTGTCGACCCGACGGTCGCCGTCGAGCGGTGGGAAGTCGGTCCGCGGCGTCGTGCTCGTCCACAGCGATTCGTGTCGTCCCGGTAGCTCTCGTTCGTGCATGCCCGAACCCCCCAGAATGTGGGCGTGATTCGATCGGGGCGGCCTTATCCCCACCGGCCGGCGGGGTCTCACTCGGGCGCGGGGATCGTCTCGGGCGGGCCCGCCGCCGACTTCGCGTCCAGAAAGTCCCGTTCCTCGGCCGCGAGGTCCTCCCGTCCCCGGTAGGCGTCGAGGCCCGCCCGATAGGTCGCCGGCGAGCGGTCGCCCGGCCGCACCAACACCAGTTCGGCGAGCCCGGTCTCCTCGCCGGCGTACCCGAACCCGGCCTTGTAGAGGGCGTGGTAGGCGAAGGGGTTGTTGACCGCGATCTTCACCCGGTCGTACCCCCGCGCGTCGAGCCGGTCGGCCGCGAACGCCGCGAGCCGCGCGCCGATCCCCTCCCCGCGGCGGTCGGCCCGCACCGTGACGTACCGGAGCCACGCGGCGGCCGGGTCGGTGCGGTCCTCGTTGAACGCGATCGCCCCGAGGCGGTCGCCGTCGGCCCCGTCCTCGCGGGCGACCGCCTTCCCGGTGTTGGACATCACGAACTTCCCCGCGTAGCTGAACTCCCGGTGGTCGAGCCGGAGCTTGGGGTCGTCCTCGGGCCAGCCGACCAGCGCGTACTCCATGGCTTCGGGTTGGGGGGCCTCCGGCAACTGTCCTTCGCTCCGGCACCGGTCGGCGCGCACCGCGGGAATCATAACGCGTCGGCCCCAACCGCCGGCCATGAGCAACGCCGTCGACGGACTGTTCGGGTCGCGAGTCGAGCGCTCGACCGGGACGGTCGGCCTCGCGGTCGGGGACCTGCTCGTGCTCGCGAGCTTTCTCACGCTCGGATCGATCAACCACGGCGTCGACCCGGTCGCGATGCCCGGGCGAGTCGCGGGCACGATCGCGCCGTTCCTCGCCGGGTGGGTCGTCGGGGCGCTGGCGATCGGCGCGTACGCCCCCGGAACGACCCGACGGGTCCGCACCGCCGTGGTCCGCGCGGTCGGCGCGTGGATCGTCGCCGCGCCGATCGGCCTCGCGATCCGGTCGACCGCGTACTTCCACGGGAGCGCGCCGTGGACGTTCGCGCTCGTCGTGACGACCGTGGGCGCGGTCTCGTTCGCGGTCTGGCGGGCGGCCGCGGTGGGGCTTCGTTAGCCCGCGACGCGGCGGTGGACCAGATAGGAGTAGGCGGTCGCGTACGCCCCGACGGCGACGACCGGCACGACGATGAGGAGAATCGCGGCGGAGGGGACGACCGCCCCGAGCGCCGCCACGACGCCCGCGAGTTTGAACAGCGGGGCCGCGCGGTCGTGGGTCCGGCGCCACACCTCCTCGTCCGAGAGGGTCCAGGGGGTCCGGATGCCGACGAACCAGTTCTGCTCGGCGCGTTCTAACACGACGCCGGCGTAGTAGAAGACGACCCCCATCGCGGGCGCGAGCGCCTGGATCATCCCGAACTCGAAGCCGGCGTTCCAGGCGAGCACCAGGAGGTGGAGGTACGTCAGCATCCCGACGACCAACACGACGAACGCGTCGTACTGCTCGCGAAACGCCGCGACGTTCTCCCCGAGGGGGTCGAGCCGGGGGAGGACCGCGAACAGCGCGAGCAGTCCCGCCGACACCGCGGGGATGGTCGCGAGCGCGATGACCTTCGGAGTCCGGCCGTCGGCCACGCCCGCGGCGTTCCAGTGGGTCGCCATCCGCGCGGGCATCTCGGGGGACGCCAGCGCGCTCGCCACGACTCCGACCGCCACGAGCGCGAGGCCGACCGCGTAGCTCTGTCGGGTGTCCATAGCCGGGAGTTCTCCGTGGTCGAAGGTAAATGTGTGGCCGATCGCGAGGGTCAGATCCGGCCGCGATCGCGCGTCGACTGCGCGTCGGTCGGATAACTCGCGAAAATATAGCGGCAATCGTGAGCTTCCCGGTATCGACGGTTTCGGGTCAGGAGACGCTCGAAACACCCTTGTAACCAACTCATAACTTATGAGGGCATTACAGAGAGAGTATTTCGAACCCACCAGAAACGCCCACCAGAGGTACGGGAAAGAATTATATACCCACGCCGCATAGAATGTAATAGATTATGACTGGGTACTACGACATCATTCTCGGACTCATCCCGCTCTCGCTGATCGGTATCACCGCCGCCATGAGCGCCATCGGCGTCTCGGTGACCGCCGCCGTCCCGGTCGCGGCGACCGTCCCGGTCGCGCTCATCGCTCACGCGCTGTTCGTCAACGGCCCCGTCGACCGGACGTCCGTCGCGACCACCCAGTCCGCGTCGGAGTCGAACGGCTTCGAGGCCGCCGACTGAACCGTCTCCCGACGACGCTATCCCCGTTTTTCTCCGGCGCCTCAACGGTTTTCAGGCTGGCCTGTGTTGGTTGGGCCATGAGCGACACGCTGTTTCTGACGAGCGAGGATGTGTCCGGACTCGCGAGCCCCGAGGAGTACGTCGAGGCGGTCCGAGAGGGTTACCGCCAGCGCGGCGAGGGCGCGCCCGCCGAACCCCGCACGAAGCTCCCCAACGCCGAACCGCCGGGGATGCTGACCGGCTACTCGGCGATCCTGCCCGAGACGGGCGCGATGGGCGGGTACATGTACGCCTCCGGGTTCGGCGCCAAGGACGCGTGGTTCGTGACGCCGGTGTTCGACGCCGAGTCGGGCGAGCCGATCGCGTTGCTCGACGGCGCGAGCATGAACCCGTTCAAGACCGGCGCGACCGGGGCGGTCGGCACCGACGCCCTCGCCCGCGAGGACGCCGACACCCTCGGGATCGTCGGTAGCGGCTCGCAGGCCCGCGGGCAACTGCGCGCGATCGCGGCCGTCCGGGATCTCGACACCGTCCGGGTGTACTCCCCGACCAAGGCGTCCCGCGAGTCGTTCGCCGCCGAGATGAACGAACAGCTCGACGCCTCGGTGGCGGCGGTCGCCTCCAGCGCGGCCGCGATCGACGACGCGGGTATCGTGGTGACCGCGACCACCGCCAGCGACCCCGTCTTCGACGGCGAGATGCTCGCCGACGGGGCCCACGTCACCGCGATGGGCCAGTACCACCCCGAAAAGCGGGAACTCGACGCGACGACGATCGAGCGGTCGACCTACGTCCCGGACCTCCGCGAGCGCGTCTCCCAGGATGCGGGGTCGTTCATCGCGGCGGTCGAGGCGGGCGTCGTCTCGGAGGACCACGTCCACGCCGAACTCGGCGAGGTCGTCGCCGGAGCGGCGCCCGGTCGGGAGACCGACGAGGAGGTCACCGTCTTCGACTCCGGGGGCACCGCCATCGAGACGGTGGCGGCGGCCCACATGCTCTACGAGAAGGCCCGCGAGGAGGGACTGGGGTCGGAGATCTCGTTCGCGCCCGCGAGCGAGGCGCTCACCGGGAAGTAATCCGAGAGGCGTTCAGGCCGCGAGTACCATCGCGGCGACGAAGTTCGAGTCGGTGCCCGCTCTGGTCTCGTGTTGCTTGCGCTCGGCGTTCGACATGTTTCGGGGGTGCGTCCAGTTCATAGACGGTTTAAATGTTTACTCGGATTTGAGTATGTCGTTCCGGTGGCGCCCCGAGAACGGCTCCCGGGCCAGTCGCGGTGACACACCGCACCTTACAGCCCGAGCGCCTGGGTCAGCGTCAGCCCGCTCGCCAGCGCGCCGATCAGGTAGCCGCCGATGGCGCCGCCGTTCAGCAGGGGAAGCCCGGCGTGGGCCCGGCCTTTCAGCACCATCCAGAGCAGGACCAGCAGGCCGGCCATCGTCCCGAGCAGGGAGGTCAGCGCAGGGAGGTTCAGCGCGATACCCGAGACCAGCGGCTCGGCCTCGGCGAAGAAGGCCGCGCTGGCGACCATCACCGTCGGCATCACGGCGTCGCCCAGCCCGATGAAGATGGCGTCGCGGTCGGTGATGTCGGGGCGCTCGGCCTCGGGGTGGTCGGCGTCAGCGCCGTCGGGGTTCGCGACCGCGTCCTCGGCGTCGTCGACCGACGACTCCGTGTCCGCCGGACCGTCGTCGTCGCCGTCGGAGTCGTCGCCGGCGTCGAGATACGAGTACGAGAGGGTCATCGGCACCACGAACACCACCGGAATCTTGAGATCCATCACGCCCGAGGCGAGCGTCAGCATGTGCTCGGTGCCGTAGACGCTGATCGCGTCGTAGATCGCGAGCACGCCCAACAGGAGGATGGCGGGCAACAGCCCGAAGCTGATGCCAAAGAGGCCGGCCGCCCCCGCGCCGATGATGACCCCGGTGGCGTCGATGACGTACCACTCGGGGTGGACCAGCAGGGCGACCGACACCGCCAGCGCGGCGCCGATCGCGAGGACGTTCACGGCCGCGCCGTCGACGGTCACGGCGAGGCCGGCGGGCATCACCACCGAGAAGACGTACCACGACAGCAGGCCGCTGGTGAGGATGATCCCGCCCCGGAGGAGCCACTGCACGTCGAGTTTGATGATCGCGAGCATCGCCGCGGTCAGGACCAGCACCGCGCCGACGTACAGGAGGCTGTTGGTCGGGTCCGAGGGGTTCTCGACCTGCTGGTAGCCGGCGCGCTGGAACGGCTCGACCAGCGCCAGCGCGCCGAGTTGGACCAGCAGAAACATCGCGACGGTGAGCCCGACCGCCCCGAGCAGACGCGTTCTGTCTTCCATGTCGGGACGCTCGCAGGCCTCGGCCTTTGGGGTTGTGGATTGGGACGGTCAGCGGGCGTAGAGCTTCTCGCCCAACAGCGTCGGGAGCGCGACCCCGTGGTCGGGCGAGACCGCGACGTACGGGCGCGAGACCGGCCCGAACACGTCGACGACCCGCCCGACCGCGGTCAGCTGTTCGTCGACCGCCTCGGTCCCCACGTCGGGGTGGCGTTCGTCGCCGCACCGGACGATCGCCAGCCCCTGTGCGGTCCTGACGACCTCGCCGAGACGCTCCATCAGTCCCGGAGCGCCGCCGCGTACGCGGCGACCGCCTGTATCAGGTCGTTTTTCGTCGAGTCGTCGGCGTCTTTCACCAGCACCCGGCCCCGCTCGTCCCAGTTCTCCCGGGAGTAGGCCTTGTCGCGCTCGATGACCGCGTCGTACCCCACCTGCTGGACCGCCTTGGCGATCTCGTCGACGGTCGGCTCGGCGATCGCCATCTCGGCGGCGACCCGTCGCCCCTCGTTCCGGCTCTTGTCCGCGTCGAAGTACGCGGGCCAGAGGACTTTCTCGACCATACGTGGTCGGTCGGACCCGTCGGTTAAACACCTTTCCCGTTCGGAACTTCAGCGCCGGCCGGCGAGAAGCGCCGCCCCGGCGAGGGCCGCGAGCGCCGCGGGCACGCCGAATCCGGGCACGCCGCCCGACGCGCCGCCGGATTCGGTGGTCGTCTCCGTGGTCGCGTCGGCCATCGCGCTCTCGTCGGTCGTGAGCGCGGTAGTGGCGGTCTCGGCGGTTTCGGTCGTCTCTATCGCAGTCGTTTCGGTCGCAGTCGTTTCGGTCGCGTTCGCCTCGGCGTACGCCTCGGGGTGGAACGCGTCGGCCATCCGGACGATCGCGTTGACGACCCGCGGCGCGGGCTGGCTGATGTTCTGGTTGCTGACGGTCATGACCTGCCCGTTCTGGACCGCGTGGGTCCCGTTGTAGGCGTCGGTCTTCGGGTACGCGCCGAACGCGCCGAGTTCGACGATCCACTCGGGGTCCTGCTGGACGATGATCTCTTCGCTGATCGTCTGGTAGCCCGAGACGTTGGCCTCGACCGCGACGTTGGTCCCGCCCGCGAGCTCCACCATGCTGTTGATGAAGGTCCCGTCGCCGGCGGTGTAGCCGCCCCCGACCGAGACGAACACGCCGGGCCGCTCGGAGTTCTCGACCGCCTCCTGAACCGTCGCGATGCGGTCGCGCATCGAGGTGACGGTCTCGTCGGCGGCTTCGCAGTTACCGGTGAGTTCGCCGGTCACCTCGGTCTTCGCGTAGATGTCGTCGATCGACGCGGCGAACCCGAACTTGTAGACGGTGAGTCCAGCCTCGCGGAGCTTGGTGACGGTGTCGTTCGAGATGACGTTCGGCGCGAGGACGAGGTCGGGCTGGGTCGAGACCACTTTCTCGACGCTGATCCGGCCCTCTCCGGCGGCCGAGACGTTCGTGCGCTCGGCCGCACCGTCGAGATACAGCGCGTGTTCGGACAGCCCGACGACCTGAGACTCGCCGCCGATCTCCCACATCGTCTGGGCCGCGCTCGGCGAGAGGGTGGTGACCCGCTCGGGGCGCTCGTCGACAGTCACTTCAGTTCCCGTCGCGTCGGTCGCGGTTACCGGGAACGAACACTCCGCCTGGGCCGTCCCGGCGGCTCCGACTCCCGTCGGGACCGCCGCGACGACCAGTAGTGCGAGCAGTGCGCTCGTGAGTTTCGCCTTCATGCGTCACCACCTCGGACAGTATCCAATAAGTATTTACCTAAAGCAAAGAGGCTTTCATACGATGCGATGGGGCGCTCGCGCGGCGTGGTGGTCGGCCGGACTGGTCGCCGCGCTGATCGGGGTCGTCGTGGTCAGCGCGGCGGTCGGGCCGGTGAGCCTCGACTACGTCGTCGTCGGAAAGGTGTTAGTGAACGCGCTCGCGATTCCCGCGGGCGTGGCGTTCGACGAACACACCCTCCGGCTCGCCGGGGCGGCGCTCTCGATTCCCGTGCCCGCCGTGGAGTTCCGGTCGGCCTTCGACTTCGCGGTGCCCGAGACCGCCCGAACGATCGTGATGACCCTCCGACTGCCCCGGATCGCGCTCGGGGCGACGGTCGGGTTCGCGCTCGCCACCGCCGGCGTCGTGATGCAGGGGTTCTTTCGGAACCCGATGGCCGACCCCTCGATCATCGGCGTCTCCTCTGGGGCGGCGGTCGGGGCGGTCGCCACGATCGCGCTCCCGTTTGCGGTCCCCTTCGGACTGCCGACGGCCGCGTTCCTCGGCGCGATCGTCGCGGCGTTCGGGGTCTACCTGCTCGGCACCGAGGACGGCCGGACGCCGGTCGCGACGCTGTTGCTCGCGGGCGTGGCCGTCCAGACGTTTCTCGGGGCGATCGTCTCGTTCCTGCTACTCCACGCCGGCGAGAGCCTCGAACGGGCCGTCTACTGGCTGATGGGCCACCTCCACCTGGCGTCGTGGGACGACGTGACGCTCACGCTCCCGGTCGCGGTGATCGGGTTCGCGGTGCTGTTCGCGTACGCACGGGACCTCAACGTCCTACTGCTGGGCGAGGAGGACGCCCACGCGCTCGGCGTCGAGGTCGAGCGCACCAAGCGCCTCCTGCTGGCGGTCGCCAGCGTGGTGACGGGCGCGGCGGTCGCGGTGTCGGGCATCATCGGCTTCGTCGGCCTCGTGGTCCCGCACGTAATGCGACTGCTCGTGGGGCCGGACCACCGCGTCCTCCTGCCGACCTCCGCGCTTGCGGGCGCGACGTTCCTCGTGGCGACCGACACGGTGGCCCGCTCGGGCGCCGCCGAGATCCCGGTCGGCATCGTCACCGCCTTCCTCGGGGCGCCGTTCTTCCTCTATCTGCTCCGGACGCGGGAGGTGCACGCGCTGTGAGCGACGGGGCGAGCGGCGACGACCGCCGATCCGCGATCGAGATCGACGGCGTGACGGTCGAACTCGGGGGCAACCGCGTCCTCGATTCGGTGAGCGCGAGCGTCCCGGAGGGGCGGTTCGTCGGACTGGTCGGCCCGAACGGCGCGGGCAAGACCACGCTACTCCGGGCGATCCACGGAGCCGTCGGCCCCGACGCCGGCGAGGTCCGCGTGGCGGGCGATCCGATCGCCGACCTCTCCTCGAAGGAGGCGAGCCGCCGGATCGCGGTGGTTCCCCAGGACACCGGCCTCGCCTTCGACTTCCCGGTCGAGGAAGTGGTCGCGATGGGGCGCAACCCCTACAAGTCGCGGTTCTCCGGGGCCAGCGACGCCGGTCGCGAGCACGTCGAGGCCGCGATGGAACGCACCGAGGTGGCTCGGTTCGCCGACAGGCCGATCACCGCCGTGTCGGGCGGCGAGCGACAGCGCGTCCTGCTCGCGCGGGCGCTGGCTCAGGACGCGCCCGCGCTGTTGCTCGACGAGCCGACCGCCAGCCTCGACATCAACCACCAGGTCCGGACCTTGGAGTTGGTCCGCGAACTGGTCGACGACGACGGCAAGACCGTGATCGCGGCGATCCACGACCTCAACCTCGCGGCCCACTACTGCGACGAACTACTGTTGCTCGCCGACGGCGGAATCAGGGCGAGCGGCGACCCCGCGACGGTGCTCTCGGAGGGGCACCTCGAAGCCGCGTTCGACACGCGGGCGGTGGTCTCTCGCCACCCGGTGACCGGCTCGACGTACGTCACCGCCCTGCCCGAGCGTCCCGACCGCCCCGCGGGCCGCGTCCACGTCGTGGGCGGCGGCGGGACGGTCTCGCGGCTGTTGTACGTGCTCTCGGCCGCGGGCTACGAGGTGTCGGTCGGCGCGCTCAACGAGGGCGACTCGGACCTCGAGACCGCCCGGTCGCTCGGGCTCGAGGCGGTGACCGAAGAGCCGTTCGCGCCGGTCGGCGAGGCGGCCAGACGCGAGGTCGAAGACCGGATCCGGGCGGCCGACGCGACCGTGCTCGCCGACGTGGAGGTCGGGACGGGCAACCTCGCCAACCTCCGGGCCGCCCGGGAGGCCGACGAGGTGGTCGTGGTCGAGGAGCGCCCGTTCGCCGAGCGCAACTTCGCCGGGAGCGAGGCCGCCGCGCTGTACGAGTCGCTGTCCGAGCGCGGCCGGGTGGTCGGTCCCGACGAACTCCTCTCGGCCGTCGCCGCCGCCGTCGAGCGCTCCGACCCGGTCGGCCGCGTCGACGCCGAGTGACTCAGTCGTCGTCGGCTTGGGCCGCCGGCGGGTCGATCCGTCGGTCGAGGAAGCCGTCGAGGAGTTCGAGCGACCGGATCTTCTGATCGATGTCCGACGAGCCGTGGCCCTCCTCGCCGAGTTCGTGGTACTCGAAGTCGCCGTCCTCGCCCTCCTCGTAGCCGAGGTCCAGTAGCGTCTCGCGGAAGATGCGCGCCTGCGAGACCGGGACGCGCCGGTCGTTGACGCCGTGGGTCATCAACAGCGGTGCAGAGAGGTTCTGGGCGTGCTCGACCGGACTGCGCTCGCGGTAGAGGTCGGGGTTCGTTTCTGGCGTCCCGAGGTTGGTCTCAAGTAGCGCGGTCCGGAAGTGAGGCATGGTGTTCTCGTACATGTCTTCGAGATCGGTGAGCCCCACCGAGGCGGCCGCGCCGGCGTAGAGGTCGGGGTACTGGACCGCCTGCCAGTAGGCGGAGTAGCCGCCGTACGACCCGCCGTAGACGACCACGCGGTCGCCGTCGAGCCACTCGCGGTCGTCGAGGACGTGCTCGACCGCGGTCGCGATGTCGCCCTGCTCGGCGCCGCCCCAGTCGTCGTAGATGGACTCGACGAACGCCCGACCCCGGCCGGTCGAGCCCCGGTAGTTCACCTGGAGGACCGAAAAGCCCCGGTGGACGAGAAACTGCGTGCGGTAGTCGAACGACTTCCGGTCGGCCGCCCGGGGCCCGCCGTGGGGGTTGACGACCAGCGGCGAGGGACGCTCGCCCGAGTCGTACAACAGCGCGCCGATGTCGAGGGTCTCGTAGGGGTCGAGGTCGACCGCTCGCGCGGGCGTCTCCGGGACCCCGTCGGACTCGAAGGTGAAGTACTCGGCGTCGGCGAAGTCCTCGCGCGAGAAGGGACCGTACTCGCGGTCGAAGCAACGCTCGTACTCGTCGGTCGCCAGATCGTAGTCGAGGAGTTCGGTTCGGCGGGTGGGCGTGGTGTAGCTCACGAGCACGCGGTCCTCGTCGATGACGCGCTCGCTGGTCCACCCGAACGAGGCCACCCCGTCGGGGAGGTCGAACTCCCGACACTCGCCGGTCGCGGCGTCGTAGACGACAGGGACGGTGGTCGCCTCGCGCATCCGGGTCGCCACGAACCGCTCGCCGTCGGGCAGGAAACACCGGGGGGACTCCTCGCGTTCGAGGTCGCCGTACCACTCCACCGCGTCGGCGTCGAGGTCGTAGATCCCACACCGACCGAGATCTTCGGTGTTGTCGGCGATCAGGAGTCGGTCGCCCTCCGGCCCCCAGTCGACCGGCAGGACCTCCGCGCCGGTCGCGCCCACGTCGAGGTTCCGCGGGTTCGACCCGTCGGTGTCGGCGACGTAGACGTCCTCGTTTGTGAGGTCGTCGGCCTCGTTGGTGGCGTACGCGACGCGCTCGCAGTCGGGCGAGAGGTGGCCCGCCCGCACCGCCCGGTCGTAGTCGGTGAGCTTCGTCGTCTCCCCGGCCGACAGGTCCCGGCGGTAGAGGTTCATCTGGCCGTCTCCGTTCGAGCCGACAAGCAGGGTCTCGCCGTCCTCGCCGACGTCCTGGAGGCTGGCCTGTCCCGCCGACTCGAACACCGGTTCGGTCGCGCCGGTCGCGTCGATGGCGTAGACGTCGTTTTGCTCGTCGCCGTCCTCGTCGCGATGGAAGAAGACGCGCTCGCCGTCGGCGGCCCACGCCACCGGCCACCGGTTGTTCCGGGGGACCTCACCGTCGCTCCAGCGCTCGCGCTCGCCGGTCTCGACGTCGAGGACGTGGAGTTCGTTTCGCCCCGTCCCGTTGTAGTAGAAGGCGACGGACTCGCCGTCGGGCGAGACGGTCGGGTGGGCCATCTCCGGCAGGCGAGCCAGCGCTTCGAGCGGATCGGAGCCTGAGAGTTCTGTCATCCGGGCTACGTAATGGGCATGGGCGACAAAACCTTTTCCCCGGAGCCGGGGTCGCCGCCTCGGGACGCTGAGGGACTCAGAGCCCTCACAGCGGCGCGTACCGCCGAACGCCCGCGAGGACCTCCCGGGAGACCGTCGACCACTTGGGGTCGCTGACCGACTGGGAGAACCGGTAGGCCACCCAGACCAAAAGCACCGCGAACACGGCGTCGATGACCCAGTGGATGCCCAGATACAGCGTCGAGAAGACGATGCCGACCGTCAGGGCGGTCACGGTGTTGGCGTACCGGCCGTCTACCTTCCGGGCGTACAGCGCCGCCAGCACCGACAGGCCGGTGTGGAGGCTCGGGAACGCCTTCACCAGCGTGTCGGTCGAGAAGATACCGTACTGGATCGCGGGGCTGAGTTCGTACATCAGCGGATCGACCGTCGAGAGGTACAGCGACGACACCTTCACCGGGAAGAGGAGGAAAAACGGGACCGCGGTGACGACCAGCACCGTGTAGGCCAGCGCGTACCGGTGGGCCTGCTCCTCGTCGTGGGCCTTCACTTTGAAGTACGTGAACAGGACCACGAACGGGAACCCCACGAGGTAGATCCCGGTCGCGACGACGGTGAGGGGGGTGACGGCGATCGCCTGAAACATGGCGACGGTCGCGCCCTCGACGGCGTACACCATCCCCGTGAACGTCCGCGGGGCGTGAAAGTGCATCGCCAGCGTGTTCACGCCCTGCGTGACCACCCACGCGACCCCGAGGTACTTCCAGTCTGTCCGGACGAAGTCGCCGACGAGACGCCGGAACCCCACGTCCGGCAAGAAGAGTCGCTTGCCGACGAGCATGACCGCGACGCTCGGGACCGCGACGAGGAGGGTAAACTGGGTGCCCAGCGGGAGCGAGCCGAACCGGGCGGCCAGCTGTGCTGCGGGAGACATATTCGTGGGTGTTACGCCGCGCTTCGGTAAAGTATTTGACTATCTGGGCGAGCTACTCGTCGTCGGCGTGGTACATCGCGCGCCGGAGCACGCCTCGAAGCGTCCGGAGCTCTCGGCCGGTCGGGTGGGCTCGACCGAGCAGTCGCCGGGCGAGCCGCAGGGTCTTCTCGCGTTTCTCCTCGGGGTGGTCGATCGCGTCGAGGAACGAGCCGAAGTGGTCGTAGAACCCCTCGATCTCGGCCTCGTCGGCCCGCTCGCGCTCGACGTCGGGGAGCTGGGTCTCGGGGACGGTCAGCTCCCGGAGCTCGTAGAGGGTGACGGTGGCGGCCTGCCCGAGGTTCAGCGACGGGTAGTCGGCGCTGGCCGGGATCGAACACACCTCGTCGAGGCGCGCGACCTCCTCGTTGGTCAGGCCGTTGTCCTCCCGGCCGAAGACGAGGACGGTCGGGGCCGCCACGTCGCGCAGGCTGTCGGCGAGTTCGTCGGTGGTCTTGAACGGGAACCGCCGGTGCTTGCGGGCGTCCTCGTTGGTCGTGGCGGTCAGCCCGACGGTGTGGTAGTTCTCGACGAGATGGTCGAAGCTGACCTCGTCGTAGTTCGGGAGCACGTCCTCGCGGGCCTGGCCCGCGTAGCCGTACGCCTCGCTGTCGCGGCCGAACGCCGGGGGGTCAACCAGCTTCAGGTCGTCCATCCCGAAGTTCTTCATCGCCCGAGCGATGGTGCCGATGTTGCCCGGCGTCTTCGGCTCGACGATCGCGACGGCGGGCTTCATTTGGGGTAGTCCTGATTCAGATCGAGGTCGTCCTCGTCGATAGTCACGTCCTCGCGGTCGTCGGTCCCGTCGTCGTCCCGGCCCTCCTCGACGGTGGTGACCTCCATGTTCCGGAGGTCGATGCGCTCTCGCTCCGCGCCGGGGACCTCGACTTCGAGGTCCTCGGGGTCGGGGTCCGGCGGCTCGGGGACGTCGTCGGGGTCGGTCTCGACGTGCTCGATGCCGCCGTACCCCTCGGGCGCGCGCCCGCCGTCGAGAAACCACTCGTGGAACGCGTCTTCGAGTTCGTCGCTTCCCTTGTACCGGCTCCCGCCGGCCTCGGCGAACCAGTAGCGGAAGTCGGCCTCGTGCTCCGAGCAGAGCACGACCTCCGCGAGCGGTTCGCCGTAGACGACCTCGGTGACGTTGCACTTCTCGATGTTCTCGTCGCCGTGAATCAGCCAGCAGGCGTCGCACGGCGACCCCACCAGCGCCTGAAGCCGGAGCAGGCGGTCGCGGGGGTCTTGGGGGATCTCGTCCAGCGGCCGGAACTCCCCCTCGTCGGTGAACACCTCGTCCTCGTCGAAGCGCCAGCCCCGGAGGCCGATGCTGACCTTGCCCATATAATCGGGCGTAGTCGTCGCGGGGTCAAAAAGAGCGCGTTCTGCGCGCGGGTCCGACGGCGGCGACCGACCGCGCTCGCCGGCCGCTAAAACGCCGACTCGCCGGTCCGCTCCAGATACGTCGCGGTGCCGGTGTGGTCGGCGTCGTCGAACGACTCGACCCGGAGGAGCGCCCGGGCGTCGACCGCGTCGGCGGGCGCGTCCTCGACACGGAGCACGGTGTCGCCGATACGCGCGATCGGCGTGTCGCCGTCGTAGCCCGTGACGAACGCCGAAATCTCTTGGCCCGACTCGAACGCGGGCGTGTTGGTGCGGAAGCCGATTCCGGCGAGGTACTTCTCGAGGAGGCTCATACGCGAGCCACCTCCTCGGACTCGCGGTCAGAGACGTATTCGAGCCCGAACCCGGTCAGCGCCGAGACGAGGAACACGCCGAACAGCAGCCACCCGTGGAAGACGAACGGCCAGACCTCGGCGGGATTGACGAGGAGTTCGCGAGTGAACCACCCGAACTCCTCGGAGCCGACGAGACCCTGCATCTCGGTGTAGCCCACGAGGACGCCGCCCGCCCACGGGAAGATGTAGCCCAGCGCCGAGGTGTTGGCGTCGAGGATGTTCGCCCGGCGGTAGCCGTTGATGTTGAACCGCTCGCCGATTCGCGCGATGTACGGCGCGATCGCGATCTCGGCGGCGGTGTTAATCGTGATCATCGCGTTGACCGACGCGGTGCCAAGCACCATCGTGGTCTCGGCCCGCCGGACGTTGGTCGCGACCCGTTCGAGCAGGAAGTCCTGAATCGCCTCGAAGCCCCCGCCCCGGATCATGATCCGGGCGCCGGCTACGATGAGCAAGGTGAGTACGATCAGCGGGAAAAAGCCCGCCGCGCCCGTGTAGATGCTCCCGGCGACCCCGACCTGATCGGAGCCGGCCGGCACCGTCGTCAGGAACGGGAGCCACGACAGCGAGTCGGCGAGCGCGACGGAGTCGGGCGCGCGAAACAGGATCATGTCCGAGACCGCCGCGAGCCCGAACGCGACGTTCGCGATCGCCGCGACGATGATGCCCCACGAGACCGCCTCGACGATGTGGCGGCCCCGCACCGCGGTGAAGATGACCACGCCGATCGAGGCGAGGTGGATCAGCCCGAGCGGTTCGGCCTCGTCGCCGAGCACCGCGCCGCTGGCCGCGATGTCGGCGCCGGGCATCACCGAGCCCGCGACGAGGTAGCCGACGAACGCGAGCACCGCCGCCACGATCGCGTACTTGAACCGCGAGGCGACCACGCCGCCGATGTCGGAGTTCTGGGTGACCGCGCTCACGATGGTGGTGTCGCTGACCGGCGCGAGGTTGTCCCCGAACACCGCGCCCGAGAGGATGGCGCCGAACAGCAGGACGGGGTTCGCGCCGACGAGCAGTCCCGCCGGGAAGAACAGCCCGGTGAACGCGATGGTGGTCCCGTAGCCGGTGCCGATGCCGGTCGCGAGTAGTGCGGCCAGCACGAAGGTGATCGCGGGGAACAGCGTCCCGCTGACCGACAGCGCGTCGGCGGCCCACACGAGGCCGCTCACGAACTGGCCCGCCTGGATCGTGTCGGCGAACATGCCGGCCCAGAGCCACGCCACGATCGCGGTCGCGGCCACGCGCTGGGTCATCCCGTCGAAGATGGTGTTGGCGTAGGTCTTCCAGTCGCCCTTGGCGAAGAACATCCCGACGATGAGCGCGAGCAACATCCCCGCGACGAGGCCGGTCGTGTCCCCGATGCGGAACAGTCCGCTCTGGACGATCGCCCACACGATGAACAACGCGATGGGGATGGTGCTGGCGGCGGGGCCGCCGTAGAACTCGATCCGGGAGCCGCCGCGGGCGCGGCGGGCCTCCGCCAGTTCCTCTTCGACAGCTTCGTCAGGTGGCTCGTCGTCGACCATAGTAGGTCTCGGTCGAGAGTATCCGTGGGACCCTTAAGTAACCGTTCAATCTCGGGAGCGCACCTTGCCGGGCCTCAAGCACTTAAGGTCCGGGCGCGCCACGGGGCGGATATGAGCCAGCAGGCCGAACGCGACCGACTCATCGAACTCCGACGAGACCTCCACCGACACCCCGAGCCGGCGTGGCGGGAGTTCTACACCACCGCCCGCATCGTCGAGGAACTCGAACGGATCGGCGTCGACGAACTCCACGTCGGACGCGACGCCGTCGCCGAGGACGAGCGGATGGCGGTTCCCGGCGACGACGAACTCGAGACGTGGTACGAGCAGGCCCGCGACGCGGGCGCCGACGAGGAGATACTCGAACGGCTTGAGGGCGGCTACACCGGCGCGGTCGCGGTCGTCGAGGCCGGCGACGGGCCGACGGTCGGACTCAGAGTCGACATCGACGGGCTCCTCCGCGCGGAGTCGACCGACGACGATCACGCCCCCGTCGCCGAGGGGTTCCGGTCCGAACACGACGGCGCGATGCACGCCTGCGGTCACGACGCCCACGCGACCTTCGGCGTCGGCGTGATCGAGGCGATCGCCGACAGCGACTTCGAGGGCACCCTCAAGGTGTTCTTCCAGCCCGGCGAGGAGATGATCGCTGGCGGGAAGGCGATGGCCGAGAGCGACCACATCGACGACGTCGAGTACCTGCTCGCGGCCCACGTCGGGCTCGACCACCCGACCGGCGAGGTCGTCGCGGGGCTGGACGGCTTTCTCGCGGTCAGCCACTTCCGCGCGGAGTTCGAGGGCGAACCGGCCCACGCCGGCGGCCAGCCCAACGACGGCGAGAACGCCATTCAGGCGGTCGCGACCGCGATCCAGAACCTCTACGCGATCCCGCGCCACGAGGACGGTGCGACCCGGGTCAACGCCGGGAAGATCGGCGGCGGCACCGCGACGAACATCATCGCCGAGAGCGCCCACGTCGAGGGGGAGGTGCGCGGCGAGACGACCGAGCTCAAAGACTACATGAAAGCCCGGGCCGAGCGCGCGCTCGAATCGGCCGCCGAGATGCACGGCTGTACCGTCGAGCGCTCGACCAACGGCGAGGCCCCGAGCGCCGAGAGCGATCAGGAGCTCGTCGACGTGGTCGGCGACGTGGCCGGGACGACCGACGGCGTCGACACCGTCGTCGACCGCGACGAACTCGGCGGAAGCGAGGACGCGACGTACCTGATGCGGACGGTCCAGCAGAACGGCGGCCGGGCCGCGTACGTCGGGGTCGGGACCGACCACCCCGGCGGCCATCACACCGCGACCTTCGACGTCGACGAGGAGTCGATCCCGATCGGGATCGACGTGCTCGCGGGTGCCGTCCGCGAGATCGCCGAGCGCAGACCGTAATGTGATCGGCCTAATATATTCAATATTATGCGGAGAGTTTTTATTCTTTGCACCGCCAACGCTAAACACTCCCGCTTGCGGAGGAGGACAACGAATGACCGAGAACCTGACCGAAAATCTAAACGAGACAGTCGCCACTACCGGGAAACCATCGAACGCGTCCCAGCGTCGGGACGAGCCGCTCAGCACCGCGGTGATAGACGCGGTCGCCGACGCGGCCGGCGTCGAACCCGCCGAGCTCGGGGCGTCGCTCTACGACCAGATCGACCCCGACGCCCTCGACAACCTGTTCAGCGACAGGCACAACGGACAGCCCCGCGGGACCGGCCATGTGGCGTTTACGCTCCTCGAATACGAGGTAACCGTCTACAGCGACGGTCAGGTCGTGGTCCACGACTGAGGCTCGCTCGCGGCGCGTGTCGGCTCGCGGGACGGGACCCGACGGCGGATCGCGGGCGGTCCGGGCGGGCCCCGCCGGCGCGGAACGCCGGCCGACGCGCTCGCGGTGAGAGGCCGTTCCGAAAGCTCTAATCGGGAGGACTCCGAATCGGCGGCCATGGCCGACGAAAACGAAGACGACGAGCCAGCCGTCGAACTCGGCGAGGGCGAACCGGTCGACGGCGCGCCGGTCGCGCGCCTCGCCTCCCGACTGCACTGGCCGATCCAGAAGAGCGAAGTCGCTCGGAGAGTTGGCGACGAGACCGTCCGAACCCCCGAGGGCCCCCGCGAGTTGGGCGACCTGCTGACCGACGTCGAGGAGACCTACTTCGAGAGCCAGCGGGATTTCCTCGGCGAGATCCGGGCGGTCACCGCCACCGGCGCGGTACCGACCGCCGACGAGTAACGTGTCGGTCGCGCGGACGGTCCGCCGACGGCTCGCCGGTCTGGGGTGGGTCCAGCGCGCGCTGGTCGCTGGCGGCGTCCTCACCGTCGCGTGGATGTCGTGGGACGTGGCCGGACTGCACGAGCGCCTCGTCCGCGACGTCACCGTCTACATCCTCGCGCCCGCCGTCCTCGCGATCACCCACGGCCGACACCTCGGCTTTCGCGTCGACCGGCGCGCGGCCCGGAACACGCTGTTGCTCTCGCTTTTCGTGGTCCCGTTCTACGTCGTCGGCTCGTCGCTACCGACGATCCGGAGCTACTACCCCATGTGGGAGACCGGCGCCGCGCTCGGGGAGTTTCTGCCCCACGCGCTCAAGCAGTTCGTCATCGCGGCGGCCGCAGAGACTTATTACCGGGGACTGCTCTGTGTCGGCGTCCGCGAACTCGGGTTCAAGAGCGTCTTCATCAGCCCGGTCGTCTACGCGTTTCACCACCTCTACAAGCCGCCGATCGAACTGGCGCTGTCGGGACCGACCGACGTGCTGTTCGGCGCGGTCGACTACCAGAGCGAGTCGATCCTCCCGTCGGTGGTCGCCCACGGACTGGGGTTGGCCCTGCTGGACTGGCTGGTGTTGCACCCGCCGATCATCGCGACCGAGCGCGTCCTGCGGTGGCTGTCGTGGCTCCCGGTGTCGCTCTGAGACCGTTCGTCCCGCGACCGCCGCCGTCCCGCCCCGACCGGGCGCGCACCTTTTTAGGGTCGGGCACGAAGGGAGTCTTGCATGAGTCTTCCAATTGACCCCACGGCACTCGACGGCGACGACGTCGGCGAGATGGAAGCGACCCTGGAGATGGACCACGAGACCGCGATCGAACACGTCCGGGAGGCGTTCGTCGACGCGGGATTCGGCGTCCCGGTCGAGTTCTCGCCCGCCGAGATGCTCAACGAGAAGGTCGACGCCGACCGCGATCCCTACTACGTGCTCGGCGCGTGCAACCCCGAGGTGGCCGATCGCGCGCTCGACGCCAGCGACGGTCGCATCGGCGCGCTGTTCCCGTGTAACGTGGTCGTCTGGGAGGAGCAACCGGGGCGACAGAAAGTCTACCACGTCAGCATCATGCGTGGGGCTCGCCTGCTCGGGCTCGCACCCGACGACGAGGAATGGGACGATATCGTCGCCGATACCGGCGAGTACGTCGACGAGGCGTGGTCGAACCTCGACACGGCGTAGTCGAACCTCGACGCGGCGGGGTTACGATTCGTCGTCCAGCCGCTCGACCTCCTCGCGCAGTCGCTCGACTTCCCGGCGGAGCGCCGCGAGCTCTTCGGTCTCCGAGCCGTCGGCGTTCGACCGACCGAAGAGGTAGACGCTCCCGCCGAGCAACACCAGCGGGAGCCCGAACACCACGAGCGCGATAAGGAGGATAACGGCCAGTTCCATTCCGCCGGGGACCGCCCCGAACAGGGGGATCATACCGGACGTCGCCGGAGCGTCAGAATAAGTCTTGTCACGAGAAGTCCGCGAGGTTAGCCTGCAGGCCCGAGAGCATGTCTGACTTGCGCCGGAGGTCCCCCAGCGCCACCGGGAGCTGTGGGGCCAGTTCGCGAACCGCGCCGTGGAAGGTCTCGGCCGCGCCGTACTCTCCCTCGAAGGCGTTCCGGACGCTCTCGCGGATCTGCCAGACGCCGACCGGCGCCCAGTAGTCGTCCGAGACCTCCCGGAGGACCAGACACTTGGCCTGCCGTCCGATGGATTCGAGGTGTTCGAGCACTGCCAGCCGGGAGGCGTAGTAGGCGCCGGCGGTCTCGTCGACGTAGCCGGTCCGACCGTCGAACCCCTCCGAGGCGCTCGCCATCCACGTCTCGCCGGTCGGGTCCTGATTCCAGATGCTACCGGGCGCTTTCATCTCGACGAGTTCGAACTCCCACTGGCCGGGCGTGAGGATCACCCAGTAGCGGTTGCCGACGTACTCGTTCACCCAGACCTGCGTCTCGTCGACGCCGGGGTTCGTGGTGATCTGGCCCCGGAGGAACTGCCCGATGGTGTCGTCGACCGCGGTGATCGACCACCGGGTAGGGACCAGCCGCCGGTTCTGGCCGCGCCCGAGCGCGCCGGCCGAGAGGATGTCGTTGATCTCGTAGACGTCGAAGCCCCGGCGGTAGAGGTAGGTCATCGCGCCCTGGGCCTGCCAGTCGTCGTCTTCGAGGGTCTTTTTGACCGGGCGCGGGACGTGGGGGTTCTCGGTGAGGTCCGCGGAGGTCGCCCGCGCCGACGGGCCCGTCGGGGTCGTGATGTCGTCGACGTCCAGATCGAGGTCCAGCGAGTCCGAGAGCCCGATCTCGACGTCGACCGGTCGGTCGGCGATCGCGACCTCCCGCTGGGTGCCGACGAACCCGTCCCACGCCTCGGCGACGTTCTCGACGTCGGCCGAGTGGTTCGAGTTCAAGAGCCCGGTCCGATACTGGAGCACGTTGTCGATGTCGAGTCCGCGCTCGTACCACTCGCTGCTGGTGGCGAACTCGGCGGCCCGCTCTTCTTCGCCGACCGGCGAGAGGATGCCGGTCGAGACGTTGGGGTAGTTCGATCGGCCCACGAACACCGACGGGGAGGTGCTACCGACCAGCGAGTCGCCCTGCGCCACGTCGGCGAAGCGGTCTTTGACCTCGTCGACGTAGTCGAGGATCTCGTAGGATTTTTCTTCGGCGAGGCGTCGGCGGCGCTGGTCGGCGTCGGGTTCGAGGTCCTCGATGTACTCGTCGAGCCGCATTCGACTCCCCTTGGGACCGGACGGGTTTGAAGCTTACTCGCTTCGGGGCGACCGGACGGTCCGGCTCGCTCCGGCGCGAGGCCACCTAGCTGTGGATGCCCATCGCTTCGATCTGTTCCTGATAGCGATTGCGGATGGTGACCTCGGTCACCTGCGCGACGTCGGCGACCTCCCGCTGGGTCTTTTTCTCGTTGCACAAAAGCGAGGCGGCGTAGATGGCGGCGGCGGCGTAGCCGGTCGGGGACTTGCCAGAGAGCAGGCCCTCCTCGGCGGTCGTCTCGATGATCTCGTTGGCTTTCGTCTGGACTTCTTCGCTGAGTTCGAGTTCAGAACAGAACCGCGGGACGTACTTTTTGGGGTCGACCGGTTTCATCTCGAGTCCGAGTTCCTGAGAGATGTACCGATAGGTGCGGCCGATCTCCTTGCGCTCGACCCGCGATACCTCCGAAATCTCTTCGAGGCTTCGCGGGATGCCTTCCTTTCGACAGGCGGCGTACAGCGCGGAGGTGGCGACCCCTTCGATCGAGCGCCCTCGGATCAGGTCCTCCTTGAGCGCGCGCCGGTAGATCACCGACGCGACCTCCCGCACCGACCGCGGGACGCCGAGTGCCGAGGCCATCCGGTCGATTTCGCTCAGCGCGAACTGGAGATTGCGCTCGCCGGCGTCTTTGGTGCGGATGCGCTCTTGCCACTTTCGGAGTCGGTGCATCTGACTCCGCTTTTTCGAGGAGATCGACCGCCCGTAGGCGTCTTTGTCCTTCCAGTCGATAGTGGTCGTCAGTCCCTTGTCGTGCATCGTCTGGGTCGTCGGAGCGCCGACCCGTGACTTCTCCTGGCGCTCCTGGTGGTTGAACGCCCGCCACTCAGGGCCCGGGTCGATCTGCTCTTCCTCGACGACCAGACCGCAGTCTTCGCACACGAGTTCCGCCCTGTCGGAACTCTTGACCAGGTTGTCGGAGTTACACTCCGGACACTCCCGTACACCCTCTTCCTCCTCCTGTTGCTCCGCCTCGGCTTGGCGCTCCCGCTGGCGAGTGGACCGTGTCATCGCACTTTTATAGTAGTACTTCCAACGCACTTAAACCCTCGGCCGAAACTTCCGACCGACCAGGTCCGACAGAATACGCCCCGCGACGCCAGCCCGACGAAATCGAGCCTTCCGCGCGAATCGCCCGACGAGACGGGTATCGGAAAGCGTAAATGCCGGTATCGCGGACGTGACCCCATGCCCGTCATCGAGTGCGACGTCGACGACGCCCGCGAGACGCTCGCCGACGCGGGCGCTCGGCTCTCGTCGGGCGACTCCGACCACGAACGCTGGCGCGCCGAGTACGGCGACGCGGTGGCGGTCGCCTACGACGGGAAGGTGGTCGTACAGGGGTCTAATCCGCAGGACATCGAGGCGCTCCTCCGCGAGGAGGGCGGTCACGCCTACGTCTACTTCGACGGCGCGAGCCGGGGAAATCCCGGGCCCGCGGCGGTCGGGTGGGTGCTGGTCACGAGCGACGGCATCGCGGCCGAGGGCGGCGAGCGCATCGGGCGCGCGACGAACAATCAGGCCGAGTACGAGGCGCTGATCCGCGCGCTCCGGGCGGCCCGCGACTACGGGTTCGACACGGTCGAGGTGAAAGGCGACTCCGAACTCATCGTCAGGCAGGTCACCGGCGCGTGGAACGCCAACGACCCCGAACTCCGCGAACACAGGGTGACGGTGCGCGAACTCCTCGCGAAGTTCGACGACTGGGAGCTCAGCCACGTCCCGAGAGAGATAAACGAACGCGCCGACAACCTCGCGAACGAGGCGCTCGACGATGGCTGAGGATCAACTCCCAGACGAGACCGCGGACCGAGCCGAACGACTCACGCGACTCGCCCGCGAGGCGGTCGACGACGCCGAAGCCGAGGCCTACCGCGAGGAACGGGCCGACCTGCTCGCCGAGCACGGGTTCACCTCGCGGATCCGCGAGGACGACGACGCCGAGACGCTGGTCCTCCACCCCGACGAGTGGACCGACGAGGGAACGATCCGCACCGATCGGATCGGCGACACCGACCGGGCGGTCGAAATCCGACTCGCCGGCGCCGGCGACCCCGACGACTGGGACGCGGTCGCCGAACGCAACCGCGAAGTGGCGGCTCGGGTCCGTGCGGCCCACGGCGAGGTCCACGGCGACAACGCGGCGGCGTTCGCCGACTTCATGAGCAACCACTACGCGCGGCCGATCGAATCGGCGACCCCGGACGAAGCGAACGAGTTTCTAACGGAGTACTTTCCGCGGAACGCCTGGCCGTCGGAGAAACAGCGAGCGGTCGTGGGGGAGTCCGTCGAGCTCGCGCTCGAGGCGGCCGAGGAGTGACTACTCGGTGTCGGCGACGAGCTCCCGAACCTGCTCGGCGCGTTCGTCGTCGGTGACGAACTTCGAGAGGGTCCACTGGAGCGCGTCGACGACGACCGCGAGGCCCTCGTCGGTCAGCTCGTACTGGTTGGTCCGCTTGTCGAGCTCGCTCTTCTCGACGTAGCCCTTCTCGACGAGCGTGTCGAGGTTGGGGTACAGACGTCCGTGATTGACCTCTTCGCCGTAGAACTCTTCGAGTTCGCGCTTGATGGCGAGGCCGTACATCGGCTCCTCGGAGAGGATGGTCAGGATGTTCTGCTGGAACGCGGTGAGGTTGCGAGCGGTACTCGTCTCTGTGAGTGTCTGTGCCTCTGACATAGACTCTGACAGTCGATAATTTGTCACGCTCGTATTTAATCCTTCCCAACTCGGACCGAGTTTCTGAAATTTACCCCCGAGTTGTAGTACCAGACGTTACGCAGTTTAAATACCAGTTCGTGGATTATCGGGAGCTGTCACGCGTCGTGACGATTCGGGGGCCCCGATAGATGCCGAAAGGACTTTGCCGACTTCGGACCGACTCACGAACTGCACATGACGAACCTCTGGGAAGACCTGGAAGCCGGACCGAACCCGCCCGAGGAGATCTACGCCGTCGTCGAGTGTCTCAAAGGCGAACGCAACAAGTACGAGTACGACAAGGACGTCCCCGGCGTCGTGCTCGATCGCGTCCTCCACAGCAACGTCCACTACCCCAGCGACTACGGGTTCATCCCCCAGTCGTACTACGACGACGAGGACCCCTTCGACGTGCTCGTCCTCGTCGAGGACCAGACGTTCCCGGGCTGTATCGTCGAGGCCCGCCCGGTCGCGCTGATGAAGATGGACGACGACGGCGAGCAGGACGACAAGGTCATCGCGGTGCCGACCGAAGACCCCCGCTACGACCACGTCGAGGACCTCGACGACATCCCCCAACAGACCCTCGACGAGATCGACGAGTTCTTCGCGACCTACAAGAACCTCGAGGAGGGCAAGGAAGTCGAGACGCTGGGCTGGGAGGACAAGCAGGCGGCCAAAGACGCGATCGAGCACGCGATGGACCTCTACGACGAGACGTTCGCGTAGTCGATCGGCCGCCCGCGGTCTGCAGAGTATTTTCACGTTCCGGACGGCGGCATTGTTCAGATTAGCTGATTCCACGCGAAGGCGAGCGTTTGCAACCAGTTTTCGGCGGTGTGGTGCGTCGCGTTACGGAAATGATTGGCGAACTGGTTGGTGCGGCGTTTTAACTCTTTGAAGACACGTTCGACGCTATTCGGATTTCCATGTGTGACATGCTGAAACCGGAGGTTTTTCTCGAAGAGTGCGGCTTGCAACCACGGTGCGCCATCGACGAGAAACACCGCGTCGTCGACGCGGTGTTTCTCTTGTAGTTCGGTGAGAAATTGCTTCGTCACAACGATAGTACGTGTCGGATAGAGCTTGACGTGGAGGAATTCGTTGGTTTCGGGATCGGCGGCGGCGTACAGCCAGTAGCGCTGGTCGTTGAGTTGAATCACGGTTTCATCGACCGCAACGTGATTCGGGCTTTTACCGTCAGTCGGCTGTAAATCGGCTTTCTGCACCCAGTTATGGACGGTTGAGCGACACCGTTCGACACCGAATTGTTCTAAGACCGAAACAGTATCCGAGAGTGATAGTCCGGCCGCATGCAGGTGGATACTGAGCTTCATCAGCGGCTCCGGTGTCGCTTCTCGCTCCATAAACGCTAACTCGATCGAGTCGCTAGCTCCGTTGAGGCGGTCGATTTCTGGCATGGATCACTAGCAAATCGAACCGCCTCATCCTTCATCCTTATCTGAACAGTGCCGCTCCGCCCAAACTGTTTTGAGCGACCCCGTTGGCCCCTTACCGTGGAGGAAAACGTGTCCGACGACGCCGACGGTCCGCTCGTCTCCTACATGTTGGCGACCTACGGTCGGCCCGACGAGCTCCGGGACGCCGTCGACTCAATAATATCGCAGTCGTACCGCCCCCTCGAAATCGTCATCGTAGGGGAGACTAGTAACGAGGTCCGTCAGCTCTTCGAGGCAGGCGGGCGCTTCGACGAGGAGTGGATACACTTCCATCGAAACACCGAGCGACGAGGGGTGTCACACGCGAGAAACATCGCTTACGAGCACGCGACCGGTGACATCGTCGTCCAGATCGACGACGACGCCGCCCTCGTCGACGACGACGCGACCGAGACGGTGGTCTCGCTGTTCGAGGACCACGAGGACGTCGGCATCCTCGCGTTCCAGAGCCGGAACGCCGACACCGACGAGGTGAAACTCGACGAGACCCCCGACCCGCCGGAGTTCCACATGACCCCGACCGAGCCCTACCGCGCGACCAACTTCGTCGGGGTCGGCTGTGCGTTTCGCCGGGCGGCGATCGAGGCTGCCGGCGGGCTCTACCCGGACAACTTCACCTACGGGTTCGAGGACATGGACCTCTCGCTGCGCGTCCACGACACGGGCTACGACATCCTCTACACCCCGTCGATCGCGGTCGCCCACAAGAAGTCCCCGGGCGCGCGCCGCGAGACGACCGAGACCCAGGTCCGACTGGTCGAGAACCGGATCAAGCTCGCGGTCCGGAATCTCCCGTGGCGCTACGTCGCGTTCACCGCGCTGGGGTGGTCGGTGTACGCGCTCGCGCTCACCCGGAGCCCGGCGGCGCTGGCGGCTGTCCTCCGGGGCGTCTACGAGGACCGCCGGGAGCTACTGGCCGAGCGACGCGTCGTCGACGATCGGACGATCGCCCGGATCAAGTCCCGGAAGACGATGCTTTACTTCTGGTGGTACGGACCCCACCCGGGCCGAATCCTGCCGCCGAACGGGAACCTCGACCGGCTGAAGTGGGAGGCCTGACCGGTCGGTCACTGGACGACCGGCGACGCGTCGACGTCGACTCGCGAGACCTCACGGTACAGATCGAGGTGCCGGCGCGCGATGGACTCCCACGAGAGCTCTTCTGCCATCCGGCGGCTGTTTCTCGCCATCCGGTCGCTCGCTTCGGGGTCGGTCAGAACAGACACGAGCGCCTCGGCGAGTCGGTCGGGGTCCTCGGGCGGGACCACGACCCCGGCGCCCGATCGCTCGACGAGCTCGGGGAAGTCGCCCGCCGACGTCGAGACGACCGGCTTGCCGAACGAGAAGGCGGTCGCTAGCGCGCCGCTGTGGCCCTTCGTCCCGTCCTGCTCGCGGTACGGGAGCGCGACGACCTCCGACCGAGCGAAAAAGCGCTTTACCTCCTCGTTGGGCACGAAGTAGTTGTGTATCTCGAAGCTCTCGGGGTGGTCGTCGATGATCGCCCGCGACCCCGCGGTGATGCGGCCGTCGCCGGCGACGAGGAGTTCGACGTCCGGGAGCTCGCGTTTCACCAGCGGGATCGCCTCGATCAGCGTGTCGAGGCCCTTCGGCGGGACGACGTTGCCGAAAAAAAGCACCGTGTTGGGCCGGGTCTCGACGTCGGTGTCCTCGCTGTCCCCGAACACCGAGTAGGCGCCGTGAGGGATGACCTCGATCCGGTCGCCCCCTCTGTTCTGGCGCCGGAGCGCTCGCTTCTGGTTTTCGGTGTGGACCACCACGCCGTCGACGTCGAGGTCGGGCAGGGCGCTGTTTATGAGTTCCTCGACGAACACCGGCGGTCGCGACAGCGAGAAGGGATCGCTTGGCACCTCGTGGTGGGTCACGACCAGCGGCCCCAGTTCGTCGATCCGGTGGAGCCACGAGAACAGTTTGACCTGCGGAAAGAGACCGGTGGTGATGTGGGTGACGTCGGTCTCGATATCCGCGACGCGCTTCAGGTTGTTGTACGAGAGCAGTCCCCGGACGAACTCGACGGGGTCGACGTTCAGGTTGTAGAGGTTCGGCATCGAGACGCTGATCGAGCCGAACGCCTCCACGAGCTCGATCTCGTCGACGAACAGGTCGTCGGCGGTCGTCTCGGCCGGTTTCATCACCGTGACCTCGGCGTGTTCGGTCATGGCGTTGGCGAGTTCGGCGGTGTAGTGGGGCAGTCCCCCGGCGTTCTGTCCGATGACGTAGAGCACCTTCATGGGCTCAGAGGCTGATGGACTGCCGGAGGTGCGGGCCGACCAGCCGGGTCACCGGGATCGGGAGCTTCTTCCAGACGTCTTTGATCGGCTCGTAGGCGTCCTTTTCGGGGTGGGGAAGCTCCGCGGAGGGGTTCGGGAAGTAGTGGAGGTCGCTGTACCACGTCTTCTCGCCGCCGAAGCTCTTCTTGAACATGTAGACGCCCGACCCCTCGCGGGTCCGGCCGAACTCGTAGGCGTCGTAGTCGCTCTCGGCGGCCCACTCCATCGACTTCCAGACGAGGAGACTGCCGCCGTTCAGGTCGCGGTACTCGTAGTCGTTGACGACGCCCCACTGGGTGACCGTCGACCCGAGCGCGAGGTTGATCACGGCGTTCACGAGCACGCCGTCCTTCCGAAGCATCTCCATCCGGAGATTCCCGGACTCGCCGAGGGTCTCCCACAGCGTCCGGAAGAACGCGAACGAGTGGGGCGGGCTTCCGTGTCCGCGCACCGACCGCAGGTAGAGCCGGTAGTACTCTCGGAGGTCCGCGAGCGAGTCGCCGACGTCGTGGACCATCTCGGAGTCGGCCGCCTGCGTGATCTGGCGCCGTCGGCTCTCTTTGATTCTCTCCCATGCGTCGTCGGCGCTCGCGACCGGCGCCCGGAACGTGACGAATCGAGTCCGTTCCTCGAACCCCCGTCGGGCGTCGGTGTCCCCGCCACGGAGGCTCACGAAGTCGACGTCGAGCGTCTCGGCCAGTTCCTTCGTCCGTTCGAGGAGAAACGACGCCACGTCGTCGTCGGCCCCGTCGGCGAGCAGGATCGACCCGCGCTCGCCGAACGGGGGCGACACCAGCTTCGACCCGAACAGCCGGCTCCGGACGTAGAACAGCGGCACCCCGCCGACGATCCGGTCGCCGTCTTTCGCGACCACGTACCACCGGTCGTGTCTGTACGTCTCGACGGCGTCTCCCCATCCCCAGAGCGCGAACGGCGACCCGTCGTTTCGGGCGACGAACGCGTCCCACGCCTCGGGATCGGCGCACCGTTCGGCGGTTAACTGCGCTTTCGCTTGCGATTGAACTGTCATAGTTTCACTCCAAATCGTTGGCCCCGACTGCTCGTTCGACGTCAGAACCGCCCGAATCGAGCAGAGCTTCCTGTTCGAGGACGCTCCGAGCCGTATTAAAGCTGAAGGCCGACAGCAGTCCGTCGAGCTTGGATTCGAGGCCCTCGACCCCGTGGAAGCTCACGAACCGCTTGTGGGGCCGAAGCGACTCGACCTCGATGGCGGGGTTGAACTCCCACGGGTGAAAGTAGAGGTTGGCGGGGATCCCCCGACGATTGAGCCGCCTGATCCCCCACTTCAGGAGGCGCTCGGGGAGCACCCGGCCGTAGAAGCCCCCGGCGATCGGGAGCCGGAGGACCGACCCGATCGCCGCCAGCGGCGACTCGACCAGCGACCGGAGCGCCTCGCGGTTCGATCCGATCCGGAACGGGTCGTCGACCGGGACGGTGTACGGTCGTCGCGGCGCGTCGGGCACGCCGTACATCGGCGTCTTGACCGGGAACACGCTCGAATCGTACCGGAACCCCGCCGACTCCAGAACGTCGAACGCCCACTCGGTCTCTCGGGTCACCGAGAAGTTGGGCGCGCGAAACCCCTCGGGCTCGACGCCGGTCGCGCGTTCGATCGCGCCCGAGGACCGTTCGAGTTCGGTCTCGAACGCGGCGGGCGAAAGCTCGAACAGCGGCGTGTGGGTGTGGCCGTGCGAGCCGATCTCGTGGCCCTCCGAGCGCACCCGGTCGATCAGGTCCGGGTACTCCTCGGCGACCTCGCCGACCACGAAGAACGTGGCGGTCACGCCGTGTTTTCTCAGCAGATTCAACACGATGTCGACCGACTCCTCGATCCGGTCGACTGGGTCCTCGAGGGCGGAACTGAGCAGGGTCGCGGAGTGCCAGTGTTCGAGATCGAAGCTTAGCACATTAGTTTTAGAAGTGCCATTGAAACTCGTCATGTGTCGGGTCGATGTCGACTGATCCGAACATAAAGCTACGCATCGGGCGGCCGCAAGCGTTTAGCGCCGCGGTGTTGCGGAGAGTGCCATGAACCAACGAAGCCCGCTGTCGACCCTCGCGACGGCCGATTCGGTCGACAACGTCGTGGTGTTCGTCTCCGACGCGCTCCGGTTCGACTTCCTCCCCGAGTCCGTCCGCGAACTGGGGGTGACCGCGAAGGCGATCGCACCGAGCACGTTCACCGCGTCGGGACTCCCCTCGCTGTTGACCGGACAGTACCCCGCGACCCACAAAGTCTGGATGTTCGACGACCAGCTCCGCGAGCGACCCCCGTTGCTCCGAGAAGACGGCGTCGACGTCGGGTTCGACGCCGAGGGCGTGTGGATCAAGCTCCCGTCAGCGGAGAAACCGCCCCTGAAGATCCACCACGTCGAGACCGAATCGAAGCTCGCGGACGTGGCGTCGCCGTTCGTCCACGTCGTCCACGACATCGGCCCGCACGCGCCGTACGGCTTCGAGAACGACGTGTTCGATTCGACCAAGGAGTACTTCCGGAGCTACGAGCGCGACCGCCCCGCGCTGGTCGAACTCTATCGCCAGGACTGTCGGAACTCCGCAGAGCGGTTCCGGGCGATGTACGACCAACTCGTCGACCGGGGGCTCCTCGAAGACACGCTCGTCGTCTTCACCAGCGACCACGGTCAGTCGCTGGGCGAGTGGTCGAACGGCGGGCGGTTCGGTCACGGCCACCCCCTGTGTCCCGAGAACGTCGAGATTCCGGTCGTGTTCATGGGCGCGGGCCTCCCGGAGGGCGAGACCTATCCCGGACTCGTGAGCGGGACCGACGTCGTCCCGACCGCGCTGTCGGCGCAGGGCCGGCGGGTCCCAGACGACGCCGACGGGCTCGACCTCTGGGAGGGCGTCCCGACTCTCGACCGGAAAGTCCGCTCGGACGTGTGGCAACACCTCGAAGTCGGCGCGCGCGGCTACGCGACCGACGTGTCGGTGTACGCCGCGACCTCGGCGTGGGACGACACCGGCGGCTACGTGTTCCACCGCCACTCGACCGCCGAGCGACTCGCCGCCACGTTCTACGACAACGTCTTCCGGGGATACGGGCCGGCGTGGCGCCACAACGCCACGCTCGGGAAGGCGGTCGCCCTGTTCAATCTCATGGTCGCCGAGAGCCTGACCTACCGGACCCCGGAGTTCTCGGAGGCAGAGGCGAGGCGTGCAGTCCCCGACGAGTTCGAGGAGGCCGCCCACGAGTTCGCCGACGCGTCGCTCAGCGGCGATCAGGAGTCCCAGCTTCGGGATCTCGGCTACCTCCAGTAGCGGCCGGTGTGCGGGCGGCGTCTCACCCGGAAATCCCCGTTTCACCTTAGCTACCCTATCTTTCAGCCGTCACATTAATCACCGCCAGTGTGGTCGGATGGGTCGTATGAACCACCGAGCCGGCGAGTCTGCGGTCGTCCCGGCACCGTTCGGCCCCCACGGTCTGGCCTGCGTGCGGTCGCTCAGTCGCCGCGGCGTCCGCACGGTCGTGGCCGCCGAGAGCGACGCCGACCTCACCAGCGCCTCGAAGTACTGCGACGAGTCGGTCGCGGTCCCCTCGCCCCACGAGGACGTGCTGGCGTACAAGGACGCGCTCCTGTCGCTGGCGGCGCGGTCGGACGTGCGCGCGGTGATACCGAACCGCGAGGAAGACGTGTACGTGCTGGCGAAGTACCGCGAGGAGTTTGCGACCCACGTCTCGCCGCTCTGGCCGGAGTTCGAGACGCTCCGGACGGCCCACGACAGGGTCCGACTCGCGGCGGCCGCCGAGGAAGCCGGGGTTGCCGTCCCCGAGACCCTGCTCCTCGACGACGTCGGCGCGGCCGAGTCGGAGCTGTTCGTCAAACCCCGGTATCCGATCCTCATCGCGGACTACGAGAGCACCTACGCCCCCACCGAGTGCGACCCGCGGAATCGGACCCAGTATCTCCGGTCGGGCGAGCGGCCGAACCGCGAGGCCATCGTCGCGGAGATGAACCACGTCCCGATCGCACAGGAGTTCGTGCGGGGCGGCGGCGAGGAGTACGCCTTCTTCGCGCTGTACGATCGGGGCGAGCCGGCCGCGACGTTCCAGCACCGCCAGCTCCGCGGGGAGACCTACGCCGGCGGCGCGAGCGTCTACCGCGAGTCGGTCGACATCCCGGCGCTCGACCGAGCCGGCCGGGCGCTGTTCGACCACCTCGGGTGGCACGGGATCGGCGAGGCGGAGTTCCTCAGAGACCCCGAGACGGGCGAGTTCAAGCTGATGGAGGTCAACCCCCGGATGTGGGCGTCGCTGTCGTGTGCGATCGAGGCCGGCGTCGACTTCCCGTACTACTTCTGGCAGGTGTCGAACGGGGTCGCCGGCCCGTTCGAGGACGACTACGCCGAGGGGATCGGGACCCACTCGCTGTTCGGCGAGCTCAAGTATCTCCGGAGCGTGATCGCCGGCGACTCCTCGCACGTCCCCAGACCCTCGGCCGGGTCGGCGATCAGGGACGTGGTCGCGTCGTGTCTCGCCCAGCCGAACTTCGAGTACTTCCGGCTCGACGATCCCGAGCCGTTCGTCCGCGGCCTGCTCGACGTGAGCCCGTTCGACAAGTAGCAGGGCCGCTCGACGCCGGTCGGCGAGCAACGCAGTCGTCTACCTCGCCCGGTTCGGGGCCCACACGTTGATCCGCCTCAACGACCGTACGTAGTACATGACCCGATCGACGACGGAGTCGGTGTTGCTCTCGGCGAAGTACTCGCCGTCGTGTTATGTGTGTCTGCGGTCGCTCGCCGAGCGCGGCGTCCGCACCGTCGTCGTCTCGCCCCACGAGGGCGTCCCGGCGTTCGCGTCCCGGTACTGCGAGGAGTCGATCGTGGTGCCGTCGCCGAACGACGACCTGCTGGCGTACAGAGACGCGTTGCTGTCGGTCGCCGACCGCCCCGAGGTGGCCGCCTTCGTCCCTATCTGGGAGGAAGACGCCTACCTGCTCGGAAAGTACGGCGAGGCGTTCGGCGCCCGGGTCGGCGGCGCGTGGCCCGACTTCGAGACGCTCCGGTCCGTTCAGGACCGACTCCGACTGGCCGAGGTCGCCGCCGACGCGGGCGTGGCCGTCCCGACGACCCAGTCGTTCGACGACGTCGACGACTGGGACCGCGAGCGCATCCTCAAGTCGCGGTACAACCTCCTCGCCGGCGAGTACGTCGACTCGTTCTCGGAGCGAGACGCCGAACTCAACAAGACGCTGAAGTACCTCGCGCCCGGCGAAGAGCCCGACCCCGAGACCGTCTACGCGGCGCTAAACCACGTCCCGATCGCTCAGGAGACCGTCACCGGGGGCGCCGACGAGTACGCGTTCATCGCGCTGTACGACCGGGGCGAGCCGGTCGCGACGTACCAGAAACACCAGATCCGGGCCAAGACCTACGCCGGCGGGACCAGCGTCTACCGGGAGTCGGTGGCGGTCCCGGCGCTCGAACGGGCCGGCCGGGCGTTGCTCGGCGAGCTCGACTGGCACGGTCTCGCGGAGGTGGAGTTCCTCAGAGACCCCGAGACGGGCGAGTTCGAGCTGATGGAGGTCAACCCCCGGATGTGGGCGTCGGTCGCGTGCGCGATCGAGGCCGGTGCCGATTTCCCGTACTACTACTGGCGGCTCGCGACCGGCGAGGCCGACGGGATCGACGACGAGTACGCGGTCGGGACGGGGAACCACTCGCTGTTCGGCGAACTCCAGCACCTCTCGAGCGTGCTCCGGGACGACTACCCCGACGTCGAGCGACCGGCGTTCGACCGGCGACTCTGGGAGATCGCCGCCTCGTGTTACAGCCAGCCCAACTTCGACTACCTCCGGCTCGACGACCCCGGCCCGTTCGTCCGGGGCGTGCGCGACGCCGTTCGGCTCTGACGGTCGTGGCGCCCGAGTCCGGGCGCTCGGAGACCGACGCGCTCGACGACGGGCGAAACCGGGAGACCGGACCCGGAGACCGGTTCGTCTTCGCGGCGCGTCCCGTTGTTCTTACCCCGATCGGCGCGAGACGATGGTATACGTTCTTTGCTCTCTGCGACGATGCTCACCTACATGGGAGAGAGAATGGGGGATGCGGTACTGCTGCCCGCGAAGTATTCGCCGTCGTGTTACGCGTGTCTGCGGTCGCTCGCCAAGCGCGGCATCCGCACCGTCGTCGTCTCGGCGAAAGGGAGCGTGCCGGCGTTCGCGTCCCGGTACTGCGACGAGGCGCTGACGGTCCCGTCGCCCGACGAGGACCTGCTCGCGTACCGCGACGCACTGTTGTCGATCGCGGCGCGGCCCGAGGTGAAGACGTTCGTTCCGACCGGCGAGGTCGACGCGTATCTGCTGGCGAAGTACAGCGACGAGTTCGAGGCCCACGTCACCGGAGTGTGGCCCGACCTCGACCGGCTCCGGCGGGTCCACGACCGACTGCTGTTGGCCGAGGCCGCCGAGGCCGCGGGGGTGCCGTTTCCGGAGACTCAGTCGTTCGACGACGTCGACGACTGGGACCGCGAACTGGTCATCAAGTCGCGGTACAACCTCCTCGCCGGCGAGTACCTCGACTCGCTGTCGGAGCGAGACGCCGAACTCAACAAGACGCTGAAGTACCTCCCGCCCGGCGAGCGACCCGATCGCGAGGCCATCCTCGCGGAGATGAACCACGTCCCGATCGTCCAGGAGTGCGTGCCCAAGCGCGGCGAGTACCTGTTCGGCGCGCTGTACGACCGGGGCGAGCCGGCCGCGACGTTCCAGCACCGCCAGATCCGCGGAGAGACCTACGCCGGCGGCGGCGGGTCCTACCGCGAGTCGGTCGACATCCCGGCGCTCGAGGAGGTCGGCCGGGCGTTGCTCGACGAACTCGACTGGCACGGGCTGGCCTGCATCGAGTACATGGAGGACGCAGAGACCGGGGAGTTCGTGCTCACCGAGATCAACCCCCGGATGTGGCGGTCGCTGGCGTTCGCGGTGGCGGCCGGCGCCGACTTCCCGTACTACTACTGGCAGCTCGCGAACGGCGAGGCCGACCGCTTTGGCGACGGCTACGAGGTCGGCGTCGGCGGCCACTACCTCCACGGCGAGCTGACCTACCTCCGGAGCGTGCTCCGCGACGAGTACCCGAACGTCGAACGACCCCCGGTCGGCCAGACGGTGTGGGAGATCGCCGCCTCGTGTTACGACCAGCCCAACTTCGACTACCTCCGGCTCGACGACCCCGGCCCGTTCATCCGGGGCGTCCGCAGTACGATCCCGATGTGAGCGTCGGCCGGCCGATCGAATCGGGGAAAAGACGCTAATACCCGGGCGTCGTGCGTCTGCCAACGGCAGTTGGTGGGTGGATATGAGTCACACAACGTCGAGAGTAGCTTCCGGTGAGACGATCGCATCGACGCGCGACCGCGCGGCGCGAGCGGCCCGCTCGCCGGCCGCGCCGGGGGGCGGCTCCTGACCGATGGATCTCGGCCACTCGACCTTCCGGCTGTTCCTCTCGAAGGGCGGGAACGCGATCCTCTACTTTCTGGGGCTCGCGTACTTCTCGCGCCACCTGACGCCCGACGAGATGGGGGCGTTCGTCCTCTTTCTCGCGGTGCTCGGGATCTCCTCGATCCCCGCGGACTTCGGGATCAAGGGCGCACTCGAAAAGCGGCTGAGCGAGGGGACCGACCCCGAGAAGACGCTCGGCTCCGCGCTGGCGTTCAAGGCGGTCACGCTCGCGGCCGTCGCGACGATCGTTCTCGCCGTCCGGGGCCACATAAACCACTACATCGGCGCGCCGCTGGCGGAACTGCTGGTCGCGGCGCTGTTCTTCCGGGAGTTTTCGTTCGCGTATCTCTCGGCGCTCCGGGGCCGGCTTCGGGTCGCCGAGACCGCCGTCATCAAACTCACCGTGCGGTTCGTCTGGATGGTCGGGGGCGCGGTGTTGGTCACCGCGGGCTTCGGCCCGGAGGGACCGATCATCGGGCTGATCGCGGGGCTGGCGGTCGGGCTCGTCTGGGCGTACCGGCGCCTCGACGTCGGGATCGGCCGCCCGTCGCTCGACCACGTCCGGTCGCTGGTGGCGTTCTCGAAGTACAACACCGTCACCTCGGTCGGCGGCCGGTTCTACCAGTGGGTCGACATCGCCATCATCGGCTTCCTGCTGACCCAGCTCGACGTCAGCGCCTACGAGTTCGCGTGGCAGATCACCCTGCTCGTGCTCATGTTGAGCAAGTCGATCTCGCTGTCGATCTTCCCCCAGATAAGCCAGTGGGACGCCGAGTCGGCGACCGACCACATCGAGACCACCGTCTCGAAGGCGATCGGGGTCGTCCTGTTCGTCTCGGTCCCCGCCATCGTCGGCGTCCAGATCTACGGCGCCGAGCTCCTCCGGGTGGCGTTCGGCCCGGAGTACGCGTTCGCCACGACGGTGCTTGTCGTCCTGATGGTCGAGAAGCTCATCCAGTCGTTCAACGACATCGTCGAGGCGTCGGTCCGGGCGATCGACCGGCCGGAGCTCGCCGCGAAGGCGACCGTGATCTCGGTCGGGCTCAACCTCGTCCTGAACCCGGTCCTGATCCTGTGGGTCGGGCTGGTGGGCGCCGCGATCGCGACCGCCGTCACCGGCCTCCTCAACACCGCGTTACATTACCGGTATCTCACGCGGTTCATCTCGGTCGACGTTCCGTTCCGGCTGGTCGGCTGGTACGGCCTCGCCTCGTGTGTGATGGGCGGGCTGTTGCTCGGGATCAGACACCTCGTGCCCGTCACCGGCGTGATCACGCTCGTGGCGGAGGTCGGGCTCGGCGTCGTGATCTATCTCGCGGTCTCGCTCGCGATCCCGGACGTGCGCCGACGCATCCTTCGGCCGGGGCTCCGGGTGCTCGGCGCCCAGCTCGGGGTCGGGGCCGACGGGGAGGGCCGGCGATTCTGAGCCGACCCGGCGCGCCCGACCCTCGTGGCAACAACATATATATTCACCCCTACCGTTTGATCGATACACTTTCTCTCGGTCGGCCGGACCCGATCGGGCGGTCGCGGATATCTTCGAGTGAGGAACCTGATACATGAGAGCTACTGTCGAGAGGATGGCACGTTCGGTGGACAGCGGCGTCGTCGCGTTCGGTGGGGTCGTGCTCGGACTACTGGCGGTGTTTTGGGCGACCCCTGCGTTACAGGATGTCGGGGCGCTCGTCCCGGCCGTCCGGGCGTTCGCGGGGCTCTTCCTGATACTGTTCGCTCCCGGGGCGTTGCTGGCGCGACTGGTCGGCGTCCGGCCCGACCGATTCGGCGTGTTCGCGCTGTTCGCGATCACCCTCAGTTTCGGCGTCCTGACCCTGCTGAACCTCTTCGTCAGCTTCGTGTTGGCGCCGCTGGGCGTCGCCGAGCCCCTCTCGTTCCTGCCGCTTGCGGGCGTGCTGTCGGCCGTCCTCGCGGCGCTGTTGGCGGCCATCCACGTCACCGGGACCTCGATGTCGATCCCTCCGATTCGACTCCGCGGCTCGCCGGCGGTCGTTCTCGGGTTGGTCGCGCTCCCCGGACTCGCGGCCGCGGCCGTGATCGGCGTCGACCAGTTCGGCACCCACCTCGGGATGTTCGCGCTCCTCGGCGGGGTGATCGCGGTCACGCTACTGGCGGCGACGCGGCTGGTCCCGGGGTCGCTCGCGCCGCTGGCGGTGTTCAGCGTCTCGCTGTCGGTCCTGTTGCACCGAAACCTCCTGACCGACCACGTCGTCGGCGCCGACATTCAGGCGTCGTACTTCCTGTCGGACCTCCTGTTGGACACCCACTACTGGGCGCCCGACATGGGCGGGTCGATGATGAGCCTCTCGGTGGTCACCTCGGTTCCGGCGTCGATCACGATGCTGACCGGCCTCGACCTCGCCACCACGTACAAGGTCGTCTACGTGTTCCTGTTCTCGCTGGTACCAGTCGGGCTCTTCTACGTCAACAGCCGGGTGTTCGACGACCGGATCGCGCTGTTCGGGAGCCTGTTTTTCGTCTTCTACCACGGCTCGTTTTACTTCACGCCCGGCAAACAGCTCATGTCCGAGCTTGTGGTCGTCGCGATGCTCCTGTTGGTCGTCTACGAGGGCGTCGACACCGCCGGACTGAAGGCCGCGCTGGGGATCTTCGCGGCGACGCTGATCTCGGCTCACTACGGGATGACCTACGCGATCGGTCTGTCGCTACTCGCGGCGGTCGCCGGGCTCGGAATCGTCCGGCGGCTGGGCGGGGACTTCGACCACGACCTCTCGATCTGGCAGCCGGTCGTCCTGCTCGGGGCCGCGACCGCCTTCTACGCGTACAGCGCGCCCGATCTGGTCGATCGGCTCGGGGCGCTCCCGTTCGGGATCGTCGACCAGCTCGTGACGCTCGCGATCACCGGCGCCGTTCCGGGCTCGGGGGCCAGCTACGTCTCGGGCGAGACCGGGCTCCTCGACTCGCTCCGGCTGTACCTGTACCTCCTGCTGACGGGGCTGATCGGGCTCGGGCTGGCCCGGGACGTCCTCGGGCGACTCGACCGAATCCGGACCGGCGCCGACCCCGGGTACGTCGAGTACGCCGCGCTGGCGGTCCCGCTGTTCGCGTTTCTCGGCTCGTCGTACTTCGTCATCGCCAACCTCTGGGCCGACCGGGTGTACCAGCTCGTGCTGACGATCCTCGCGCCGTACGCGGCGGTCGGGTTCGCCACCGTGTTCGGCGGCGCCGGCGCCGTCCTCGACCGTGCGAGCGCGGCGCTCGGCCGGACGAGCCGAGCCGCGAGCGACGGCGGCGTCCGGCGACGGCTCGGAGGCGCCCACTGGACCCTGCTGGCGGTCGTGCTGGCCGCGGTGCTCGCGCTCAACTCGGGACTGGCGTTCGCGCTCGTCGGGACCGCCGACGCGTCCGGGTTCAACGCCGAGACCAACGACCTGACGTTCAACGGACCCGAGCGCGAGGCCGCCGACTGGCTGGTCGACAACGCCACCGCCATCGAACGCTACGACCGGCTGGGCGCCGACGACGGCGCGGCGACGCTCCCGATCTACACCGAGCCGAGGAGCTACCAGCTGTTCCGAGCGGTCGCCCTCCCGGGGTACACCAACGTCGAAATCCGGTATCTAAAGAGTCAGTGGCGGCCGACGGTGTTCCCCGCGGAGGTCGAGGAGGGGTACGTCTTCGTTCGCCAGCGGAGCGTCGACCCCGACGCGCGGTCGGCCGACCTCCCGCCGTCGATGCTCTCGGGGAGCACCGTCGGGAACCTCTCGGGCCCCCGAAACGTGGTGTACGCGAGCGAGTCGGCCCGGATCATGGACTCGAACACGACCGCGGTCCCGTGACCGACGCGGCGCGTTCGCGACGGGCGCGGTACGAAAAGAGCGATAGTGGCCGACGACCTCACCGAACGGGGTCGGTCTCGACCGCGGGGACCTTGTCGAAGTACTTGTTGAGGCTGTGGAGGATGATCCCGACCAGACAGACGAGTAGTCCGACGAAGATGAAAAACGCGGCCAGAACCGCCCGGCTCACGGGGAAGTAGCTCGCCTGAATGTAGTGGAGAAACCCCCAGTAGCCGAACCCGACACCGATGAAGGTGAGTACCGACCCCGGGAGCGCGAGGGCGGTGAGCGGCCGCGTGCGCTCGATCGTGTTGAGCAGGTTCATCACGAGGACGTAGCCGTGGGACACCGGGTTGTGACTGCTCGCGCCCTCGACGTCGTAGTCGATGACCGTGCCGACCTCCTCGATCCGGTAGCCCCGCTGTTGGGCGTGGTAGAGGATGTCGGTGCTGATGCTCATGTGGTCGCCGAGCGTGCGGTCCTGAGCGAGGCTCTCGATCGCGCGCTCGTCGTACGCCCGGAACCCGCTCTGGGTGTCGCTGACTCGGGACTCGGCCTTCACGACCCCGAGGCTCAGATTCGTGAGGACGTTCACCACCGAGAGCCCGAAGCGCCGATACAGCGGGATGTCCGTCCGGGCGTCGCCGACGAACCGACTCCCGATGAGGACCTCCGCGCCGGTCTCGTCCTGGCACTCGATCAGTCGAGCGATGTCGTCGGCGTTGTGCTGGCCGTCGCCGTCGATGGTCACGAGGTGTTCGACCCCCCGGTCGTGGGCCTCGACGAACGCCGTCTTCAGCGCGGCGCCGTACCCCCCGTTGGTCTCGTGCTGGACGACCTCGGCGCCGGCGGCCTCGGCGACGGCCGCGGTGTCGTCGGCGCTCCCGTCGTCGACGACCAGCACCGTGTCGGCGTTCCGGCGGACCGACCGGACGACCTCCCCGATCGAGCCCGCCTCGTTGTACGCCGGGATGGCGACCAGAACGTCGGCATCGGTCTCGCTCGCCGAGTCGCGGGTCGGGGCCGGCACGGTGAACGCGGCGCTCGACCGGAACGCCTCGCGGCTCCGCTCGTAGTTGATGCACTCTTCGGGCGAGTCGTGAAACAGGAGGCCGGGGAATCCGCGCGCGCGAGCCATCGTCGCCACCACGTTCCGGAGGACGTCCTCGTCGCCCGATCCGTCGTCGGTCGCGACCGTCTCCGCGCCGAGCTGGCGAGCCAGACGTGCCGATTCGGGCTCGTCTCGGCCGTCGTACCCGACGAACACGGCGTGACCGTGTTCTCTGGCGAGGGCGGCGACCCGGACGATGGCGTCAGTGTTGTCTCCCGTCGCGATGACCCCGATCGCCGGGTGATCCAGGGCCGACTCCTCGTACTCACTGACAGTTTCCATCAATTCTCGCAAGGAATTTTCCCGCCGACGGTCTTTGTTATGAACCAGCTACCCGAGCGTCCAGTTTACTGTTCCACATTGTGTGTAATTATGTCGACGGAAACGCCGAATTACACCTGTCCGGTCCCAAATAAATAGGTCGTGGAGTCGGCCCGCCGCTCGCGGTCGGACACCTATCAGCGACCGAACCGTCGGCCGGGACGACGACGCCGGTGAAACGATCGCGACCGTCGGCGTGACCGTCGGTTCCGGCCGCGATCCGGCGGCGTCCCGACGCGGCGGGCAGGAGCCTTATTAGGGCGTGTCTCGTCAGAGACCGAGAAGATGGTCCTCGACAGAGTCGCGGCGTGGGTCGCCAGCGCGTTCGAGATAAACGGCCGACACAGCGCCGCGGTGAACGCGCTCGTCCTCGTGGTCGCGATCGTCGGGATCGCCGGCGTCGGCTACACCGCCGCGGTCTCGGAAGGCACCCACGAGTACACCGAGTTCTACCTGCTGGCCGAAAACGAGTCGGGCGAACTGGTCGCCCAGGGGTATCCGGCGTCAATCCAGTCCGAACGGCCAAACGAGTTCCACGTCGGGGTCGAGAACCACCGGAGCGAGCCGACGACCTACTCGGTCGTCGTGAAACTCCAGCGGATGTACACCGCCAACGAGACGCCGGAGGTGCTCGAAGAGGAGACCGTCACCGTCGATCGAATCCCGCTGGCGGCCGACGCCGGCACCGTCGAGCGACTCAACGTCTCTCCGGAGATGCGGGGCTCTGACATGCGCTTGCGATTCTTGCTCTATCCCGACGATCCGCCCGAGAACGCCTCGATCGAGACCGCCTCCCACGAGACCCACCTCTGGCTGAACGTCACCGCGCCCGCCGAGAGCGACGCCACCGCATCCGCGGGCCTGCCGTCGCGGTAGCGGCCCTCAGTTGGCCGACAGCCGGCGATACGCCAGCCGGGGCGCTTCGAGCACCGCTCGCAGTCCGGGGCGGCCGTCGGCGATCCACAGCCCGATCATGAGCGCGCCGAGCCCGAACTCGATCGCGGTGAAGGCCGAGAGTTCGAGCGTCGCCAGTTGGGCCGCGAAACTCTTCTCGCCGTAGTCGATCGCGGGCAACACGGGCCACCCGAGGAAGGTGACGTAGTAGTACTCGCCCGCGAGAAACGGGCCGATCGCGTCGCCGAACAGGTGAACCAGATAGCCGACCCCGAACGCCGTCGAGACTCGGGCGTGGCCGTACCGACGCAGGACGAACCGGATCGCGAGGACGAGCACGACCGCCGTGAAGATCGAGTGGGCCAGCGACCGGCCGTTCGGGATGACGCCGAACGTCCACGCGAGGGGCTTGTCGACGAGGTCCGGAAACTGGGTGCCGGCGGCCAGCGCGAGCGTCGGATAGTCCCTGAGTCGCTCGCCCGAGACCCGAACGAGCAGCGAGTACGCCAGATACCCCGTCGCAAGATGTCCCCATGGCCACATTGGTCCTCCGTACGCCGCAACGACGCATAGGCCTTCGGGGCCGTCTAGTCGCCGAGACGACCGGCGCCACCGCGCGGTTTCCGTCCGGTAACCGCCTAACTGTGTGGTTAGCGAGCACTTATGAGTAACTGCGAGTAAGTAGGTTACAGAAGGTGACTCAAAAGATGACCACGAGTTCGGACGACGCGGACCGAGCGGCGTACGACGTCGCCGTCGTCGGCGGCGGGCCCGCGGGACTCACGACGGCGCTGTACGCGACGCGACTCGGCCACGAGACGGCGGTGTTCGACCGCGGCGGCGGCCGAGCCGCGATGATGCGAGACACCCACAACGTCGTCGGCGTCCCCGAGTCGGTCTCGGGCGACGAGTTCCTCCGGACCGCGATCGACCAACTCGAAGGCTACGGCGCGAGCTACGAGCGGGCCTTCGTCACCGGGATCGACGAGGCCGACTCGTCGCGACGGTTCGAGCTCGAAACGACCGACGGGACGGCGTTCGCCGACCGGATCGTGCTCGCGACCGGGCTCGGCGACGGACGGCCCGACCCGCCGCTTGCCCGCACGGGTCGGGGGCTCCACTACTGTCTGCACTGTGATGCGTACATGTTCGTCGACGAGCCGGTGTACGTCATGGGGGCCGGCGAGTCGGCCGCCCGCGTCGCGATGATCATGCTCAACTTCACCGACGACGTCGACCTGCTGTTGCGGGGTGACGATCCCGAGTGGAGCGGGGAGACCGACCGCCAGCTCCGGGCCCATCCGGTCGATATCGTCGAGTCGGACGTGGTCGGGGTCACCAACGGCGAGGACGGGTGGTTAGAGAGCCTCGCGTTCGCCGACGGCACCGAGCGCGAGTACGCCGGCGGGTTCGCGATGTACGGCGCCGATTACAACAACGACCTCGCCGCGAGCCTCGGCGTCGAGATCGACGACGACGGGGCGGTCGTGGTCGACGACCACGGTCGGACGAGCCGCGACGGCGTGTACGCGGTCGGCGACCTCACGCCCGGCCACAACCAGATCCCGGTCGCGATGGGCCAGGGCGCGAAGGCGGGGCTCGCGATCCACAAGGACCTCCGGACCTACCCCAAACCGCTCTCGGAGATCGACGGCGAGGTCGAACCGACCGACGTTCCCGCGATGCCCGAGTCGCTCCGGAGTCGGGCCGCGAGCCGCGCCGACGCCGACGACTGATCCGGCCCGGCGATCCGACGCCCACCGGTCTTTCGGAAGCGATCGCGTCTTCGACGAGGCTCACTCGTCTCGGTTTGCGCGTCGCCGAACCCGATGCTGTTCTTTGCGGGCATTTCTGCGCGATATTTTGGGAAGGAGTGTTGACTCGCCCGACCGTGGGTGAGCGTAATGGAACTCCCGCGTCGTCGCGCTCGGTCGCTCGCCCTCGCGGCGGTCGCGCTTCTCGTCGTCGCGGGTCTCGCGGGCTGTCTCGGCGGCTCGGGCGGGTTCGGAGACGGGGCCTCCGGGACCGCCTCCCCCGCGTCGGCGCCGGTCGGCGACGACTCCGCCGGCAATCTCTCGATCCACTTTATTCACGTCGGACAGGGCGCGAGCGTCCTCGTGGTCGGGCCGACCGGCGAGACGCTGTTGTACGACACGGGCGACTGGGAGGACGACGGCGAGCACGTCCTCGACTATCTCCGGGCGCGCAACGTGACCCGGATCGACTACCTCGTGACCTCCCACGCCGACGCCGACCACATCGGGGGCCACGCCGCGGTCATCGAGTACTTCGAGACCGAGGCCGACGGCGTCGGGGCGGTCTACGACCCCGGCGTGGCGGCCGCGACCCGGACCTACGAGCGGTACCTCGACGCGGTCGAGGCCCACGACGTGACCCTCTACCGGGCCGCGGCCGGCGACGCAATCGCGCTCTCGGGCGCGAGCGCTCGGGTGCTCGCCCCGCCCGCGGAGGGCTTCGCGGGCGAGGACCGCAACGAGAACAGCCTCGCGCTCCGGGTCGCCCGGGGGAACGTCAGCCTCCTGCTGACCGGCGACGGCGGGTCGACCGCCGAACGCTACCTCCGGGAGCGCTACGCCGACGGGCTGAACGCGACGATCCTCGCGGCCGGCCATCACGGAAGCAACTCCAGCACCGGGCCGGGCCTGCTCGCCGCGAGCGCGCCCCGGGTGGCGGTCGTCCAGAGCGCCTACGACTCGCCGTACGGCCACCCTCATCGGGAGGTGCTGGGGCGTCTCGCCGACCGCGGGGTCCCGACCTACTGGACCGGCGTCCACGGCACCGTGGCGTTCGAGACCGACGGGGAGCGCGTCGCGGTCCTGACTCGCCGCGGGGCCCCGACCGACCCGCGCGAACTCCGGACGGCGCCCGGGGTGAGCCCGGGTTCGGAGGGCCGACTCGATCCCCGGGCCACGTTCCGGGCTCGCGGCGAAGCGCCCGCGAGCACGTCCGGTCCGACGAGGACGCCCGACGCGACGGTGGTCGCCGACGGGGGCGAGACCGCCGGCGCGCTCGAAGTCGCGGAGGTCCACGCCGACGCGCGGGGCAACGACCACGAGAACCTCGACGACGAGTACGTCGTCTTCCGGAACGCCGGCGACCGCACCCTCGACCTCTCGGGGTGGACGGTCGGCGACGAGGCCGACCACGCATACGAGTTCCCGGCCGACACCGAACTCGGGCCGGGCGAGACGCTCACGCTCCACACCGGCTCCGGGACGGACGCCGACGGTCACTCCTACTGGGGCGCCGACACCGCCGTCTGGAACAACGGCGGCGACACCGTTTTCGTCCGGACGCCCGAAGGCGAACTCGTGACGGAGGAGGCGTATGCTTCCTGACGGGCGCTACGTCGCGGTGCTCGACCGATTCGAGGGCGAGCGGGCGGTCTTGCTCGTCGAGGACGGCGGGACGGTCCTCGACGAGTTCGCCGTCCGGACGCGTCGGCTACCGGCCGACAGCCGCCAGAACGCCGTCTTCCGGGTGACCGTCCGGAACGGCCACCTCGTCTCGGCGCGACCCGACCCCGAGGCGTCCGAGCGCCGGCTCGCCGAGGCCCAAGACCGATTCGACCGACTCGCCGAGCGCCCGCCCGACGAGTCGGACGAGGACGCCTGAGTCGACGGCGTCCGGACCAGAGTCGGGCCGCCCGCGGGTCGCGAATCGCCCCACGACTCGGTCCGTTTACGCACGCTTAAGTGTGCGCCGAGTGATCTCCGAATATGACTCGAAGAGTATCAGAGCCGGCCTCGCCCGGCGCCGACGAACGGACCCTCTACGTCGGCCGCGACCGACCGATTCGGATCAGCGCCGGCCACCGCATCCGCCACCACGACGGCAAATGCAGTCGCCCGCACGGCCACAACTACGAGATCGCGGTGAAGATCGTCGGCGAACTCCGCGAGGAAGGGTGGGTCGTCGACAAGGGGTCGGTCACCGCTGTCGTCTCCGAGTGGGACCACCGCTTCCTCCTTGAGGCCGACGATCCCCTCGTCGAGGCGTTCGAGGCGAGCGGCGACGGCGACGCCGTCGTCGTCCTCGACGACCCGCCGACCGCCGAAGTGATGAGCGCGGTGCTCGAACGCCGGCTCGAAGCGACGCTCCCCGAGACCGTCTCGGCGGTCAGCGTGCAGGTCAGCGAGACCGCCGAGCTCTGTGGCGGCGCGGAGTTCTGACCGTGCCGGTCTCCAGCGACCTCGACGAGGCGCCCGGGGAGTCGGACGCCGACGGCCTCCCGATCAACGAACTGTTCGAATCGCTTCAGGGAGAGGGGCGGCTCGCGGGCGTCCCGAGCGTGTTCGTCCGGACCTCCGGCTGTAACCTCCGGTGTTGGTTCTGCGACTCGTATCACACCTCGTGGGAGCCGACCCACGCGACGATGAGCGTCGACGAGATCCTCGCGGAGGTGGCGTCGTACGACGCCGACCACGTCGTGCTCACGGGCGGCGAGCCGCTGATCCACGACTCGGCGGTCGACCTCCTCGACGCCCTCGACGATCGGGGGTACCACACCACGGTCGAGACCAACGGCACCGTCTTCCGGGACGCTCCCATCGACCTCGCCAGCGTCAGCCCGAAGCTGGCGTCGAGCACTCCCACGCCAGAACGCGATCCGAAGGGCGACGGCGAGTGGGCCGAGCGCCACGACGCCCGCCGCATCGACCGCGACGCGCTCGGGGCGCTGGTCGAGGCCTACGACGTCCAACTCAAGTTCGTGGTGAGCGACCGCGGGGAGATGGACGAGATCACCGATCTGGTGGCGCGGCTCCGCGAGGCGGTCGACGTTCGGATTCGGGACGCCGACGTGCTTTTGATGCCGGAGGGCGCGACCCGCGATCGGATCGAGGAGACCCGACCCGTCGCCGCCGAACTCGCCCGTGAGTACGGTTTCCGATACACCCCGCGGCTCCACGTCAACCTCTGGAACGACGCGCCCGAGACCTAGGCGAGCGAGTCGAGACAGTCGTCGTAGAACGCGACCTGATAGGTCACCCCGAACGCCGAGAGCAGGGCCGTGAGGACGACCATCGCCGCGCCGACCGCGACGAGGACGCCCGGAGCCACCTCCGGCACTCCCGTGCCCACACCCGGGCCGGCGCCGGCGCCAGCGCCCGGGGCCGGGGACTCGACGCCGGCGCCGCCGAACAGCGTGAAGAAAACGCCCAAGAGCCCGCCGACCGCGCCGATCGCGAGCGAGACGGCGGAGTACCCGAGCGCGGAGACGAGGTTCCGGCGGACGAGGCCGGCGCTCCGCTTGAACGACGCCGCGACCCCGAGGTCCGAGACGACCACCGCCGCGGCGTAAAACTGCAGGAAGAACACGGGTAGCCCCACCGCGAGGACCCCGAGCACGCCCAGAATCGCCAGCGCGACCAGACTGGCCTCTGTGATCGCCGCCGACCCGGCGCCGACGCCCACCGCGAACGCGGCGATCGCCGCCATCCCCAGCACGGCGCCGATGGCGCCGAACAGCACCACGAACAGGACGATCGCGGCCAGCAGTCGCAGATAGTGTTTCCGGCCGCCCGCGAGGAACGTCTCGAAGCTGGCGGTCCCGTCGAGTCCCTCTCGGGCCATCGAGAGCAGTCCGCCCGTCAGGAACGGTACGACCAACAGCGAGAGCCCCGACAGCGGAACCATCACCACCCCGGCGGTCGGCGGCGGGAGGAGGACCGACAGTCCCGTCGGGAGGAAAGAGACCAGCGTGACGACGAACGCCGCGCCGAACAGACTGCTATTTCGCGCGAGCGTCCGGCCCGTCGTGGAGAGCGACGAAATTGCACCCATACGGACACGTCAGCCGTTCGTGTATTATCGCTGTCGGTTTCGGCCGCGCGACCGCATCGTTGATAGTATTCGCGTGCGAGTAGTCGAGTATGACCGAAAGCACATCGAAGCGGGCCGTCGTCCTGGTCTCCGGCGGGATGGACAGCGCCACCGCCGCCTACGAGGCCCAGGCCGAGGGCTACGACCTCTACCTGTTGCACACCTCCTACGGACAGGAAACCGAGGACAAAGAGTACGAGTGCGCCGAGCGACTGGCCGAGGAAGTCGACGCCGCGGACTTCCTCCGGATCGAAACCGACCACCTCGCGGCGATCGGCGGGTCGAGCCTGACCGACGACGAGATGGACATCGCGGACGCCGACCTCGACTCCGAGTCGGTCCCGACGTCTTACGTCCCGTTCCGGAACGCGAACCTGCTCGCGATGGCGGTGTCGTACGCCGAGGCCAACGACTGCGAGGCCGTCTTCATCGGCGCCCACACCGAGGACTTCTCGGGGTATCCGGACTGCCGGCCGGCGTTCTTCGACGCGTTTCAGGGGGTCGTCGACGCCGGAACGAGAGACGACACCCACGTCGAGATCCGGGCGCCGTTCGCCGAGCTGTCGAAGACCGACATCGCCGACCGCGGCGTCGAACTCGGGGTCCCCTACGAGGACACCTGGAGCTGTTACCGGGCCGAGTCGCCGGCGTGTGGCACCTGCGACGCCTGCGCGTTCCGGCTCAAGGCCTTCCAGAATGTCGGCGTCCGGGACCCGATCGAGTACGAACGGCGCCCCGAGTACGCCGACTAGCGGTCGCCCGCCCGCCCCCGGCGCGCCGCGACCAGCAGTGCCCCGACGAGAGCGATCAACGCCCCGCTCGCGCCCAAGCCCGGGATCGACGCGTCGGGCGCCGACGAGTCGGTTGCGTCGGGACCGGTTTCGACGACCGCGATCTCGACGGTCTCCCCGCCCGCGCTCGCGGTGTAGTCGCCCGCCGCGCCGATCTCCCGGACGAACGTGACCGACCGGCGCTCGCCGGCGGGCACGGCGACGGTCTCGGTCGCGACCGCCTCGCCGAACAGTCCGAGCGCGAGTTCGCGCTGGCCGTCTTTCGCGCCGCGGTTCTCGACGCTCGCGGTGATCGCGACCCGGTCGCCGGCGTCGATCCGGGAGGCGTTCGCCGACAGGTCGGCGACCGCGATGTCCGCGACCGGGTCGGCGACCGACACCGTCCCGACGGGCTCGCCGGCCACGGCGACCTCGTGGGTGCCCGGCGCGAGCGAGCGCTCGAACGCGACCGCGGCGGTCTCCCCGCCCGGCACCGCGACCGTTTCGGTGGCGACCGGCTCGCCGTCCGCGGTCAGGTCGACCGCGAACGTCCGGGAATCGGCTCTCTCGTTGCGGACCGTCGCGTTCACCGCGATCGAATCGCTGGCCGCGACCGACTCGGCCGCGAGCGTGGCCTCGGTCACGGCGTACGGTCTGTCGGCCCCGACAGCGAGGGCGCCGATCGCGTCGGCCGTGGCTCGGACCCGGACGCGCTCGCCCCGGTCGGTGACGGTCGCGTCGAGGGCCGACCACTCGCCGTCGCGGCGCTGGTACGCCGCGAGGTCGTCGGGGCCCACCCCGGCGGCGTCGAGGCGGTCGCGCGCGACCGTCGCGACGTAGACGACGCGCTCGACCGACGCGGCGTCGAGGTACTTCGCGCCGACGGCGAGGCTCCCGAACGCTTCGTCGGCCGGCAGTTCTGCCCCACCGTCGGCGCCGCGAGCGGTCTCGACCACGAAGTGCGGGTCGTCGGTCGCGAGGTCGATCTCGACCGCCCGGAACCGAAGGCCGGTCTGGTCGGCGGCGTCGGTCGCGGGCAGGTCAGCCGTGACGGTCTCGTCGCCCCGCGCGTTGCGCACGTCGACGGCGGTCGCGTTCGGGCCGCGAGCCTCGGTCTCGGTGAGGACGGACACAGAGCCGCCGCCTCCGGCGCTTCCGCCTCCGCCGCCCCCGCCGCCACTTCCACCGCTATCGTCGCCACCGCCGCTTCCGCCACCACCGGCGCTTCCGCCGCCGCCACTGTCTCCTATCGCCTGCTCCTCGGTGACCCGGACGCCGACGGCCGCCGCGGTGTCGTCGTTGCCCGCGACGTCGACGACGGTGACCGTCGCGTTGTACGACCCCGGTTCGCCGTAGGCGTGGTCGACGCGCGCCGCGTCCGTGGTCCGGGTCTCCCCGTCGCCGAACGTCCACCGGTACTCGGCGACGCCTCGGTCGTCGCTGCTGTTCGTCGCGTCGAAGGTCACGTCGTCGCCGACGCTCGCCTGCTCGTCCTCGACCGAGAGGGCGGCGGTCGGCGTCGTTCGGTCCGGCCCCAACACCCGCACTCTGGCGGCGGTCCGGTTGGCGTTGCCCGCCCGGTCGGTCGCGGTCAGGGTCACCGTGTAGTTGCCCGGGTCGTCGTAGCTGTGGTTCGCGGTCGGCCCCCGGGCGGTCGCCCCGTCGCCGAACGCCCACCGGTAGCCCGCGATCCGGCTCCGATCGGCGGCCGATCCCTCGACGTCGAGCGTCGCGTCGACTCCGACCGCGTCGGGGACCGTGGCGCTCACGTTCGGCGGCCGAGCGCGGACGACCTCGACGGTCGCGTTGGCGGTGGCGGCGTTGCCGGCGGCGTCGGTGACGGTCACGGTCGCGGTGTAGGTCCCCGGCTCGTCGTAGATGTGGCTCGCGGTCTCGCCCGAGCCGGTCGACCCGTCGCCGAACGCCCACCGATAGCTCGCGATCCGGCGGTCGTCGGTCGCGTCGGCGGCGTCGAGGGTGACGCTCGCGCCGGCTTCGACGGTCGGTGGGTCGGCGCTGGCCGCGGCCGTCGGCGGGGTCTCGTCGGGCGCCAGCACCTCGACGTCGACCGTCGCGGTCGCCGCGTTGCCCCCCTCGTCGGTCGCTTCGAGCGCGACCTCGTAGCTCCCCGCGGCGTCGAATCGGTGGGTCACCGTCTCGCCGGTCGCGGTCGCGTTGTCGCCGAACGCCCACCGATAGGTGTCGATCCCGGTGTCGTCGGTGGTGTTTCCGGCCTCGAAGACGAACTGCTCGCCCCGGACGGGGTCGGCCGGTGCCGCCACCTCGATCGTCGGCGCGGGCGACTCGTCGGCCCCGACCGACACCGAAACGGTCGCGGTGTCCTCGGAGCCGCCGCGGTCGACGGCGGTCACGCTCGCCTCGTAGGTCCCGCTCTCGTTGTAGACGTACCCCGTCCGGGGCCCGTCGGTCGTTCGCTCGATCTCGCCGTCGCCGTCGAGGTCCCACCGGTAGCTCGCGACCCCCACGTCGTCGACGGTGGCGGTCGCGTCGAGGACGGTCCGGAACCCCTCGGTCGGCGCGTCGGTCGCGACAGTGACGGCCGCCTCCGGGGGCGCGTCCGCCTCGACGGTGACGTTCGCGGCCGCGGCGTCGGTGTTGCCCGCGGCGTCGGCGACGGTCACCCGAGCCCGGTACTCGCCGGGGTCGTCGTAGACGTGATCGATCGACGGCGTCGACGTGGTCCGCTCGACCTCGCCGTCGCCGTCGACGTCCCACCGGTACTCGGCGACGCCCCGGTCGTCGCTCGCGCCGCTCGCGTCGAGCGAGACCGGAACTCCGGCCACGCCGTCGCCCGCGGCGAGCGCGGCGTCGGGCGCCGACGAGTCGGTACAGCTCCCGGCTCGGATCGTGATCGGTCGGCTCATCCGGAGGTCGGTCGTCGCGGGATCGTCGACGCTCCCCGAGAGGAACTGCCACGCCCGGACCTCGCCGGTCCGATCGAGGTCGTCGTAGAGGGCCGCCCGCTCGTCGAACGCGGGGTCGATCGTGATCCGGGTGTCGGCGGCGTCGATGCCTCGGAAGATCCCGCCGTCGGTGCGGTCGCCGTACCACGTCCAGTCGATCCGGTCCCGGGAGATCCGGTCGTCCCGGTCGTCGTAGTTGTCGTCGACGAGCGCCCACTCGCCGTCGCCGGGCAGTCCCGAGAACCGGAACGTCGCGGCGCTCCCGCCGCCGCTCGCGCCGCGCTCGTTGTGGACGATCACGAGGCTCACGCCCTCGGGCCCGTCGTAGAGGAACAACCGGCTGGTGTCCTCTCGGGGGAGAGTCGACGGCATGTAGGTGCTGTACGTGTACTCCTCGTCGTCGATCGGACTGCGGTAATCGTAGAAGTCGACGACATCCTCGCCGCCCTCCAGCGGCGACACCTCGAAACACCGGTCGCCCTGCTCGACGACGAACGCGTTCTCGGCGGCGCTCGCGGTGTCGACCGCGTGGGGCGCCACCGGCGCGACGACGAGGAGCGCGACGACCACGACCGCGGCGTAAGAGCGTATCTGAGTCATTGTGGGGGCCAGCGCCGCACAGAGCCGGGCGGTCGACCCGTCCGCGCGGTCGAGTCGCGGCTCTGGGCGCCGAGTCACCCCGGCTTTGCGGCGAGTCGGTCTTTGTTATACGTCGGCTGTCCGAACCTAGGCCGAGTCGGCGTCGCGGCGTCCTCGAAGCCTAACCGCCGACAGCGCCGGCTTAAAAAGAACCGCGAATGCGATCGCGCCGTCAGGACCGCCGACGGGCGATGAGCGCGGCCGCGAGCACCGCGACCAGCGCCGCGCCGACGCCGAAGCCGGGCACGCCGCCGTCGGTGGTGCTCTCGGTCGTCGTCTCGGTCGACTCGGACGTCGCGGGACCCGCCTCGGTCGTCGCCTCGGCGGTCTCGATGCCCTCGACGACGATCTCGGCGCGCTCGTCGTCGACGCTCACCTGATAGACGCCGGGGTCGTCGAACTGCCGAGCGAACTCGACCTCGCGGGTCGAGTCGGCCGGGACGGTGACCGACTCGGTCGCCACCACCTCGCCGTCGACGGTGAGTTCGACCTCGTGGGTGCCCTCCGCGAGGCCGTCGTTGGCAACCGTCGCGGTGACGGTCGCCCGGTCGCCGGGCGCGACGCGGTCGCCCGGCACCGACAGGCCGGCGATCGCGGTCGCGGGCCGTTCGACGCCGACCGCGTAGGTGCCGTCGGTGGCGTTCGCGCCGAACCGCTGGGCGTCGTCGGTCTCGTTCAGGCGCTCGACGTCGACCGGGGTCCACGAGTCGTTCTCGTATCGGAACAGCGAGACGTGCTCGGGGGCGGCGTCGGCCGCCGCCAGCCGGTCGTTCGAGACGGTGAACGTCGCGTTCGCGCCGTCGGCGTCCGCGACGGTGACGTACGACAGGGCCTCGAAGCCGTCGGCCGCGGCGGTCGGCGCCCGCACGTCCGCGGGCGCGGTCTCGTTGACCGTCAGGCTCGCGCCGCTCGACTCGACGACGACTTCGCCGGCGTCGTCGCCGAGCGAGGCGATCGTGCGGTCGTTGCGCTCGTTCGAATCGTCGTTCGAGCTCGATCCGCGGTTCGGACTGGCGGTTCCGATCCCGCCGCCGGTGGCCCCGTCGTCGGGATCGTCGACGACGGGCTCTTTGTCGCCGTCGTCACCGTCGTTCGCGTCGCCGGAATCGCTCCCGCCGTCGGCCTCCTCGACGGTGATCGTCCGCTCGATCATGTTCTTGTTGCCGGCTTTGTCCACGATGTGGAGCTTCACCGTCTTGTCGCCGGGCGAGTCGAAGACGTGGGTCGCGGTCTCGCCCTCGGGCTTGTCGTGGTTGTGCTCGTCGCCGTCGACGACGACCCAACAGATGTGTGAGACCCCGGACTCGACGCCGGTGAGGTCGGTCGCCTTCAGGTGGACCTTCTGGCCGACCTCGGCGGTCTCAGGAACGTGGAGCGTCGCGCCGGGTTTCGTGTGGTCGTTCCGCTCGATGGTGATCTGGGCGCCGGCGATGTCTTTGTCGCCGTTCGCGTCCACGACGGTCACCGAGGCGGTGTAGGTCCCGGGCCCGTCGTAGATCTTGTGGACTCGGTGGTAGACGGTGCTGTTGTCTTTCGTGTTGGTCCGGCGGTCGATCTCGTCGTCGCCGTCGAAGTTCCACCGGTACTCCTCGATGTCGGCGTCGCTTTTCGAGTCGCTCGCGTCGAAGCCGACCTTCTCACCGAAGTCTGCGGTGTCGGTCAAGAGGGTGAGCTTCGCGGTCGGACCGTCGTCGTCCTTCGGGTCGTCGTCTTTGGGCGGCGCCGAGTCGGCTTTCTCGACCGTGAGCAGGTGGGTCGCGGTGTCGGTGTTGCCCGCGGCGTCGTTCACCGTGAGCGAGACCTCGTACTCGCCGGGCTCGTCGTAGGTGCGAGTCACCGTCTCGCCCATCGCGGTCGTCCCGTCGCCAAACTGCCAGTGGTAGCCCACGACGCCGGCGTCGTCGGTCGATCCGGAGCCATCGAGGCTGATCGTCTCGCCGACGGTGGCCGTCTCGGGCGCGTCGATGTGCGCGCTCGGAGGTTCGGCGTCGGCCTCGATCTGGGCGGCCGTCGGGCTCGTCGCGGTGGCCGCGCCGAGGTCGAAGTTCCCGAAGTCGGTCTGCCAGACGAGGTTCGAGTCGTCGGTCTCGGGCGTCCACGTCACTGTGAAGGTGTTGCGCCCGGGCTCGAAGACCGACGGCGGTTCCGCGTCGACGTTGCCGGCTCCGAACTCGTTGACCGCGGGCGACATCTCGGCGTCGTTCGGGTTCTCGTAGCCGAACGTCACCTCGTAGGTGCCGTCGCCGACCCGGGTCGCGCTCTCGACGAAGGTGCTCGGACGCTCGGGGCGGACCGCCGCGAGTTGGGACTCGTAGTCGGGGTTCTGTCTGGTCGCGACGGCGTCGCCGGTCCGATCGCCGTCGTAGACGGAGACCTCACGGATCACGGGCCCCCACTGACCGCTGTCGGGGGCTTCGAGCACGGTAGTGCCGCTGACCGGGCCGAGGTCGAGGTCGTCGGCTCCGGCGCCGTCGGTGGCGTAGAACGGCGCGTGGACGTACACCGTCTCGAAGTCGCCGTTGATCCGGACCGCGCTCTCGTTGAGGTACTCGATGGGGTCACGCTCCTCGACGGTGACGGTCTCGCTCGCGGTGGCGGTGTCGCCCTCGCCGTCGGTCACCGTGAGCGAGACCTCGTACTCGCCGTAGCCGTCGTAGCTGTGCGTGGCGGTTTCGCCGGTGGCGCTCGACCCGTCGCCGAAGTCCCACTCGTAGCTGGTGACGTCGCCGGACGAATCGCCGGCGTCGAACGTGATCGCCTCGTCGTTTCCGGCGGGGTTCGGATCGGCGGAGAAGGCGGCCACGAGGCCGGTCTCGTCCCCGCCATCGGACGCTGTGACCTCGATCTCCGTCGTCGTAGTGGCGGTGTTGTCGCCCCCGTCGACGACCGTCACCGCCGCGGTGTAGGTCCCGGGGGTGTCGTACGTCCGGGAGACCGTCGGTTCGGAGGTCGTCCGGTCGATCTCGCTGTCGTTTTCGAAGTCCCAGCGGTACTCGGCGACGTCGCTACCGGTGCCCGAGGAGCCGCTGGCATCGAGCGTGACCGCCTGATCGTTCGCGACGGGGTTCGGCGTGGCCGTCAGCGAGGCCTCGGGGTCGGTGGTGTCGGGGCAACTCCCCTTCTTGATCGTCACGCTCTGGGAGAGATCGAGCGACGCGACCTCGGACTGGTCGCCGCCGAGGAGCCGCCACTCCTCGGTCCGGTTGTCGCCGCCAGTCCACTTCCACTTACCCCAGTCGTCCGCGGCCTCGTTGAAGCCGGGATCGATGGTGATCTCCTCGTAGTCGTCACCGCCGAGCCCTCGGACGGCGCCCCCGTCAGTTCGGTCGGGCCGCCACATCCAGTCGATGCTCGAACTGGTTTCGGAGTGGGTGAAGTTGTCGTCGGTGTTCTCGCCGTAACTGTCGTCCTCGACCGCCCACGTCCGATCGCTCGGAAGCCCGGAGATGTCGAACGTGATGGCGCTCCCGTGCGGACCGTCCCCCAGCTTGTCGTGAACCATGACGAGACTGACTCCCTCGGTTCCGTGGTAGAGAAAGAGGTTACTCGCTTGGTTCTGCTGGATGTCCTGAGTCCCGTGCGAGGAGTACGTGTACGACTCGTTCGGCGTCCGGTAGTCGTAGAACTCCGAGACGTTCTCCTCGCCGGAGATCGGCGACACCTCGTAACACTCCTCGCCCTGCGAGACGTGGAACGTGGTCGCCTCGCCCGACGGCGCGGCGCCACCGACGCCGGCCACCGAGAGCGACGAGACGACGAGCAGTCCGGCGAGCAGGACCGCCCGGGCCTGGGCTCGGCGGCTCACGCCCGCCCACCTCCGGGGCGTCTCTGGCGGGTCGGCGGTCCGGGTTCGGTCGGCTTATCGATGCTAGCGTGGGTGTACCGCCGCTTTCGAGGCCGTTCGAGGCGTCTGCGGCGGGGATGGCGTTCGGGCATTCTGAGTCGGGGTTCGTCGGAAATTGCGCGTTTCGAGACGTTTCGTCGGTCTTAACCGTCGAATCGGTCGTCACGACATCGTTACCCGACAACTTCCGGCGTACCCGCCCTTTGTTATCCACCGGCTGTCGCCCGAACAGAACGCGCCTGACCGTTCACAAACCGTCGGCTATACGGCCGTAGGCCGTGCCTGTCGAGCGTTCAGAAATCCGACCGAGAACTCGGCGTCGCTACGGACGGCTTCGCGCGGTGACGTAGATGCCAGCGAGCACGACCGCGCCGCCGGCGACGGTGAACGCGTCGGGGACCTCCCCGAGCAGGACGAGCGCGAGCAGGGTCGACCCCACCGGTTCGCCGAGCAGGGTGACGCTGACCACGCTCGACTCGACGTACTTCAGCGCCCAGTTGATGACCGTGTGACCGAAGATCCCGGGCCCGATCGCCATCCCGAGAAAGAGGAGCCACTCGGTGGGCTCGTAGGCGGTCAGCGCCACGGTCGCGCCCTGACCGACCGCGACCGCCAACAGCGCGAGCGCACAGACGGCGTACACCACCGTGACGTACGGGACGAGCGCGACCCGCTGGCGGAGCGACCGCCCCGCGAGGACGTAGCCGGCCGCCATCACGGCGCCGACCAGCGCCAGCCCGTTGCCGAACAATGGTCGGGCGCCGGCGAGCGCCGCCCCCGACAACAGCCCCCCGAGCGACATCACCGCGACCCCGGCGACCGCGATCAGGATTCCGGCCGCCATCCGGCGGGTGACGGTCTCCTCGAGCAGGAGGGACGCGCCGACCGCGACGAACAGCGGCTGGGACTGGACCAGCGTGACGCTCGCCGCGACGGTCGTCCACTCCAGACTCTCGAACCACGTCGCGAAGTGAGCCGCGAGCGCGACCCCGGTGACGACCGCGATCGCCGCGTCCCGCCCCGAGAGCCGCCGGAGGTCCTCCCGGTAGCGCGTGACCGCCACCGGCGCGAGCATGAGCGTGGTAAACACCACGCGGTAGAGCGCCTTGACGATGCTCGGGGCCTCGCTGTATCGGATCAGGATGGCGCTGGTGCTGACCGCGACGATCGCGACCGCGAGCCCCGCCATCGGCGGGGTCCGCGCTTCGAGCCGCGAGAGCGTGCTCATCGTTGACGGTGTCGGACGGCGGCGGTTTAGTCGAACCGGTTTCGGACGGCTCGCCAGCTCAGACGTACCCCGACCGCCTGAAGTACGCCACCAGCACCACCGTCACGCCGAGCATCCCGACCATCACGGCGGGATAGCCGTACGTCCAGCCGAGCTCGGGCATGTTGTACGGGCTCCCCTCGAAGTTCATCCCGTAGACCCCGACGACGAACGTCAGCGGGAGGACCACGGTCGCGACGACGGTCAGTCGCTTCATCACCTCGTTGGTCGACAGCGACAGCGAGTTGAGGTAGATGTCGCGCGCGCCGCTCGCGAGGTCCCGATAGGTCTCGGTCAGATCGACCAACTGGACGAGGTGGTCGTACACGTCCCGGAAGTACTTCTCGGTCGACTCCTGAATCTGGTCGGGGTCGCCGCGGGCGAGCGAGCCGGCGGCCTCGCGAGTCGGCCACAGCAGTTTCCGAAACGAGAGCAGTTCCCGGCGGACGTTGTTGATGACCTCCAGCGTGTCGATGTCGGCCGCCGTGGTCACGTCGTCCTCGACGGCCTCGATCTGGTCTTCGATCTGGTCGAGCACCTCGAAGTAGTCGTCGACGACCGCGTCGACGATCCGATAGACCGCGAAGTCCGCGCCCTGTCGGAGGAGCCGGCCCTCCTCGGACTCGACCATCCCCCAGACGCGCTCGACCGCCGAGAGGTCGTGGGTCGATAGGGACACGATCCAGTCGTCGCCCACGAACAGCCCGACGTTTCGGGTTCGGATCTCCTCCTCGAACGTCGTCTCGCCCCGGCGCAGTGAGGCGGTCTTCAGCAGGACGAAGGTGTGGTCGTCGAACTCCTCGGTCTTCGGGCGCACGTCGTTTCGCACGTCCTCGACCGACAGCGGGTGAATACCGAACGTCTCGGCCACCCGGTCCAGTTCGGCCGGCGTGCCGTCCGACACCCGAACCCACGTCGTCCCGTCGGCGCCTCGGGCCTCGGCCAGATCGGTGTAGTCGGTCGTCCCGTCGGCGGAGTACACCACCGAGCGGACGGTCACGAGTCGGCCCCCGCGGCGCCGGTCGTGTCCGCACCGATCGCGAGCAGTGTGATGCCGACCATCACGCCCGACACCGAGAACGCCCGGCCGGGATAGGCGGCAACGAGCCCCGCGAGATAGCCGACGAGGCCGAGCAGTGTGAGCCCGGCTCCGGCGGCGAACGCACCGTTCATACTCGCGGCTCGCGCGCGAACGAGAAAAGGGTTTGGCGCTACGCCTCGTGTTCGACGCCGCGGATCAGTTCGTTGATCGCGGCCTGCTGGTCGGGGAGCTGTTTGGGATACACTGCGATCGCCCCCACGAAGTCGTCGCCGTGTTCGACCTTCGTGACGTGGAGGTAGGCGTCGAACTCGAGTCCGGTACTGGTGGTCACGGTCGCCTCGAACTTCGTGACGTTCGCGTCGCTATCGAGCATCGTGATCGTCCGACTGCCGACCCTGCGGACGTCGCCGACGCTCGCGAGTTGGGCGGTGAACTGCTCGGCGAGCTCGCGGTTGTCGTAGTCGTCGAGCGGGTTGAACGACTGGCCCACCACCTCGACCGTCGGGCTCGCGAAGGTCGCGAACACCGCGACGCGCTGTTCGGCCAGCCCCTCGATGCCGACGCTCTGGTGGTACTCGGAGATCCAGTTTGTCACCTCCACGTCCTTGCTCTGGCCCGCCGCCGAGAAGGTGCGGTTGACCACCATCTCCTCGGTGCGGTTGTGTTCGTATCCGGTCGATTCGAGCGCGGCCTCGCTCACCGTCGCCTCCGTGGCGGCGAACGTGACCGGTCCAGAGAGAACGCCGACGCACCCGCTGGTGACGACCAGCAGGGCGAGTAGCGTGCCAGTAGCTACGGGTTTCCTCATGCTACTCGCCCGGTAATCAGAGGGCCCTTATCAATCTCGTGGCCGGCGACGGCCACCGAGGCCGACCGAAAGGATCGACGAGGGACCGCCGATCTCGCCGCTCGGGAGCCGACGGGCTACTCGATCCGGAACGTGGCGCCGTCGTCGGTGTCCTGAACCTCGACGCCGAGCGCCGCGAGCTCGTCGCGCAGGTCGTCGGCTCGCTCGTAGTTGCCCGACTCGCGCTCGCGCTCGCGGACGTCGAGCACGAGCTCGACCAGCTCGTCGAGCAGTCGGACGTCGCCCTCGGCGTCGGCGGCGAGCGCGAACCCGAGCACCTCACCGCCCAGTTCCTCGAACGCCTCGACGGCGTCCCGGAGCGCCCGGTAGTCGTAGGTCTCGCGGTCGTCGACGTGCCTGTTGACCGCCGAGACGAGTTCGAGTAGCGCCGCGATGGCCTCGCGAGTGTTGAAGTCGTCGTTCATCGCACCGGCGAACGACTCGCGGGCGTCGGCGACCGCCGCCCGGAGGTCGCCGTCCTCGACTTTCGTCCGGGCGTCGACGCCGTCGACCGCCTCGACCGCCCGGTCGTAGCCCCGTTCGAGGCGCTCCCAGCGCTCGACCGCCTCGCTCAGGGTCTCCTCGCTGTAGGTCTGGCGACTGTTGTACGCCGTCGACAGCAGGAACATCCGGACCGCGTTCGACCCGAACTCCGAGACCGCGTTCCGGACCGTGAAGTAGTTCTCCAGCGACGAGGACATCTTCTCGCCGCCGGTCTCAAGCAGGCTGACGTGGAGCCAGTACTTCGCGAACTGCTCGCCGGTCGCGGCCTCGCTCTGGGCAATCTCGTTCTCGTGATGGGGGAACACGAGGTCCTGACCGCCGACGTGGACGTCGAGGGTCTCGCCGAGGTGGGTCATGCTCATCGCCGAGCACTCGATGTGCCAGCCGGGCCGGCCCTCGCCCCACGGGGAGTCCCACGTCTGGCCGCCCGGCCCCGCGTTGTCCGGGTGGGCCTCGCCGGCCTTCCAGAGCGCGAAGTCGGCGGGGTTGCGCTTCTCGGCGCGCTCGCTCTCCTCGCCCTGAGCTTCCATCTCCTCGACCCGCTGGTTCGAGAGCTTGCCGTACTCCTCGAACTCGGTCACGTCGAAGTACACCGAGCCGTTCGACTCGTAGGCGTAGCCCTTCTCGATCAGCGTCTCGACGAGGTCGACGATCTCGGGGACGTGCTCGCTCACCCGCGGGTACACCTCCGCGCGCTTGAGGTTGAGCGAGCGCATGTCCTCGATGACCTCCCCGATGAACGTCCGGGCGACCTCGCTCTCGGTGTCACCGAGGTCGTCTTCGCCCGTCCGCGCGACGATCTTCTCGTTCACGTCGGTGAAGTTCTCGACGTGGCGCACGTCGTATCCGACGTGTTCGAGCCACCGGTGCATCGCGTCGACGTGGACCCACGACCGGGCGTGGCCGAGGTGGGCGAAGTCCGAGACCGTCAGCCCGCAGTAGTAGAGCAACACCGAGTCCGGATCCTGGGGCTCGAACGGTTCCCGGTCGCCCGAGAGCGTGTTCGTCACTTGGAGCGTCATTGGCGACTAGTAGCCCCACGGCCCGTTTGAAACATTCGAAAGGGACAGTACGCGCCGACGGGCCCGTCGGAGCGCTACCCGTCGGCGTCCGTCCCGTCGCGAGTCGGGACCGACGCCAGCGCGTCCTCGGCGATCCGGAGCGCGTCGGGGCCGTCGCGGCGCTCGACCGCGACCGCGAGCGCCTCGCCCGCGAGGCCCGCGGCCCGGACGCCCGCGCCCTCGGCGTCCAGTCGTCCCAGAACGTGTGCCAGCGCCGCGGCGTCGACCTCGCCGGTCGCGAGGACGGCGGTGAGCGACCCCGCGCCGGGTGCGAGCGCGACCCCGCCGACCGCGAGCACCGGGTCGTCGGCCCCCTCGCTCGCGATCCCGACGCCGCTGGTCATGGTGACCCGGACGTCGCGCGAATCGACCGTACGTTCCGAGAGCGTCTCGGCGAACCGCCGGAGCGCGGTCGCGACCGACTCGGTGTCGCCGTCGACGTCGTCGGCCAGCGCTCGCGCCGCGGCGGTGTAGTTGACGACGCCCGCGCGCAGGGCGGCCAGCAGGACGGGGCGATCCCGGACCGCGGCGCGCGCGTCTTCGGCGAGTGACATGGGTGTGGGCTCGGAGCCGACGGGTAAAACGGTTGGGTGCTGTCGGACCGAACGAACCGGGGCGTCACCGGACGAGAAGGTAGCCGGCGGCCGCGAGACTGGCGATCACGGCCCCGACGCCGACGAGGACGACCGCGCTGTCGGCCAGCAGTGCGGTGCTCGCGGCGACCGCGACCGCGAACAGCCCGAGCGCCGCAAGCGGCGCGTTCGCGCCGAGGTCCGGGTCGACGCCGCCGAGTCCACCGTCGGCGTCGTCGTCGCGGTCGCGGTCCGGGGCGGGTGCGGCGAGCGCCTCGTCGACCGCGACGGTCTCCTCGCTCTCCTCGGGGTCGACGATCGAGACGCTGACGTAGTCGGTCTCGGCGCCGTGACCGGTGACGATCTTGAGCTGGCCGTCGACCGGTCGGGGGCCGTCCTCGACCTCGACGTTCACCTGCCGGGCGGTGTCGGCGCCCACGAAGTGGTTGTTCGCCCGGATCGACGCCACCGACGAGAGCTCGTCGTCGAGCCGGAGGTGGACGTGGACCGGCGCGTCGCCGTTGTTCAGCACGACGGCGAACGAGCCGGTCGCCTTGAACGCGGTCGCTGTCCGGATGTCGTGGAGCCGGTCGTCGTTCAGGTGGACGGTGAGGTTCTCTGACACTCGGTTCACACCTTCGCGCCCGGGTAGAAAAAAGTTCAGGCCTCGACGTCCCGCATGTCGGGAGGTAGCAGGTTCGGGATGCCGTCTTCGATCGGGTAGGTCTCACCGCACTCGGTGCAGGTCAGCGTGCCCGCGAGGACCTCCTCGTCGTCGGTCTCGGTCGCGTCGAGTTCGAGCTCCTGCTTGTCCAGCGGACAACAGATGATGTCCATCAGCGACTCCTTCATGGGTTGGACTGTGTGGGGACGGGCCAAAAGCGTGACGGGTTTCGGGTGGGCGAACCCCCGCTCGATGGCGTCGCTCGGTTCGGTTCGACGGCCGGCTCCGAGGTGACCGTCACGGCTCCGACAGTTCCGGCTCGGGCTCGTCGGTCGAGAGCTCGTCGGCGATGTGGGCGGCCAGCGTGCGGGCCGCCGCCTCGTGGTCGGCCTTCCGGTGTTGGATCTGATAGGGTCCTACCTCGGCGTCGTACTTCGGGAACGACTCGGGCAGATCGTGACGGTCCGCGAGGTACTCGTGAACAGCCGCGAGCAGCGCGTGCACGTAGATGAGCTCGACTTTTTGCATTCTCCTCGCGCGGCGGTCGGTCCACCGTCCAGTGGTCGTGGCGTCGACGGCGCCGCCCCGACGCGCCGCGCAGAACTAGAGAGTCCGCGTCTCCTTAAATCGTCGCCGCCCTATATAGGTCGTCCGGCCGAACTCCGGGCCGTCCGCTCACCTCGGGGTCACTCGAAGGGGTCTTCGAGCACGACCGTCTCCTCGCGACCGGGGCCGACGCCGACCGCGTAGATGTCGGTGTCGAGTTCGTCGCTGACGTACTCGAGGTACGCTCGGGCGTTCTCGGGGACCGCGTCGTACCCCTCCTCGGCGACCGCCGCCCAGTCGACGTCCGACCAGCCGTCGAACCGCCGGAGGTTCGGCTCGCAGTCGGCCCACTGCTCGGTGGTGGCCGGCAGGGTGAACACTTCCTCGCCGTCGAGGTCGTAGCTGTGGCCCACCTTCACCTCGTCGAGACCCGCCAGCACGTCGATGTGGTTGATCGCGAGGCCCGTAAAGCCGTTCGCGCGCGCGGCGTGGCGCAACATCGGGATATCGAGCCACCCGACCCGGCGGGGCCGGCCCGTGACGGTGCCGTACTCGCCGCCCTCCTCGCGGATGTACTCGGCGAGCTCCTCGCTTTCGTCGTCGCCTTTCAGTTCGGTCGGGAGCGGCCCCGACCCGACCCGCGAGAGGTACGCCTTCACGATCCCGACGACCTCGCCCCGCCCGACCGTCGTCGGGCCGACGCCCGTCCCGGTCGCGGCGTAGCCCGCGGTGGGGTTCGAGGAGGTGACGTAGGGGTAGTTGCCGTGGTCGATGTCGATCGAGGTGCCTTGTGCACCCTCGAACATGACCTCCTCGCCGCGCTCGATGCGATCGGCGAGGAAGGCCCCGGCGTTGACGGTCATGTCCTCCTCGCGAAGCCGGCGTCCGTACTCGCTGTACTCCTCGTGGATCGCGTCGACGTCGAACGCCGATCCGATCTCCTCGTCGGCGTCGGGTCCGTCGACGTCCACGCCGAACACGTCCTCGGCGAGCGCGCGCTTCTGGGCCACCACGTACTCGAGTTTCTCGCGGAGGCCCTCCGGATCGAGCAGGTCGGCGATCCGGAGCCCGCGCCGGCCGACCTTGTCCTCGTAGGTCGGCCCGATCCCGCGGCCCGTCGTGCCGACTTTCATGTCCGAGTCGCTTTTGGCCTCCTCTTCGATGCCGTCGAGCACGCGGTGATACGGGAGGATGACGTGCGCGCGCTCGGCGACCCGCACGTCGGGAGCCAGCCCCCGGTCGCGGAGGTCGTCGATCTCCTCGAACAGCGTCGCGGGGTTGACCACACAGCCGTTGCCGAGCACGCCGACCTTGTCCCGCACCGCGCCGCTCGGGACGAGCGAGAGTTTGTACTCCGTCCCGCCCTCGACGACGGTGTGGCCCGCGTTGTCCCCGCCCTGATAGCGAGCGACGACGTCGGCGGCGTCGCCGAAGAGGTCGACGACCCCGCCCTTGCCCTCGTCTCCGAGTTGCGATCCGACGATAGTTACGGTCATTACGCGGAGTGATTCTCGCCGATTCCCTAAACCGATTTCGATCGTTACGCCCCGAAAATGCACGTCCGTGGATACTACTTCGCGACCGGTGTGCGAAAAGCGCACTATCGAGGATACACCGGATCGCCGACACCGGACGGCCTGACCAGAACCGTTAACTGTTCGCACCGACAAGCATCGATCTGATCCGGAACACCGCGGTCCGGGACAATAACTTTTAAAACCCTCTAAGACAAGTTAACACATGCCATGATAGATAGACTGGAGAAGGAAGTCGATATGCTGGAACGACATCTTCAGGTGCTGAAGATGGTCATCGAGAGCGAACCGATCGGCATCGTGAAGATGTCGAACGAGACCGGCTACCCCCACCACAAGGTTCGGTACTCCCTCCGGGTTCTCGAAGAGGAGAACCTCATCGAACCCTCGAGCCAGGGTGCGATCACGACCGAGCGCACCGAGGAGTTCGTCTCCGAACTCGACGGTAAGATCGACGAGACGACCGCGAAGCTCGAGGAGATGAAGATCAGCGAAACGCCCGAAGCCGAGAACTAAAGCTCCGGGACGTTCAGGTGGAAGCCGCCGCTTCGGGACTCGACTAAACAGAGGTGGAACCCGCGTTTCCGCGAGAGCTTGACGAAACTCGCTCTCTTCTCGCGGCTCAGAAGGCCGCCGCTGGTCGCCGTTTCCGTCGTCTCCAGGGCCGCGGGCTCGAAGAAGCTCTCGGTCACCTGGAACGCGCCGACGAGTTCTCCGTGAGCCTGCGCGACGCCGGTCGCGGCGTCGACGAGCGATCCCATCATCTCCCCTGTCGTGGGGTCACGCGAGTCGTTTAGGTCCGCGACGATCAGAGGGTTTCCCATCCGGTCGCGCATGATGACGTCGAACGTCTCCTGGCGGGTGTCGTCGCCGTCGGTGCCCGCGCCGACCGACCCGTGGAAGTCGACCCGGTCGATCTTGGAGATCGCATCGTAGAGCCCCTGGAGGCGGCTCTCGTAGCCCGTCTCTCGGATCTCGTAGAGGAGCTGTTCGACGACCCACGAGGCGAACCGGTACTCGAAGGAGTCGGTGAGAAACTCCTCGAACCGCGCGCCGTCGACCGCGACGTCGGCCGCCTCGAACTGGGTGTGGTGTTCGAGCTGGAGGTTCGCGTTCACCTCGTCGGGCTCTGCGTCCCCCGCGGCCGCCTGTTCGAGGGTCGCGTCGCCCTTCGAGCGGTAGCGAACGAAGAGGTTCGTCCCCTCGAAGGCCTCGCCCGCGCCGAGGCGCGAACTCGCGTCGACCGAGCCGCCCGATTCGGCCGCGTCGAGTTCGGATTCGAGGCGGTCGACCTCCTGGCGGAGCGCGTCGCGCTCGCGCGCCAACTCGTCGCGCTCGGACTTGATCGACGAGAGCCGACGCTTGAGTTTCTCGACCTCCTTGGTGCGCTGGCGGAGCTCCGACCGGACCTCCGCGACGCGCTCGTCGGCGTCGTCCGTCGACTCGCCCGAAGACGGCTCGCGGGCCTTCGACGCTCGGCTCGACTCGCCGCTCGCCCGCGGGTCGTCGGTCCGCGAACGGTCCGCCGCTCCGGAGCGTCGGCCCGCCGACCCGTTCGAGGGCTCGGAACCGCCGCGACTCTCGGTCGCCGACCCCGACGGCGACGGCGAGGGGGTCGACCCCGCCGCGGCGCGCTCGCCGGTCCGCTCGGGACCCGCGTCGTCGGCCGTCCGGTCGGGGTCGAGCGAGGGAATCGTGGTGGTCTCGCGCCACTCGGCCTCGCCTTCGAACATCTCGCCGTCGTCGCTCTGGCGTTCGTCCGACGATTCGCCCGAACCGGTCGGCGTGGTCGGCTCGTCCTCGCCGGCGTCGGCCGGCGATTCGTCCGCCGCCGCGCTCGGCGTCGGCTCGGATTGCACCTCGGCGCTCGCGGCGCCACCGGCCGGCTCCGCGGAGTCGGTATCGGCGACCTCGGCTCCGGTGGTCGCCTCGGTCGGGGCGGACTCGGCCGATGAGGTATCGGGAGAGCGTTCGGCCGGGGCGTCGCCGGCGTCGGTCGACGCCTCGGCGGTCGGTCCGCCACCGGGCGCCGACTGGTCGCCACGCTCCCGAGCACTTTGCGGGGCGTTATCTCGCGCGTCCGCGCGCTCGGACCGACTGCCCGTCCCGGACGCGGTTCGTCTCTCGGTCTCCGTCCCGGACGCGTCTCGGGCTTCGGACGGATCGCCGCCTCGGGAGGGGTCGGTCTCGGTCGCGTCGGTCGCCGGCGAGGCGTCGGCCTCCTCGGACGGCCCTCGGCGCTGGTCGCGTCCGGTGGCGGGCGTCGAGTCCGGGGCCGTCCCGCCGTCAGCGCCGCCGGCGCTCGGAGCATCCGGGGCGGGGTCGTCGGGCTCCTCGGGTTCGGGGAGGTCGATCACGTCGATGTCGACGTCGGTGACTTTGTAGATGCCCACCTCGTCGGCCGCCCGTTCGAACGCCTCATCGCCGGAGACGACCTGTTCGCTCGCGCCGACGAACGCCACGCTCATCGAGCGCCCGCCGTAGTAGGCGACGTAGTAGTCCCCGCTCAGGACGTTCTCGCTGAGTTCGATGAAACCAGTGAACCCGCCGTCGCTGAGCGTCGAATCGACCTCCGTCAGCGGCGTGTCGTTGGTGTAGTACTTGGCTCGCGTGTCGCCGCCGGTCTCTTGCATGCTGAAGAGCAGCGGGAGCGAGGGGTGTGGCGCGGCGTACGCGGTTCCGTCGGCGTCCTCGAAGTCGTCCAGATCGCCCTCGTGGACGCCGATTGCCCGCCCGTTGAGCATGAACAGCCACGCCCCACCCGTTCGTACCGCCCCCGAGAACTCCCCGTCAGAGAGTTCGCGCAGGCCGGCGTACCCGTCCGAAAACGGACGGGAGTTCCAGCCTTCGACCTGCTCGACCGTGCGCGTTTCCATGTTACGGTCAAGCCAAAGCCCTTCTAAATATCTTGCGGCCCGCGACCTTTTGCTGCGGGCGCGCCGCTCGCGGCGCGCCCTTGCAAAAGCTCGATCAAAATCCTGCGTCACCCCCTTCGGGGGTTCCTTGGTCCGCTCGCTCGGGCTTCGCCCTCGCTCTCGGTACAATTGCTCGCCTCCCGTGGACGATGGGAGTCACGAAGGTCACAAAACAGTGCGTAGCTCGGGGACACGTTCCACGGACCCACACCACAATCCGCCGCGAGCGACCGAAGGGAGCGAGCGGACCAAGGAACCGTCGAAGGAACACCCCGAGCGAAGCGAGGGTGTGACTGAGGCGGTGACGCCGTGTTTTTGATCGAGCTTTTGCAAGGGCGCGCCGCTCGGGGCGCGCCCGCGGCAAAAGGTCGTAGTGTCGTTTTAGATCTTAGACTCGGCGTCGTCGGCGAGTTCCTGCATGCGCTTGCCGATGCGGCCGGCCTCGCTGAACTCGTCGTCGCTCATCGCGGTCGCGAGCGCGTTGCCGAGGACGAATACGGCGTGTTTGTGCTCGCTCTTGGACTTGTGGACGTGCGAGGGGTCGACGTCCAGTTCCTCGTAGGGGTCGAACAGCCCGTCGGCGACGCTCTCGCGGTCCTGAAAGTACTCCATGATGAGGACCATCTCCTCGTGGAGTTCGAGAAGCTCGTCTTTGTGCATGGACGTGGGTAGGGAACTGTTCGGTTTAAGGGTTTCTGAGAACGGGTCCCACGAGAGAAAGGGAGAGCTAGAAGACGTACTCGTCTTCGTGACCCATCATGCCTTCGTCTTCGAGGCCGGGCTCGCGGTCGTCGTCGTCCATGGGGCCGCTCGTCTTGTAGGCTTTCAGGCCGGTCGAGAGGAGGTCCTCGATCGCTTCCTCGCGGTTGACGAACTCGCCCTGTTCGACCATCTGGGCGATCTGCATTTCGAGGTGCTCCGGGATAGTTATCTCTACCTTCGGCATTGGAACATTGGTGGCTTCGGGAGGGGTGTTCTTAAGTCTGACGGGGAGAGTTCGAGTGTTCCTAAAGGTTTTATCTACTACCGAAAATTCTGTTCGGGGAGTCGTAACTCAGACTCACTCAGTCGGAATTCGCGGGACCGACCGCCGGACAGCGCTCGGACGATTAAATAAAGGGGTTCGGGCGGCGGTTATCGGCCGCTCAGCATCTGCTCGATCGAGTCTTTGATCCGGCTCGGACCCAGCGACGCGAGCTTTCGCTCCATCCGCTTCTGATTGAAGTAGCTGGCGAACCCGATGATCGTGGGCGCCCACAGGCCGACGAACAGCCCCATCTCGCGGTCGCCCCGAACGAAGAACTGATACCACGAGAGCGCGACGGACGCTACCGACGCGAGAACCGCGATGTCGGTCGTCGAGTCCTCGGCGGCCTCCATCGCCGCTCCGCTACCACTGTCTTGGGTTTGTTTTTGCATCGCCATGCAACTCGAATCTTTGGCCACGCGTCCTTTGTTATTGAGTCGATGCCCGCGAGTACCCCACGTTTCTCTCGGGAAACGTCGGGTTACGACCGCGAAACACGCGGTTTTCGCGGTCGGTCGCGAGCCGAATCGCCCCGAGTCGATAGACCTACTTGTCTCCCAGCCCGACCACGGGACATGAGCCTCACGGACGTGACCGACCTCCACGAGGAGTTCGACGGCGACCGCCTCCCGCCGGGCCAGCGGGAGACCAGCAAGTTTCCGGTCCTCTCGAAGGGCGGGACCCCCGACTGGGACCCCGAGACGTGGGAGTTCACCGTCTCGGGCGCCGTCGACGACGAGCTGGCGTTCTCGTGGGAGGCGTTCAGAGACCTCCCGACCGAGACCCAGCGTCAGGACTTTCACTGCGTGACCGGCTGGAGCAAGTTCGACTGCGAGTTCACTGGCGTCCCGTTCGCGACGCTCGCCGAGCGGGCGGGCGTCGACGACGAGGCGGTCCACGTCATGTTCTCCGCGCTCGACGGCTACACGACCGATCTGACCCTCGAAGAGTGCATGCGCGAGGAAGTGCTGTTCGTCTACGAGTACGGCGGCGAGCCGCTCGCGCGCGAACACGGCGGCCCGCTCCGGGTAGTGACGCCGCACAAGTACGCCTACAAGGGCGCGAAGTGGGTCGACAGCGTCGAGTTCCTCACCGACCCCGAGCGGGGCTACTGGGAGAAGCGGGGCTACTCCGACACCGCGAACCCGTGGCGCGAACAGCGATACAGTTAGACTGAAGGGTTCCCGACCCTGAGTCCGACTGAATGGAGTCATCGCCCCGCGACGGACAGGTGTCGGCCGAACCGACCGGCTCCGCGGTCGCGAGCCGGGCCTGCCAGCTACCCGACTGCGCCGCCCGGTCGTTTCTCGCCGGGCGCGACGCCCCTCGCGTCTACTGGACCAGCCCGTACGGGCCGGAGTTCGCGGGCGGCGGGAGCGCGGCCCGGATCATCGCGACCGATCCGAACCGCTTCGAGTCCGTCCGCGAGGACGCGGCCGACCTCTTCGACGGGGTCGAGTACGACGGGCCCGGGGTCGCCCGTCCGCGGCTGTTCGGCGGGTTCTCGTTTCACGACGATCACGAAGCGCTCGCGCCGTGGCGGGGGTTCCCGCCGGCCCACTTCGTGCTCCCGCGCACCCTCCTGACCCGCGCCGACGGCGAGACGTGGCTGACCGTCTCGGTGCCCGAAAGCGCGCCCGAGACCGTCGACGAGGAGCTCGAATCGGTCCGCGAGCGTCTCGTCGACGACGCGCCCGAGAGCCGCCTCCCGTCGGTCGTCGCCACGGAGCCGACAGCGACCCGCGAGGAGTGGGCCGCGCAGGTCCGGGGCGCGGTCGAGCGCATCGAGCGCGGCGACCTCCGGAAGGTCACCCTCGCGCAGGCGCTTTCGGCCGACCTCGACGGCCCCGTCCCGATTCCGGACGTCCTCGAACGCCTCGGCGAGTCGTACCCCGACTGCTTCCGGTTCCTCTTCGAGCCGACCGCCGAGGCGGGCTTTTTCGGCGCGACGCCCGAGCGGCTCGCGACTCTCCGGGGCCGGACGGTCGAGACCGACGCGCTCGCAGGGTCGGTCGGGCGGGGCGAGACCGACGCCGAAGACGAGCGACTCGAAGCCGACCTCCGGGACAGCGAGAAGATGCGCCACGAGCACGAGCTGGTCGTCGAGACGATCCGCGACCAGCTCGGCCCCCTCGCCGGCTCGGTCAGGGTCGGCGACCGGCAGGTCAGGAAGCTCGCGAACATCCAGCACCTCTGGACCCCGGTCGAGGCCGAGTTCCCCGACGACGCCGGCCACGTCCTCTCGGTGGCCGAGGCGCTCCACCCGACGCCCGCGGTCGGCGGGCTCCCGCTCGAGGAGGCGCTGGCGACCATCCGGGCGGTCGAGAGCTTCGACCGCGGGTGGTACGCCGCGCCCGTCGGCTGGTTCGACGCCGACGGCGACGGCACGTTCGCGGTCGGCCTCCGGTCGGGGGTCGCGACCGACCGGCGGGTGACGCTGTTCGCCGGCAACGGCATCGTCGCCGACAGCGACCCCGAGACCGAGTACGAGGAGGTCCAGCTGAAGTACCGGCCGATCCTCGACGAACTCCAGCGATGACCGACCGCTCGGACGCCCCGGCGCCGAACCGCAACGCGCTGTGGGCCGAGGCCCTCGTCGCCGAGTTCGAGGCCGCCGGGATCGAGGCGGTGTGTATCGCGCCCGGGAGCCGGTCGACGCCGCTCACCGTGGCGTTCGCCGACAGCGACCTCACCGTGTTCTCGCACCTCGACGAGCGGTCGGCGGCCTTCTTCGCGCTCGGGCGGGCCAAGCGCACCGGGCGCCCGACGCCGCTGGTCTGTACCTCGGGCACCGCGGCCGCCAACTTCCATCCCGCGATCATCGAGGCGAATCAGGCCCGGGTCCCGATGGTCGTGCTCACCGCCGACCGGCCGCCCGAGCTCAGAGACTCCGGCGCGAACCAGACCGTCGACCAACAGAAGCTCTACGGCGACGCGGTCCGGTGGTACACCGAGCTCCCCGAGCCCGAGGCCGACGACCGCAAGCTCCGGTCGGTCCGGACGACCGCGGGCCGCGCCGTCGCGGAGTCGACCGGCACGCCACCGGGGCCGGTCCACCTCAACGTCCCGTTCCGCAAGCCCCTCGAACCGATCGAGGTGCCCGGCGACGTGCCCGAGGGCTTCCCCGACGACCACCCGCTCGCGGCCGACGGTCGGGATGGGCCGTTCGTCCGGACCGCCGGCGGGCGCCCGGGCCTCGACGAGACCGACCTCCGGGTGGTCCGGGACGCGGTCGCCGACGCCGACCGCGGGCTGGTCGTGGTCGGCCCCGCCGACGCGCCGACGCCCGACCGGGCGGCGCTCGCCGACCTCGCGGCGGCGACCGGCTTTCCGGTGCTCGCAGACCCTCTCTCGGGCCACCGCTTCGGGCACGCGACGCCCGACGACGGCGGCCCGCTGGTCGCCGGCGGCTACGACGGTTACCTCGACGCCGTCGCCGATTCGTGGCCCGACCCGGCGGTGGTCGTCCGGTTCGGCGCCTCGCCCACTTCGAAGGTGCTCCGGCAGTATCTCGGTGCCAGCGACGCCCGCCAGTTCCTCGTCGACCCGGCGGGCGAGTGGCGCGAGGCGACGTTCGCCGCGACCGACCTGCTGGCGGCCGATCCGACCCTGCTCGCCGAGCGACTCGCCTCGGCGCTCGACGCCGACGAGGCCGGCGACTCGGGGCGTGCGTGGCGCCGGCGGTTCGTCGACGCCGAGCGCGAGTACTGGGAGACCGTCGAATCGGCCCGCGAGGACCGCCTGTTCGAGGGCGGGGTGCTCTCGGCGGTGGCCGCCGACGCGCCCGACCCGGCGACCGTGATGGTCTCGAACAGCATGCCGGTCCGGGACCTCGACCGCTTCGGCGAGCCCCGGGCGGCGGCGCTGACGGTACTGGGCAACCGGGGCGCGAGCGGCATCGACGGCATCGCGTCGACCGGGCTGGGCGCGGGGAGCGCGACCGACGACCCCCTCGTCGTCGTCACCGGCGACCTCGCGTACTACCACGACATGAACGGTCTGCTCGCGGTCAGGCGGTGTGGCGTCGACGCCACCGTCGTCGAGATCAACAACGACGGCGGGGGCATCTTCCACATGCTCCCGATCGAGGGGTTCGACCCGCCGTTCACCGACCAGTTCAAGACCCCCCACGGGCTCGACTTCGAGGCGACCGGCGACCTCTACGGGCTGGAGTTCGAGCGGGTCGCCGACCTCGGGTCGTTCCGGTCTGCGTTCGCCGACTCGGTCGACCGCGACGGGACTCAGGTGATCGAAGTCGTGACCGAGGCCGCCGAGAGCCACCGCTACCGCGAGGAACTCGCCGAGCGAGTCGGTCGCCGCCTCGGGTAGCCCGGGCCGTTGTGCTCGGTGATGACCGAGGCAACATTAATGTCCGTTTAGCGTCAATTCAGCCCGAACCATGTCAGTAGCCGCCGCCGAATCGCTGACCGAGTTCCTGCGCGAGCGCGTCGGCGACCACCTCCGGAGCGTCGTCCACTACACCGCCGACGACTGGCAGGTGGTGTATCTCCGCGACGACGTCGCCGACCGCTACGCCGACGGGGAGATCGAGCGGGCGGTCGACGACGTCCGACTCGAAGGACTCGGCAAGCCCCATCAGGAGAGCCTCTACGACCACGGCGAGCTGAACTGCACGGTCAAGTGCTTCGAGAACGCCGTCGAGATGCACTTCGCCCACGACGCCAACACCGGCACCGCAGTCGCGCTCGACGCCGAGGTGTTCGCGGTCCACAACACGTTCATCGGCCGTTGCAGGGAACTGATGGAGGTCTAGGCCCGCTCGTCGATCGCCGGGTCGTGGGTCTCGAACCAGTCGGTCAGGGTTCGCAGTCGGTGGATCGTGCGCTCGGGGTCGCCGACGTTGTGGTGTTCGTCGGGGTACACCACGAGCTTCGAGGGCACGTCGCGCTTCTTGAGGCGGACGTACAGCTGTTCGGCCTGCCACGGCGGGCACCGCCAGTCGTCTTCGCCGGCGGTGAGGAGGGTCGGCGTCTCGACCGCCCCGACGTCCTGAATGGTCGAAATCGCGCGATAGCCCTCGGGGTTCTCCCACGGGAGGCCGAGGTCGCTCTCGTACCAGTGGTGGGTGTCGGCGGTTCCGTACAGCCCGTAGAAGTCGTAGATGCCGTGCTCGGGTGCCGCCGCCGCGAAGTCGTCCGTACGGGTGAGGACGTGGAGGGTGTTGATCCCGCCCTGCGAGAACCCGGTGACGAACAGCCGGTCGGGATCGGCCCACCCCCGATCGACCAGCGCTCGGGCGCCCGAGACGACGTCGTCGGTCTCTCGCGGGCCCCACTCGCCGCGGATCTGCTCGCTGAACGCCCGGCCGTACGAGGTCGACCCGCGGTAGTTCACTTCGAGGACAGCGTACCCCCGGCCGGTCCAGTAGGTCTCCTCGAAGCCGAACTTCGGTTCGTCGTACGCCATGGGGCCGCCGTGAATCTTCACTATCAAGGGGCGTTCCTCGGGGCGCGCCGGGTCGAAGTCGGCCGGGAGGTACGCGATGGCCTCGATGTCGTCGCCGTTCCCGTTTTCGAAGCTGACGCGCTCGCTGGACGGGGTTTCGACCGCCGCGACCAATCCGTCGTTCAGGTTCGAAACGCGCCGGAGCGCCCCCGAGCCGCCGTCCGTCGACACCTCGGAGACGGGGAGCGCGTACACGTCCGGGGTCTCGTCGGGCGACGTGCGCACGAGCGCCGCGGTTCCGCCCGCCGCGTCGAAGCCGGCAACGGTCTCCGAGTCGTTCTGTCGGTCGAAGACGCGCTCGGGCTCGCCGTCGGTGCGGAGTCGAACGAGTCGGGTTCGGCCCTCGTCGGCGAACGGACCGAGCAGGGTGTCGTCGTCGACCCACCGGACCATCCCGGCCCGCGAGAGGGTCCGGTCGAGGGACTCCGAGACCGACGACGCGTCGCCGGTATCGGGATCGGCGACCAGCACCTCCGTCGTGTCGTACCAGTTGTCGGCCGCCCGGGCGGCCAGCGCGATCCGGTCGCCGCCGGGACTCCACGCGAGGTCGCTGACGAACAGGTCGCCGTCCGTGACCCGCCGGAGCCCCGACCCGTCGGGCGCGATCGTGTAGGCGTCCATCGCGCCCGAGTCGTCGGGGCGGTCGGTCCGGTTCGAGAGGAAGGCAACGTGGCCGCCGTCGGGCGACCATCTCGGTTGGAGCCCGGTCGCGGGCTCTTGGGCGCCGCCGCCGTAGGCGTCGTCGAGTCGGTCGGTTTCTCGGCTCTCGCAGTCGACCACGAACAGATAAGTCCGCACCTCGTCGAGCCAGCCCTTCCCGTCGTACTTGTGCTGGAGGCGCTCGGTCTCGATCGGGGCGTCGTCCTCCCGACGGGCGGCGAGGTACTCGCGTTGGTCGTCGGTCGGATCGCGAGCCGCGACGACGAGTCGCTCGCCGGCGGGCCCCCAGTCGAACGACTCGACGCCCTCCTCGAAGTCGGTGAGTTGGCGGGCGTCCCCGCCGCGCTCCAGATCGAACGCCCAGACCTGCGGTTCGGGCTCGTCGTCGCTTCCGGCCCGTTCGTCTTCCCCGTCGGTCGCCGGCTCGTCGCCCGAAGTCGTGAGTTCGGTGTCCGCGGGGCGGGCGGCCACGAACGCCAGCTTCGACCCGTCGGGACTCCATTCGGGCGACCCCGCACCGGGACGGCTGGTCAGGCGGTGGGGCTCCCGAGAGCCGTCGGTCGGCGCGACGAACAGTGATTCGTGCCACGCGTCCTCGCTCTCGTCGGCCTCGCTGACCACGAAAGCGACGCGCTCACCGTCCGGAGAGACGGCGACGGTTCGGACCCGGCGCAGGTCGTACAGGTCAGAGGGTTCGAGCGGTCGGTCTGCCATGCGGGGGCCTTCCGAGGCCACCAGAATAACTCCTCGCCTTCCGGGGACCGCTCTCGGGGCGGATCGAACGGTCGCTACCTCTCGGCCCGAGCCATCTCCTCGATTCGGTCGAGGCCCGTCTCGATGCGGTCTAAGCTGTTCGCGAAGCTGATCCGGAGGTAGCCCTCGCCGGCGTCGCCGAAGCCGTCGCCGGGCGCGGTCACGACTCCGTACTCCTCGAGCAGGCGCTTGGCGACGTCGAAGCTCCCGCCCTCGAACTCGCTCACGTCGAGGAACGCGTAGAACGCCCCCTCGGGGCGCGGACACGAGACGCCGTCGATGTCGGCGACGCGCTCGACCACGTAGTCCCGGCGCTCCTCGAACGCCGCCTTCATCTCCGCGACGGGCTCTTGGGGTCCGGTCAGCGCGGCCAGCGCGGCGTGCTGGCTCACGCTCGACGAGCAGGCGGTGGTGCTCTCGCCCAGCTGTGTGACCGCGTCGACGATCTGCTGGGGGCCCGCGAGCCAGCCGAGCCGCCAGCCGGTCATCGCGTAGGTCTTCGAGCACGAGCCGACTGTCAGCACCCGCTCGGGGTGGTCGACGTACGACGCCATCCCCCGGAACGACTCGTCGTACGTGAGCCGACCGTACACCTCGTCGGCGAAGACGTAGGCGTCGTGGGCCGCGGCGGCGTCGACCACCTCGCTGACCGCGTCCTCGTCGTAGACCCGTCCGGTCGGGTTCGACGGGGTCGTCAGGATCACGGCGGCGGTGTCGTCGCCGATGGCGTCGGCCACGCGGTCGGCGTCGAGGTCGAACCCCTCGTCGGCCGACAGCGGGACCTCTACCGGGGTCGCGCCCGCCATCGCGGCGTGGTTGTAGTAGTTCGGCCACGCCGGCGTCGGGATCACCACCTCGTCGCCGGGGTCGGCCACCGCGAGGGTCCCCAGCGCGAGGGCCTCCATCGCGCCCGACTTGACGGTCACCTGCTCGGGCGAGACCGTCACGTCGCTCTCGCGGGCGAGTTCGTCGGCGACGGCCTCACGGAGCGGCGCGATCCCCTGATTGACCGTGTAGTGAGTCTCGCCGTCGCGGGCCGCCCGGTCGGCCGCGTCGAGGACGTGCTCGGGGGTGTCGAAGTCGGGCTCGCCGACGTGGAGTCGGACGGGATCGCCGTCGTGTTCGGCGGCGAGATCGAACATCACGCGGATCTTCGAGCGTTCGAGGTGGTCGACTCGGGCCGCGGTCGGTGGCGTCGAGGCCTGCTGGCTTGCGTCGGTCATGGGCGTACGCACGGAATCTGGCGTGAAGTAAGTTCGTCCCCCGGAAAACGGGCCGGGCCGTCGCGTCGAGTCGCCCCGCCACACCGCATATGCGAGCCGAGCGCGTTGTTCACCTATGACCGATTCGAGCGACGACGAGTTCGATCCGCAGGCTCCCGACCAGCGGGAGATCGGCCGCGAGATGGTCGACGAGAGTACGGGTCTCGGATCGGTGATGGCCCACGCCTACCGCGGGGAGGTCGATCGGGTCGGGACGTGGCGCCAGCGGCTTGATCAGGCCACGACGTGGTCGGTGACCGTGCTGGCGGCGATCCTGACGTGGGCGTTTTCGAGCGGCGACAACCCCCACTACATTCTGCTGATCGGGGTCGTCGTCGTCGCTATCTTCCTCGGCATCGAGGCGCGGCGCTACCGCGACTACGACGTCTTCCGGTCGCGGGTCCGACTCCTGCAGGAGAACCTGTTCGCGAACGCGCTCGACCCCTCAGACGGCGTCGAGAGCCGCGACTGGCGCGCCCAACTCAGCCGCGACTACCGGCGGCCGACGCGGAAGGTCTCGGTTCCCGAGGCGCTCGCGAACCGGCTCAAGCGGGTCTATCTCGCCCTGCTCGGCGTCCTGCTCGTCGCGTGGGCGTTCCGGATCACGGCGTTCGCGCCCCGCGAGGACTGGCTGACGGCCGCCGCGATCGGCACCATCCCGGGCGTCGCCGTGATCGGGACCGTCGGCGCGTTCTATCTGGCGATGGTCGCGATCGCGTTCTGGCCCCGCGAGCGCCACGCCAAGGGGGAGTTTCGCGAGGGCGACCCCGACGAGTGGAAGGACCTCGACGAGTGACGAACGTGGAACCTATTTGGGGGTTCCCCACCCACTCGGGGGTATGGTCTCAGAGACCTTCGACCCCGAGGCGTGGGAGGCCGCGGGGCCGGACTTCGACGACATCACGTACCACCGCGCGGTCGATTCGGGGACGGTCCGGATCGCGTTCGACCGGCCGGCGGTCCGGAACGCCTTCCGACCCAAAACCGTCGACGAACTCTACGACGCACTCGACCACGCCAAGCGCCAGACCGACGTCGGCTGTGTCCTGCTGACCGGCAACGGTCCCTCGCCGAAAGACGGCGGGTGGGCGTTCTGCGCGGGCGGCGACCAGACTGTCCGGGGCGAGGACGGCTACGAGTATCGAGGCGAGGACGGCGAGACCGGCCGCGCCGCCGAGGGCGGTCGGCTCCACATTCTCGAAGTCCAGCGCCTCATCCGCCACATCCCCAAGCCGGTGGTCTGTGTCGTCCCCGGGTGGGCGGTCGGCGGCGGCCACAGCCTCCACGTCGTCTGCGATCTGACCATCGCGAGCGAGGACCACGCCGTGTTCAAGCAGACCGACCCGGACGTGGCGTCGTTCGACGGCGGGTTCGGCTCGGCGTACCTCGCCCGGCAGGTCGGCCAGAAGAAGGCCCGCGAGATCTTCTTCCTCGGAAAGGATTACAGCGCCGCGGAGGCCGAGGAGATGGGGATGGTCAACGAGGTGGTCCCCCACGAGGACCTCGAAGCGGTCGCGCTGGAGTGGGCGGCCGAGATCAACCGCAAGAGCCCGACCGCGATCCGGATGCTCAAGTACGCGTTCAACCTCGACTCCGACGGGATGGTCGGCCAGCAGGTGTTCGCGGGCGAGGCCACCCGACTCGCGTACATGACCGACGAGGCCCGGGAGGGCCGCGACGCGTTCGTCGAGGGGCGCGACCCCGACTTCGAGGAGTTCGACTGGCACTACTGAGCCTCACGCCACAGAGCCGAACTTGTTCGGGAGTAACGTATTTTGGTTTCGATACAACTTTTGAGTAACCACTGGGAATCCCACTATGGCCGACTCTGAGCCTCGACGATCGCGCCGCGGCGTCCTCGCCGGCGGGGCGGCGATCCTCGCGAGCGGGCTCGCGGGCTGTGTGACCCACCTGTCGGCCGGCGGGCCGTCGGCCGAGACCACCGACTCGGGGCCCGTCGAACTCCTCGCCGCCGGGAGTCTCAACCACGCCCTCGAGAACGGCCTCCGGCCGACGCTTCGGGACCGAGGGACGACCCTCCGCGTCGAGGCCCGCGGCTCGGCGGCGCTCGCCCGACTGGTCGACGAGGGACAGAAAGACCCCGACATCGTGTCGGTGGCCGACCCCGTGCTGTTCGACGGGCCGCTCGATCCGCCGTGGCACGCGGCGTTCGCGACCAACTCGGTCGTGATCGCCTACGACCCCGACACGCCGGGCGGCCGGGCGCTCGCCGACGCCGGGTCCGAGGCGTGGTTCCGACCGCTACTCGACGGGGAGGTGACGCTCGGGCGCACCGACCCCGACCTCGATCCGCTCGGCTATCGCACCCTCTTCGCGCTGGAGCTCGCCACCGAGCGCTACGACACAGACGCCGACCTCCGGGAGGCGATCCCCAGCCGCGACCAGCTCTACCCCGAGACCCAGCTCGTGAGCCAGTTCGAGACCGGCAACGTCGACGCCGCGTTCACCTACCGGAGCGACGCGCTCGCGCGAGGCTACGAGTACGTCGACCTGCCGCCCGAGATCGACCTCAGCGACCCCGACCGCGAGGAGACCTACCGGACAGTCTCGTACACCCTGCCGAGCGGCAAGACCGTCCGGGGCGCGCCCGTGCGCTACGCGACCACGATTCGCTCGGAGCCGACCCGGACGGTCCGGGCGGTGTTCGAGGCGCACGCGACCGGCGACTATCTGACCGAGTACGGCTTCGAAGTGCCCGACGACTACCCCGAGTTCGGAGGCGATGTTCCCGACGCGATCGCGGAGTGAGGTCCGCTCGACGGGGTGGCTCACCGTCGCTCTCCTGCTCGGGGGCCTGTTGCTGTGTTACTACCTCCTCCCGCTGGCGGCGCTGGTCGTGGCTCGCCCGCCGGGCGACGTGGCCGCGCGGCTCGGGGACCCGAGCGTGATCGGGGCGGTCACGAACTCGCTGGTCTCGGCGACCGCGAGCACCGTCGTCGCGACCGCGCTCGGCCTGCCGCTCGCCTACTGGCTCGCTCGGACCGAGACCCGGTGGCGGAGCCTCGTCGTCGCGATCGTGGTGTTACCGCTCGTGCTCCCGCCGATCGTGAGCGGTCTCGTCCTGCTGACGCTGGTCGGGCCGAACTCCGCGGTCGGGACCGCGGCCGCCGCCGCGGGCGTCCCGCTCACCCGGTCGCTCGCGGGCGTGGTCCTCGCCCAGACGTTCGTGGCCTCGCCGTTCGTCGTCGTGACCGCGAAAGCCGCCTTCGAGGGCGTCGACGATCGACTCGAAGAGGCGGCGTTCACGCTCGGGGAGTCCCGGGCCGCGACCTTCCGGCGAGTGACCCTGCCGCTCGCGTGGCCGGGGGTGCTCGCGGGCGTGACGCTGGCGTTCGCCCGGTCGATGGGCGAGTTCGGCGCGACCATGATGCTTGCTTACTACCCCCGGACCATGCCGGTCCAGATCTGGGTGTCGTTCACCACGACCGGGCTCTCCGAGGCGTTCCCCGTCGCGCTCGTCCTCGTCGGGGTTTCGATCGCCGCGCTCGTCGTGTTGAACCTCGTCGGCACGAACCCGTGGGACTGAGCGCTCGCGAGTCCGGAGGCCGCCCCGCAGAGTCCAGCGTCGGGAAGTCGGCGTCCGCCGCGATCGTTTAAGTGATTCTGGCGACAAGGAGTAGATACGAGCGAAGACGCCTTCTACGGGCCGCCGCGATTCGACAGCCGCGGCGCCGCCCCGAGGCCGAGGGGTTCCGGCCGCGTTTCCCGAAACCGCAGGGGCTATTGTTCGGTTCCCGTAAGGGTCACACAATGAGCGAAACGACCACCGACCACAGCCGCCGCGAGGCGTGGCTGATCGCGGCCCGGCCCCACACGCTCCCGGCGGCCGCGGCCCCCGTCGTCGTCGGGACCGGGCTCGCGGTCCACGAGGGGCTGTTCGCGCCGCTCCCGGCGCTCGCCGCGTTCCTCGGCGCGGCGCTCATCCAGATCGGGACCAACTTCGCCAACGACTACTACGACGCCGTCAAGGGCGTCGACACCGACGACCGCGAGGGGTTCACCCGCGTCACCCAGTCGGGACTCATCCCGCCGGCACAGGTCAAGCGCGCGATGTACGCCACCTTCGGGCTCGCGATCCTCGTCGGGACCTACCTGGTCGCGGTCGGCGGGGTCCCGATCCTCGTGATCGGACTCGCCAGCGTGGTCTCGGGCGTCGCGTACGCCGGGGGCCCGTTCCCGCTCGGCTCGCACGGTCTCGGGGACCTGTTCGTCTTCGTCTTCTTCGGCGTCATCGCGGTGACCGGCACCTTCTACGTGCAGGCGGCCGCGGTGGTCGCCCCGCTGTTCCCGACCGCGATTCCGTCGGGGACGGTCACGCTCGCGTCGGTCGTCGCCAGCCTCCCGGTCGCCGCCATCTCCACCGACATCCTGGTGGTCAACAACGTCCGGGACCTCGAAACCGACCGCGAGGCCGGCAAGAAGACCCTCGCGGTCATCCTCGGCTACCGGGCCAGCAGGGCGGAGTTCGTCGGCTTGCTCGCGGTCGCGTACGCCGTCCCGTTCTGGTTCTGGCTCGCCGCCGACTACTCGCCGGCCGTGCTCGCTCCGCTGGCGACCCTGCCGTACGCCGGCCTGATCGCCCGGACCGTCCTCACCGACGCCTCCGGCGAGGCGCTCAACCCCGCGCTCGAACAGACCGGCAAACTGCTGGCGGCCCACTCGGTCCTCTTCGCGCTGGGTCTGATAGCATGAAGGCGGGCGTCCGGCCGTTCGCGGTCCCGCTCGCGGAGCCCCTCGACACCGCCCGGGGGTCGATCGAGCGCCGCGAGGGGCTGGTGTTCCGGCTCGACGCCGACGACGGCGCGGTCGGCGTCGGGGAGGCGACCCCGCTCGCGGGCTGGACCGAACACTACGACGAGTGCGAGCGCGCGCTCGGCACCGTCGTCGACGCCGTCGATCGGGGCGCGGCCCCCGACGACTCTCTCGACGCGCTCGAACCGACCCCCGCGGCGCGCCACGCGCTCGATCTCGCGCTCGCTGATCTGGCGGCCTCTCGGGCGGACGAGCCCCTCTACCGCCACCTCGGCGCGTCCGATCGGGTCGAGAGCGTCCCGGCGAACGCGACGGTCGGGGACGCCCCCGCCGATCAGACCGTCGCGGCGGTCGAACGCGCCGTCGACGCCGGCTTCGACTGCGTCAAGCTCAAGGTGGGCGCGCGCCCGCTCGCGGCCGACATCGAGCGCGTCGAGGCCGCCGCCGACGCGGTCGACGCCGCCCTCCGGGCCGACGCCAACGGGGCGTGGTCCCGGTCGCAGGCCCAGCAGTTCCTCGACGCCACGGCCGACCGACTCGAGTACGTCGAACAGCCCCTGCCCGCGACCGACGTGCCCGGACTCGCGGCGCTGTCGGGGCCGATCGCGTTAGACGAGACGCTCGCGGCGGTCGACGTCGCGGACGCCCTCGACGCGGATCCGGCGGCGCTCGTGCTCAAACCGATGGCGCTCGGCGGCCCCCGGCGTGCGGTCGCGGTCGCCGAGCGGGCCCGGGAGGCGGGCGTCGAGCCGGTCGTGACCACCACCGTCGACGCCGCGGTCGCGCGGACCGCCGCGGTCCACGTCGCGGCCGCGATTCCCGACCCGCCGGCGTGCGGGCTCGCGACCGCGAAACTGCTCGAATCGGACCTCGGCCCCGACATCGCGCCGGTCGCCGACGGCCGGGCGGTGGTCCCGCAGGGGTCGGGCAACGGCCCCGTCGACGCGTGGGGCAACGCCGCGGGGGCCCACGGGGGCGACCGTGTCTGAGCGTTGGCCCGACGGGACCGTCGACTGGCTGGCCCGCCGGGCGCGGATCTCGCCCGACGCCACCGCGCTGATCGAGGCGGCCGACGCCACCGAGTGGACCTACGCCGACCTCGACGAGGCGGTCGCGGCGACCGCGGGCCGGCTCGCGGCCCTCGGTGTCCGGGAAGGCGACCACCTCGGCGTCCTGATGGAGACGCGGGTGGCGTTCGTCCGGCTCGTCCACGCCGCGGCCCGGCTCGGCGCGGTGTTGGTCCCGCTCAACGCCCGACTCGCCGACCCCGAACTCGCCCGGCAGGCCGCGGTCGCCGACCTCACGCTACTCGTCTGCGAGGCCGAGACCGAGTCCGCGGCGGTAGCCGCCTCCGAGCCCCGACGGGCCGACGATTCGCGGGCCGACGGCGAGCCGGTCGGGGCCGTCCCGGTCGCGTCGGTCGACCCGCCGGACCGCGAGCCGGTCGCCTCGCTCCGCGAGACCGAGCCCGCGGCGGTCGCGCCCGCCGAGCGGTCCCGCGGCGACCGGCAGGCGCTTCTTTTCACCTCCGGCACGACCGGCGATCCGAAGGCGGTCGCGCTCACCGCCGGGAACGTCCTGTCGAGTGCGGTGTCGTCGGCGTTCCGGCTCGGCGCGACCCCCGACGACCGGTGGTTGCTCTGCCTGTCGATGTATCACATGGGCGGGCTGTCGGTCGTCCTCCGGTCGGCGCTGTACGGCTCGACCGTCGTGCTTCAGGCGGGGTTCGACGCCGCGAGGGCCGCCGACGCGATCGCGGCGTACGATGTCACCGGCGTCTCGCTGGTCCCGACGATGCTCCGCCGGATGCTCGACGCCACCGACGACCTCGCCGACTCGCTGCGGTTCGTCCTGCTCGGGGGCGCGCCCGCCCGCGAGGAACTGCTCGAACGCTGCGAGGAGCGGCGCGTGCCGGTCCACCCGACCTACGGCATGACCGAGACGACCTCCCAGATCGCGACCGCCCGGCCCCGCGAGGCGTTCGCCCACCGGGGGACCGTGGGCCGGCCCCTGCTGTGGACCGACGTGACGGTCGTCGACGACGCCGGCGAGCCGGTTTCGGTGGGCGAGACCGGCGAACTCGTCGTGGCCGGCCCGACGGTCACGCCCGGCTACTACGGCGATCCCGGGGCGACCGAGGCGGCGTTCGGCCCCCGCGGTCTCCACACCGGCGACGTGGGCTACCGCGACGACGGTGGCCGAATCTGGGTGCTGAACCGGCGCGAGGACCGCATCGTCACCGGCGGCGAGAACGTCCACCCCGGCGAGGTCGCCGACGTACTGCGCGACCACCCCGACGTTCGGGACGCCGCCGTCGTCGGACTCGACGACGAGGAGTGGGGCGAGCGGGTCGGCGCGCTCGTGGTCCCCGAGGCCGGGGCCACGCTCTCGGTCGGCGACGTCGAGCGCCACTGCGAGGGCCGACTCGCGGGCTACAAGCGGCCCCGAACCGTCGGGGTCGCCGACGAGCTCCCGCGAACCGCCTCGGGCACCGTCGAGCGCGAGGCGGTCCGCGAGTTCCTCCGGGAGTAGCAGAAGGAGCTTCCGAGGCCGCGAGGTTTTAGCCCGCCACGGCCGTAGTGGCGACCGTGTGTACCCTCGTCCTCGCGTGGCAGGTGTTCGACGACGCCCCGATAGCCGCCGCGGCGAACCGCGACGAGCGGGTCGACCGCCCGTCGCGACCGCCCGCGACCATCGACGACGATCCGCGAGTCGTCGCGCCGACCGACGAGGAGGCCGGCGGGACGTGGATCGGCTACAACGACGCCGGCGTGTTCGTCGCGATCACGAACCGCCGGCGCGACCCCGAGACGGGCGCTGGCTTCGAGCCCGACCGGTCTCGGGGACTCCTCGTGCGGGACGCGCTCGCCGCCGAGTCCCACCACGAGGCGGTCTCGACCGTCCGCGACGAACTGGCGGCCCGCCCGTACGACGGCTTCAACCTCGTGGTCGCCGACGCCGGGGACGCGACTCTGCTCGAGTGGGACGGCGTCCTCCGTGCGACTCACTTCGACCCCGGCGTCCACGTCGTCGTCAACGACGGCTACGAGGGGGCCACAGAGACGGCCGATCGGGTCCGCGAGGCCGTCCGGCCCGTCCCGAGGGGCGATCCGACCGGCGACGCCGATCGCGGCGAGGAGGTGTCGGCGTGGTTCGAGACCGCGGCGGCCGCGCTCGAAGACCACGACCTCGGCGCGTGCGTCCACGGCGAGGGGTACGCCACCAGATCGTCCTCGCTGATCTCGATCGACGCGACCGGGGCGGGGCGGTATCGGTTCGCCGACGGGCCGCCGTGCGAGACCGACTACGAGGACGTCGAAATCGGCGACGGTCAGTTTTAAACCGCTCGGGGACCGTGTTCCCCGTATGGCAGCATCTGAGGACGACCTCACCGAGGCGGAGCGTGCCGGTCTCGAACTCGTCCGGCAGTCCGGCGGTATCCACCAGAGCGACTTCTGGAAGGAACTCGACGTCGACTCCCGGAAGGGGAGCCGTATCGTGGAGTCGCTCTACGAGAAGGGCCTCGTCCAGCGCGAGGAGACCGTCTACGAGGGTCACAACACCTACCTGATCACGCCCGCGGCCCGCGATCTCGACTTCTCGCTGTTGATGGCCGGCGACATGCTCTCGCCGTTCATCGGCGAAGAAGAGATCGACGCCGAGAGCGACGCCTTCTCCCAGTGGATCATGAACCTCGCGTACAGCGAGTGAGCCGGACGCCTACTGGGACTCTACTTCTTCGATCGCCGTGTTCGGCGCGTTTTGCTTCACGCCGTTGACCCCCTCGACCGCCCCGGAGCGATCGCTGTACCCCTCGCCGCCGGTGGCGAGGATGGTGCCGTTGCGGTGGCGGAGCCGCCAGCGGTACTCGCCGCCGGCGTCCTCGTAGATCTCGACGGCGGCCTCGCCGACCGTGAGTGCGTCCGCGTCCGGCGCGTACTCGCAGACTCGTTCGACCGCGTCAGTCGCGGCCGACCGGTCTGCATACCCCTGCCCGCCGTCGGCGATGAGCTCGTTGTTTGCGCTCAGGAGCCGCCAGCGGTGCTCGCCGCCGGCGTCCTCGTACACCTCGAACCGGGCGCCGTCGTCGGCGTCGACCGCCGCCTCGCCGGCCGTCTCCGCGACGGTCTCGACCGCCCGACGAGCGTTCGACCGGGAGACGTACCCCTCGCCCGAGTCGGCGAGTATCCGGCCGTTCCGGTGGACGAGCCGCCAGCGGTACTCGCCGGCCGCGTCCTCGTACACCTCGAACGCCGCGGGGTCGAACGCGAGGTAGTCGGCCGGCCCGACGTGGGTCCGGACCGCCTCGATCCCGTCGGTGGCCGCCGACTTCGAGGAGAAGCCGCGGGCGGCCGCCGCGACGATCCGACCGTTGTCGTGGCGGAGCCGCCAGCGGTACTCCTCGGCGTCGTCGCGGTAGAGCTCGAACGTCGTCTTCGGGTCCGTTGCGACCGGATCGACGGTCGGCTCGGGCTCCTCGTCGCCGCGGTCCCAGAGCACGTCCGCGCCCAGCGCGTTGCGGGTCACGCTCTGCATCCCCCGGCGGGCGTTGCGGTCGCTCGCGTACGACTCGCCGCTGGTCGCGATGATGTTGCCGTTCCGGTGGACGAGCCGCCAGCGCCACTCGCTGGCCTTGTCGCGGTAGAGCTGGAACGTGGCGGTGCTCTCGTGGAGGCGCTCGAGGCGGGCTTGGGCGTCGTCGGCGCGCTCGCGCTCGGCGGCGGTCTCCTCGCTGGCCGCGTCGGCCGCCGCGGCCGCGGCGTCCCGGGAGTCGCTGAGTTCGTCGAGTTCGGCCTCCAGTCGCTCGATTCGGTCGGCCTTCTCCTCGAGCTCCGATCGGAGCGCCGACGCCTCTCGCTCGCGGTCCGCTGACGTCTCGCGAGCGGCGGCCAGCGCCGCCTCTGCGGCGCTCCGGGCGCGGCTCTGGCCCACGGTCACGGGCGCGAGGACTCCCGAGAAGGTGATGACGCCGAGTCCGAGCGTGTACAGCGCGATCACGTTCGTGGTCGCGGCTCGACCGAGCTGCCACTCGAACGGGTAGACGGCCGTGAACCACCCGACGGCGGCGACACACACCGCGGCGCCGAGATACACCAGTAGCTTCGCCACCCGGTGGAACGACTGGCCGACCACGAGCCCGGTCAGCGCGCCGGCGAGGCCGAGTCCCGTCAGCGAGAACGCCATCTCCCGGGTGGTGCCGATGCTCTCGGTACTCAACGCGAGCACCATGCCCGCGACCGCGGCCAGGACGCTGACCACGAACAGCCAGTAGCCGTACACTTCGTCGTTCGTCAGCGGTTCGCCGAACCGCTTGCGATACGTGCTCACGAGCGCGCTCTCCGACGTGTTAGTTGACATTACTTCTGAGGGTTCTCACCACCACACCATGAATGTTGACAAATGTATTATAACTGAACGGTGAAAGCAAACCGGGACACGGCACGGCCGCGTCCCGGAACGCGCGGCGGCGGCGCTCACCAGTCGGAAAATCGACGCTCTCGGGGATCGAAGGCGGTAAAAACCTGCTCGGCTCAGTTCTCGACCGCACTGCCGACCCGGATGATCGCCTCCTCGCCGAACGCGGGGCCGACGAACTGCACCCCGACCGGGCCGGCGTCGGTCTCGCCGGCGGGGACCGAGATCGCGGGCAGGTCCGCCAGATTCACCGGCACGGTGTTGGCGTCGGCGAGGTACATCTGGAGCGGGTCCTCGAGGCTCTCGCCCTGCTCGAACGGCGGGGTGGGCATCGTCGGGCTCGCGAGCACGTCGACCGACTCGAACGCCTCGTCGAAGTCCTGCTTGACCCACGCGCGGGCGTCTTGAGCCTGCTTGTAGTACTTGTCGTGGTAGCCCGCCGAGAGCGCGTAGGTCCCGAGGAGGATGCGGCGCTTGACTTCCTCGCCGAACGCCTCCCGAGAGTCGCTGAACGCCTCGTTCCAGTTGCCCTCGAAACCGCCCGAGTTGCCGTACCGGACGCCGTCGAACCGCGCGAGGTTCGAGGACGCCTCCGACATCGCGATGACGTAGTAGGCCTCGACCGCGTGTTCGACCGAGGGCAACGAGACCTCCTCGACGGTCGCGCCCCCATCGCGGAGGTCTTCGAGGGTCTCCTCGAAGCGCTCGCGGACGCCCGCGTCGGCGCCCTCGACGAGTTCGGTCGGGACGCCGATCGTGGTCCCCGCGACGTCGCCGTCGGCGGCGCTCGCGTAGTCGGTGTCGGCGCCCTCCTCGCGGGAGGTGGCGTCTCGGTCGTCCGGCCCGCTGATGACGTCTAAGAGTTCGGCGGTCGCCTCGACGGTCGGCCCGAGCGGCCCGATCTGTTCGAGGCTGTTGGCGTACGCCACGAGGCCGTACCGCGAGACGAGTCCGTAGGTGGGCTTGATACCGACCACGCCACAGAACGCCGCGGGATTGCGGACCGACCCGCCGGTGTCGCTTCCGAGCGCGAGGTCGGCCTCGCCCGCGGCGACCGCGGCCGCGCTCCCGCCCGACGAACCGCCGGGCACGCGGCCCGGTGCGGCGGGGTTCTCGACCGGCCCGAACGCCGAGGTCTCCGTGGTCGAGCCCATCCCGAACTCGTCCATGTTGGCCTTGCCGACGATCGTCGCGCCGGCCGCCTTCAGCGACTCGACGACGGTCGCGTCGTAGGGCGGGACGTAGTCGTCGAGCATCGCCGACCCGCAGGTCGTGCGGACCCCCTCGGTGCTGATGTTGTCCTTGACCGCCACCGTCGCGTCCGCGAGCGGGCCGTCGTCGGCGCCCTCGACGGTCTCTTCGGTGACGAAGATGTTGTGGTCGTCGGTCATGATCAGGAGACGTTCGGCCCCTTGAAGTAGCCGTCCTCGGTCTCGGGTGCGTTCGAGAGCGCCTCGTCCTGACTCAGCGACTCGCGCATCTCGTCGGCGCGCATCACGTTGGCGAGGTCGGCCTCGCGCTCGACCTCGGGGACCTCCTCTAGCGTCTCGAAGTAGTCGAGGATGTCCGCGAACTGGTCGGTGAACCGCTCGACCTCCTCGTCGTCGAGCCCGACGCGCGCGAGGTCGGCGACGTGGCGGACCTCCTCGGGTCCGGGAGACGTTTCGCTCATACCCAAAGGGTCCCGCGGACCGGCGGTAAGGGTTTCGATACGGGACCTCTCGGAAACTGTATTAAAGATACGGGAATTGGAGCTCTCGGGCAAAACAGCGTAGATGCCTTCCGCGGCCGTATCGACCCTCGAAGTCGCTATCCCGGGCCGAATCTCCACCCCCACCGAGCCGAACTATTTAAGTAGCTTCGGTCGCTATTAACGGTGTCTTCTGTACTGCGGTCGACCGCCCCGTCTACCGTTGGCTATCCCGTCCCAACCCGATCATGACTGACACACGAATCCGAAACCCGACCGACGAACGAACGGCCGACGAGGCCGAAGAACAGCGCGAGCAACACCAGTGCCCCGAGTGCGGCGGCGACCTCGTCACCGACGGCGAGCGCGGCGAAACCGTCTGTGCGGACTGCGGCCTCGTCGTCGACGAGGACCAGATCGACCCCGGTCCCGAGTGGCGGGCGTTCGACGCGGCCGAGAAAGACGAGAAGAGTCGGGTCGGCGCCCCGACCACCAACACGATGCACGACAAGGGGCTGTCGACCAACATCGGCTGGCAGGACAAAGACGCCTACGGCAACTCGCTCGGTTCGCGCCAGCGCGAGAAGATGCAACGGCTCCGCAAGTGGAACGAGCGGTTCCGGACCCGCGACTCCAAAGAGCGCAACCTCAAGCAGGCGCTCGGCGAGATCGACCGCATGGCTTCGGCGCTCGGGCTCCCGAACAACGTCCGGGAGACCGCTTCGGTCATCTACCGGCGCGCGCTCGACGAGGACCTCCTGCCCGGCCGCTCGATCGAGGGCGTCGCCACAAGCGCGCTCTACGCCGCCGCCCGGAAGGCCGGGACCCCCCGGAGCCTCGACGAGATCAGCAACGTCTCGCGGGTCGAGAAAGACGAGATCGCCCGGACCTATCGGTACGTGGTCCGGGAGCTCGGGCTCGAAATTCAGCCCGCCGACCCCAAAAGCTACGTCCCGCGGTTCGTCTCGGATCTGGGCGTGAGCGAGGAGGTCGAGCGCAGCGCGCGCGGCCTGCTCGACACCGCGACCGAGAAGGGCATCCACAGCGGCAAGTCGCCGGTCGGGCTCGCCGCGGCCGCCGTCTACGCCGCCGCCCTGCTCAGCAACGAGAAGGTGACCCAGAGCGAGGTCAGCGAGGTCTCGGACATCAGCGAAGTCACGATCCGCAACCGCTACCACGAACTGCTCGAAGCGAAAGACGACGCGCTCGCGCCCTGATTCTCCGCGGATTTCGTAACGCGCAAGACGGCCGACCGTCTGGAGGCCGGCATGGAGACCACTCGCCACTTCACCGCTACGGCCTACGTCGTCCACGACGGCGCGCTCGCCTTACACCACCACGATCGGCTCGACATGTGGCTGGCGCCCGGCGGCCACGTCGAGCGCGACGAGCGCCCCCGCGAGACCGCCCGCCGCGAAGTCCGCGAGGAGGTCGGCCTCGACGTCGACCTGCTCGAACCCGAGACCGCCCTCGACGTGGAGGCCGGACGGGAGCTTCCGCCCGCCGAGCACGTCATGCTGTTCGACATCAACGTCCACCCCGACGGCGAGGTCGGCCACCAGCACGTCGATTTCGTCTACTTCGGTGTGGCCGCCGACCGCGAGATCGCGCCCGCCGACGGCGAGGCCGGCGCCGACGAGTGGGAGTGGTTCACCGCCGCGGACCTCCGGGACGACGACGCGCTCACCAGCGAGGTCGTCCAGATCGGGACGCAAGCCATCGAACGCGTCGAGGCCGAGGCCTGAGCGACGCCCCGTCGTTCGGCTCTTTCAACTATATCTCTGATCTTATCAATTAGCAAGCTTAATTACCCCGCTTTCTGAAAAGCTCGCTTACATGAGCGTCGGGGAGGTCGGCGGCGGGCGACGCGACGACGCGGCCGAGAAGCCGAGCGAGCGCTTCGACGACGAGCTCCAGTCCGAGGAGTCGGTCCGGTTCTCGTGGACCGCGACCGGCGTCCGGTGGGCGAACGAGTCGATCCACGACGTCTCGACGCCGACGACGTTCGCGGCGACCGACCGTCGAATCCTCTTCGAGACCGACGAGTCGGTCGCCTCGATCGGGTACGACCGGATGCGGGCGGTCAAGACGAGCCCCGCCGCCGCCGGGTTCGACGTCTCGACGGCGTTTCTCGCGAGCGGCGGGCTCTGTCTGGTGGTCGGGGTAGTGGTCGCGCTACAGGACTTCACCAACGGCGCGGGCCTCGTCGTCCTCTCGATCGCGCTCCTCGCGGTCGGGGCCGCGATCGACGACACCGATCGGGCCGCGACCGTCACCATCGTCATCGGCAACGAGCGCCAGCGCCTGTCGTTTGCGGCCGACGAGGACGTCGGCCCGAAGCTGTCGGGGCTGGTCGACTGAGCGTCGCTACTCGCCGACGCGGGACTCGACGTACGTCGAGACGTGGTCGTCGATCCGGCGCTTGAACCCCGCCTGCCGGGCGAGCCGGTCGAGTTCGCGGGCCACGAGGCTCCCGTACTGGACGGCCTTCTTCTCGCGGAACGCCACCGCGTCGGGGACGAACTCGCGGGCCGCGAGCCGGAGCGCCTTCTTGCGTTCGCCCCGCGAGTCGACCAGCAGGTCCCCGGGGAGCGCCAGCGCCGCCCGGACCACCCGGTCGTCGAGCAGCGGCGCGACCGGCTCGACCCCCGCGGCCCGGAGCGCGAGCACGTCCCGTTCTAACTGCTCGGAGAGCGTCCGGGTCACCTCCCGGGCGGCCCCGCGGACGGTGTCGGCCTCGACGCGGGGGTCCTCGGGCGCGCGGGCGACCTTGGCGTAGCCGCCGAACAGTTCGTCGGCGCCCTGTCCGACCGCGAGCCGGTCGAAGCCGTCCCGGGCGGCCCGCTCGGCCGCCAGAAACAGCGGGAGCGCGATCTGGACGTCCATCGCGTTCGTCCGGCCGATCGCCCGCGCGACCGCCGGAACCGCCCGTTCGACGTCGGCCGGTGAGAGCTCGACGACCCGGAGGTCGGGCGCACGGCCCATCAGCCCCGCCGCGGTCCGGGCCGCGGCCACGTCGTGGCTGTCGGGGAACCCGACGACGTACAGCGGTGCGTCGACCGCGCTCGCGACGACCGCCGAGTCGACGCCGCCCGAGAACGCGACCGCCAGCCCGTCGTCCTCGACGGCGCCGAGGCTCGCGTCGAGCGCGTCCCCGACGGCGCTCGCGGCCGCCCGTCGGTCGGCGACCGGATCGGGATCGGGGAGCGAAAAGGCGCGCTCGAGGCTCCCGTCGGCCGAGCGCACTGCGCCGGCCGGCACGGGGTCCGGGTCGGCGAGCCCGTCCGGGCCGAACCCCCACTCGCCGTCGCTCCCGACGAAGATCGGCCGTCGACCCAGCACGTCCCGGACGAGTCGCCCGTCGGGGAGTTCGCCCGCGTACCCCCGGATCGCCGACCCGGTCCGGTCGCGGGCGCCGACCAGCGGCTCCGCCCGGTCGAGAGCTCGCTCGACCGCCGCCGCCGGCGCCCCGCGGATCATTCGAGGAGGTCGGCGACCCGGCTCTTCACCCGGCGCTTGGCCCCGCCGGCGGCCTGCCGGAAGCTGATCCGCCACGGGGTTCGCTTGCCCTCGACGGTCGTCCGGCCCGCCCGGATCGCGTCGAGGATCGCGTCGACGGAGGCGGGGCCGTCGGACCCGGGACCGTTCGGAGCGTCCGCTCCGGTATCGATGCGGGTGACCGCCTGTCCGACCATCTCGCTGATGTGGGCGTCGCTACCCGCGGTCTTGGGGAGCCCGCGGCGGTCGGCGAACTTCTCGGCCTTCCGGTTGCCCCGGCCGGTGAGCAGTCGGGAGTTGTACACCTCGATGGCGTCGGCGCCCGCCAGCTCGGACCGGGAGATGTTGGCCATCACGCCGCTCCGGGACTTCTGGAACGGGTGGGGGACGACCGCGACCCCGCCCTGCTCGCGGATCCGGGCGAGCGTCTCGCCGAACGACAGCCCCGCCGGGATCGCCTCGGTCACGCCGAGCCCGAGGACGTGGCCCGCGGCGGAGCTCACCTCCATGCCGGGGATGCCCACCAGTCCGTACTCGGGGGCCCGGTCGACGGCCGCGAGGCTCGCGTCGATCTCGTCGTGATCGGTGATCGCCAGCGCGTCGAGACCGACAGCGGACGCCTGCTCGAGCAGGAGGTCGACGTCGTCACGGCCGTCGTACGACAGCGACGAGTGGGCGTGAAGCTCGACCGATAGCACGGCTTGAGCTTCGGAGGGCGGTGGCAAAAGCGACTCGGTCTCGGGACCGCGCGAGCCCGACGGTCTGGTCGGGCGGCTTCGTAACTACTATCCAGCTATTGAAAGACCCGTTAGGTATGACCGCCCTACCCGCCCCGCGCTGGCTCGCCCGCGGTCTGCTCGGCGCGCTCGTCGCCGTGCTGGTGCTGGCGAGCGGGGCGATGACGCTCTCGTACGACACACCCCGGCTCGGAGCCGGCGCGGTCGAGTCGCCGGCCGACGGGACGACGGTCGTCACCAGTCAGGGGTGGCACGCGAACGGCTACTCGCTGCCCGGCCGGCCCGCCCGACTCGCTGGCGTCGGTCCCAACGCGACCACCGAGTGGACCCACGACGGTCCGGCGGACACCGAGCAGTGGTTCTACGACGTCGACCCCCTGCCGAACGGGACCCTCCTCGTCGTCAATCCGGTGCCCGAGACGACCGTCGTCTACGAGTACGACCCCGAGACGGGCGAGCGTCTCTGGACCGAGCGGTTCGACCTCCCGGACGTTCACGACGTCGACCTGATCAACGGCGACGAACTCCTCGTCGCGGGGATCAACTACGACGAGGACCGGGTCAGCCGCGACAGCGTCTTCGTCTACAACCGCACCCGCGAGGCGGTCACCTGGGAGTGGCACTTCGAGGACCACTACCCCGAGGACGCCGGGCCGGGCGTCCGGGCCAAAGACTGGACCCACGTCAACGACGTCGACAAGATCGGCGACGGCGAGTATCTGGTCTCCCCGCGCAACCTCGATCAGGTGATCGTGGTGAACCGCTCGACAGACGAGATCGAGATGGCACTCGGGAGCGACGGCGACCACGAGACGATGTACGAGCAACACAACCCGACGTACCTCGAAAGCGAGGACGGGACGCCCACGATTCTGGTCGCCGACAGCGAGAACGACCGCGTCGTGGAGTACGAGCGCACCGGCGACGGGGGCGAGCGAACGAACGGTTCGGGAGCCTCGGCCGACGGCGAGTGGGAGCGCGTCTGGTCGGTCTCGGGCGGCCTGAACTGGCCCCGGGACGCCGATCGGCTCCCGAACGGCAACACGCTGATCGTCGACTCGATGAACCACCGCGTCGTGGAGGTGACCCCGGACGGGGAGGTCGTCTGGGAGACGTTCGTCCCGTGGGCGACCTACGACGCCGAACGGGCGGTCCACGGCGACGAACCCGGCGGGCCGACGATGGCCGACCTCGGGGCGGGCGGCGACCGCGAACTCCACGGCGCGACCGGATCGGGGGTCCCGGGCGTGCGGTCGGTTCCGGCGGTCGCGGCCGACCTGACCCGCGGGACGCCCGCGGCGGCGCCGGTGGTCCGGGCGGCCGAGCGGTGGCACCACGTCGCGCCGTGGTTCACGCCGCGATGGCTCCCGACCTGGAGCGCCACGCTGTTGGGGGCGGCGCTCGCGGTCCTGCTCGGGTGGGGCGTCGGCGAGGCGGTCTACCAGCGCGAGCGCATCCTGCGGCGAGTCGGCGACGTCGGCGAGGCGGTCCGCGATCGGGCGTTCGGATCGGAGGGGAACTGATCGGCACAGACCGCCAAGACCGACGGCGCTTTCGGCTCTCTCGTCTGAAACTCCGAGCGTCAGCGTTCTACGGTCAGGCCTCTCGCGAGGGTGACGATCATCTCCTCTTGGAGGTGATCGTAGATCCCGTTCTGAATCTCGGCGACGTTCGCGCTGATCTCGTCGTACTCGTCTTTGTGAAGGATCAACAGTCCGAGCGCCGACCCCATGAGACCGAGGACGGTGATCGGCTCCATCTCCGCGATCGGACCGTCGCTACGGGCCTGAATCTCCGCGACAGGGGGGATCAGCACGTTCATCTCCTTTTTTTCTATCTCGGCGAGCTGATCCGACGAGATGTCCCCGAGGACCTCCCGGTAGTCCTGTTTGATGAAGACTTCCTGAATGAACTCGTTTCCCTCGCCGAACTCCACGTAACAGCGGAAGAACCGTTCGAGGCGGTCCTGAGGGTCGTCGATGGCCGCCAGTTCCGACTCCAGGGTCGTCGCGAACTCGTCTAGCTCCTGTTCGAAGATATCGACGTACAGATCGGACTTGGCGTCGAAAAACTGGTAGAAGGTGGGTTTGGCGATCCCGACGGGGTCGGTGATGTCTTTGACGGTCGTTTTCGCGGGCCCGAACTTCACCAACAGCTCGCGTGCGGTTTCGAGCAGTTCCTCCCGGATCCGCTCCCGTTCGTCGTCGCTGAACGATCGCATGTCTCTGCCCACGGATCGAAAACTCATAACTAAATTGGTTTTCGGTTATTACCCCGTAACCAAAATAAATATTTAGTCATAGCGGGCACATTGGGGTATGGCGACGATAGAGGTAAAAGATTTTACAAAAGAGTTCGGGAGCGTGCGTGCAGTCGACTCCATCTCGTTTACCGTCGAATCCGGGGAAGTGTTCGGATTCCTCGGTCCGAACGGGGCCGGCAAGACGACGACGATCCGGTCGCTACTGGGCTTGCTCGAACCGACCGCCGGGACCGCGACCGTCCTCGGCGCAGACGTCCACGACGAGGACGCCCTCATCGAGGCGAAACGACGCATCGGCTACCTGCCCGCACACCTCGGGTTCGACGAGGAAGCGACGGGCGCCGAGGTGCTCGACTACCACGAGTCGGTCAAAGGCGGCTCGCGCCGGGACGAACTCCTCGAGATTTTCACCCCGCCGGTCGAGCGGCCGATTCGGGAGTACTCGACCGGGAACAAGCGCATGCTCGGGATCGTTCAGGCGTTCATGCACGATCCGGACCTCGTGATCATGGACGAGCCGACCTCCGGTCTCGACCCGCTCAAACAGGAGGAGTTCAACGAGTTCGCCAGAAACGAGTGCGAGCGAGGCAAGACGCTGTTCTTTTCTTCCCACGTCCTGAGCGAGGTCCGACGCGTGTGCGACCGCGTCGGGATCCTCCGGGAGGGCGAACTCGTCGGTCTCGAAGACGTCGAGACGCTACTTCGACAGGGCGGCAAGCGGGTCCGACTCCAGACGACCGACGACGCCAGAACGGATCTCGAAGCGATCGAGGGTGCCCTCGACGTCCAGACGTTCGCCGAGGGGGTCCAGTTCATCTACACCGGGGAGTACAACGCGTTGCTCCGCGAACTGGCGACTCACGACGTTCGCGAAATCGAGATCAGCGAACCGCCGCTCGAAGACATCTTCATGCACTACTACGGCGCGACCGATGCGGTCGAGTCCGACCGGGAGGTGCGAACCGATGTTTGAGACCACCAAGTACGAGATGGGTCGTCGGATTCGCGGAACCGCGGTCCTGACCGTCGGCGTCAGCGCCTACGTGGCCTTCATCGTCTGGTACTTCTCGCTGTTGGACCCCTCGGCGTACGCACAGATCGCCGAGTCGCTGCCGCCGGCGATGCTGGACGCGTTCGGCATGCAGTCGATCGGCTCGATCGAGGGATGGCTCGGCGGACAGATCTACACGTTCCTGTGGCTGTTGGGGCTCGGCGTATACTTCGCGTACGCGTCGGCGGGCGTGATCGCGAACGATATCGAGAGCGATCGGATGGACCTGTTGCTCTCGTTTCCGGTCTCCCGGCGGCGGTTGCTCACCGAGAAGTTCGCGTCGGTGCTTCTCCCGCTCGTCTCGCTGAACGTGGTCGTGGGGGCCGTGACCTACGGTCTCGTGGTGGCGATCGGCGAGACGATCGATCCGATGCATCTCGCGGCGGCCCACCTCCTCTCGATCCCGTATCTGCTCGTGTGTGCGGCGATCGGGCTTGTTCTGTCCGTGGTGGTCGATCGGGCGGCGATCGCAGAACGGGCCGCCATCGGACTGGTGTTCGTGCTCTGGCTCGTCGAGTCGGCCGTCGGCGCGGCCGAAGACTTCGCGTGGATACAGAACCTCAGCCCGACTCACTACTACGCCCCCACGCCGATTCTCGTCGACGGGTCGTACGAACTGATCGACGCCGCCATTCTGCTCGCCGCGTTCCTGGGGCTACTCGTCGTGAGCCAACTCCTGTTCCAGCGCCGGGACATATAGGACCCCCGACACCGGCGTCGCGGTGCCAGTTTGGTTTAGAAAATATTCAAGTGCGACTTTGCGCGACATCTCTCAAAGCACTCCTGTTGCAACTTCTGATAGTTTGTAGCGGCCCGAACTCTGTCATCGGAACTATTAATTGAAGAAACATTCAACCTAAGCGCGATGGCACAATCGACCGAGCGCCTTCGGCGGTACCTCGAAGACGAACTCGGAGAGTGTCGTAGCGAGGACGTCGAGCGTCGGCTCGACGAACTCGGCACTCTCGAAGCGGCACTCGGAACAGCGCAGGTGGGAGCCGAACTCGACGTGCTGTCGGCGCTCTCGAACGAGACGCGCTACACGCTCGTCCGGGTCCTCGTCGGGGCCCGAGAGGAGCTCTGCGTCTGTGAACTGCACGCGGTCGTCGACGTGACCGAGAGCGGGCTGAGCCACGCCCTCTCGGCGCTGGTCGACGCCGGACTCGTCGAGGGCCGAAAGGACGGCCGGTGGAAGAAGTACCGCGCGACCAACCGCGCGGTGGCGCTCGTCACGGTTCTGGACGGGAGCGTGAGCCCCGATGAGTGACGCCGACGCCCACGACCACGGGCCGAACTGCGACTGTGAGAGCTGTGGGGACCCGCGGTCGATGGACTTTCTCGACAAGTATCTCACCGTCTGGATCTTCGGCGCGATGGGGATCGGCGTCGGCGTCGGCTTCCTCGCGCCGTCGGTGACCCAGCCGATCCAGCGCTTCAACCTCGTGGAGATCGGGCTCGTCCTGATGATGTATCCGCCACTGGCGAAGGCCGACTACTCCCGGCTCCGTGCGGTGTTCAGCAACTGGCGCGTGCTCGGGCTGAGCCTGATCCAGAACTGGCTCATCGGCCCGACGCTGATGTTCGGGCTCGCGGTCGTCTTCTTCGGCGGCGTCGTGCCCGGTCTGCCGGCCCGCCCGGAGTACTTCCTCGGGCTCGTGTTCATCGGAATGGCCCGGTGTATCGCGATGGTCCTGGTGTGGAACGAGCTCGCGGAGGGCTCGACCGAGTACGTGACCGGGCTGGTCGCGTTCAACAGCCTTTTCCAGATCGTCACGTACGGCGTGTACGTCTGGTTCTTCGGGCTCGTGCTCCCGCCGCTACTGGGCATGGAGTCGCTCGTCGACGGGATCACGGCCTTCGACATCACGCCGATGCAGGTGTTCGAGGCCATCGTGGTCTTTCTCGGGATCCCGTTCGCCGCGGGCTTTCTCAGCCGCTACCTCGGCACCCGCCTCAGAAGCGAAACGTGGTACGACGAGGAGTTCGTCCCGAAGATCGATCCCCTGACGCTGATCGCGTTGTTGTTCACGGTGATCGTGATGTTCGCCACGCAGGGCGAGAACATCGTCGCGGCGCCGGGCGACGTCTTGCTGATCGCGGTGCCGCTGACGATCTACTTCGTCGTGATGTTTCTGGTGAGCTTCGGGATGGGCAAGGGGATCGGCGCGGACTACTCGACGACGACCGCGATCGGGTTCACCGCCGCCTCGAACAACTTCGAACTCGCGATCGCGGTCGCGGTCGCGGTGTTCGGGGTCGGCTCGGGCGTCGCGTTCACGACCGTCGTCGGCCCGCTGATCGAGGTCCCGGTGTTGCTCGCGCTGGTCCACGTCGCGCTCTACTTCCAGCGGCGGTTCGACTGGACCGGCGCCGCGACCGGAGGGCTCGGCCTCTCCGTTTCGGGGTCGGCCGCCGAAGACGACTGAGCGCGCTCCGATTCCGCATGGACGGGTCGACGCCGCCGGTCCGATTCGTCTCGCGTTCGGCCGGGACGAACGGGCCAGATAGACGGCGTCCTCGGTTGAGAGTCCGCAATTGATTCGCCGGTTCGCTCAATTGCGCGGTGGGTCTCTCTCAGAAGTGACAAACAGAACGACGAGTGCCAGTCCAAAAGACGTCGCCGACAGCGGTTTCCAGTTTCCCGTCTTCCCGACGTGGTACGTGGCTACACAGACTGCTAAAATTCCCGCCAGGGATACGGCAACCTCTACTTTCTCGTCGACGACGAGTTTCGGTACTGAGCCCTCACTCATGATAGACGACATTAACAAATTAAATTATAACTATTGTGTTTTTCAGCAGGGAGTGTCACGTTCACACTGCACACCAAACGATTCACGCTCTGGATTGCTCGGCGACTGTTCGGAGTTGCTTCTTAGCTGGCGTCTTCGGCAAGGGCCGAAGCCCGCTGAGCCAGAAGATACCCGAATTCTAGGCGGGAGTAAGCGTGCGAACTGACGAAGTCTCTCCTCCGACTATCTGAACTGCTCGAACTGTTTTCTATATAGCAAAATACGATTTACTTGTTCGCTTCGGATCGGACGCCCGCGCCACAACGGTAACATCTCCGATACTAATTGCGTGAATACGAGGCGATGGCCGCGATCGCGGCTCCCGGACTGATATACCCACGCACTTGCACATAGAAAGGCATTAATCCGCGCTGTCTGTACAGATGAGTGAATGAGTCTCTCCGAGCCAGACCGCGAACTGGTCGTCGCCGAACTCGGCCGGGAGCCGACCCCAGCGGAGGCGGCCCTGTTCGAGAACCTCTGGAGCGAACACTGCGCGTACCGGTCCTCGCGACCCCTGCTCTCGGCGTTCGACTCCGAGGGCGAGCGGGTCGTCGTCGGTCCCGGCGACGACGCCGCGGTCGTGGAAGTCGCCGACGGCACGTACATCACGATGGGCGTCGAGAGCCACAACCACCCGTCGTTCGTCGACCCCTACGACGGCGCGGCGACCGGGGTCGGCGGCATCGTCCGCGACACCCTCTCGATGGGTGCGTACCCGATCGCGCTCGCGGACTCGCTTTACTTCGGCGACTTCGACCGCGAACACTCCCGGTACCTGCTGGAGGGCGTCGTGGAGGGTATCAGCGACTACGGCAACTCGATCGGCGTTCCGACGGTTGCGGGCTCCACGGCGTTCCACCCCGACTACGAGGGCAATCCGCTGGTCAACGTCGCCTGCGTGGGACTGCTCGACGACGAGCGGCTGGTCACCGCCGACGCGAAGTCGCCGGGCAACAAGCTCGTGCTCGTCGGGAACGCGACCGGCCGGGACGGTCTCGGCGGCGCGAGCTTCGCCAGCGAGGACCTCTCGGAGGACGCCGAGACCGAAGACCGGCCCGCGGTGCAGGTCGGGGACCCCTACACCGAGAAACTGCTGGTGGAGGCCAACGAGGCGCTACTCGACGAGTCGCTCGTCGAGGCGGCCCGCGACCTCGGGGCGGCCGGGCTCGGCGGAGCGTCCTCCGAGATGGTCTCGAAGGGCGGACTCGGCTGTGAGATCGCGCTCGAACGGGTCCATCAGCGCGAGCCCAACATGAACGCGCTCGAAATCCTGCTCGCCGAGTCCCAAGAGCGGATGTGCTACGAGGTCCGCCCGGAGAACGTCGAGGCGGTCGAGCGCGTCGCCGAGAAGTACGATCTGGGCTGTTCGGTCATCGGCGACGTCACCGAGGGCAACTACGTCTGTACCTTCGAGGACGAGGTCGTCGTCGACGCGCCACCGGAGTTCCTCGCCGACGGCGCGCCGATGAACGACCTGCCCGCCACAGAGCCCGCAGGGCCCGAGCGCGATCTGCCCGACCCCGACCTCGAATCGGCGTTCGAGGCGGTGGTCGAGAGCCCGAACACCGCGAGCAAGCGGTGGGTCTACCGCCAGTACGACCACGAGGTACAGGTCCGGACCGCGACGCCGCCCGGCGACGACGCGGCGGTGTTGGCGCTCCGGGACGCCGAGAAGGGGCTGGCGTTCGCTTCGGGCGCCGACCCCAACTGGACGGCGGCCGCGCCCTACGACGGTGCCCGGGCGGTCGCGCTCGAAAACGCCACCAACCTCGCGGCGAAGGGTGCGACGCCGCTCGCGGCAGTCGACTGCCTCAACGGCGGCAACCCCGAGAAGCCCGAGGTGTACGGCGGCTTCGAGGGCATCGTCGACGGCCTCGCCGACATGTGCCGCGAGCTCTCTGTGCCCGTCGTGGGCGGCAACGTCTCGCTGTACAACGACTCGCCGTCGGGACCGATCCCGCCGACCCCGACGCTCGCGATGACCGGCACCAAAGCCGGGTACGATGCGCCGCCCGCCGCCCTCTCCGGTGAGGGCACGCTCCTCGTCGTCGGCGCGGACGGAGGCTCGGGGCTCGGCGGCTCGGAGTACCTCGCGCAGGTCGGCGGAAGCGACCGGTTCCCCGAACTGCCCGCGAATCCCGGCGAGGTCGTCTCCGCGCTCGCGGCGGTGGCCGACGCCCCCGAGACGCTCGCGGTCCACGACGTGAGCCACGGCGGGCTCGCGGTCGCGCTCGCCGAGATGGTGACCAACTCGGCCGGCGCGAGCGCCGAGGTCGAGACCGTCGAGGCGCTGTTCGCCGAGACGCCGGGCCGGGCCGTCGTCGAGACCACCGCGCCGGACGCGGTCCGCGAGGCGTTCGACGGCGTGGCGCCCGTGGCTGAACTCGGCGAGGCCGACGGCTCGGGGACGCTGGAACTGTCGGTCGGCGACGAGACGCTGTCGTACGATGCGGCCGAGATCGCGACGCTCCGGGACGTGCTCGGGCGCGAACTGGCCTGATCGGCGCGGGCGCCACTCCGGCGTTCGGCGGCAGTGATAAATCCTCACCCGCGATACGTTCGGCCGGCGCCCGGTCGCCGAGACCGCGATCTCGATGCGGACGGGCCGCGATTTCGGTGCGGTCGGGCGAGAGCGCGATGGGGGGAATCTCGATCCCGTCGAGGTCCCCAATCGCTTTTGTAAGTTGGACAACGTGATCTGGACGATGACGGACCTCCTGATTCACGATGCGATCGTCGTGACGGTGAATCAAGAGCACCAGATCCTGAAGAACGGCTCCGTTCGAGTGACCGACGGGGTCGTCTCGTCGGTCGAACCCACCGAACCCGGCGATCGGGATTCGGACGCCGAACGCGTGATCGACGCCAGCGGCAAGGTCGTGATTCCCGGTCTCATCGACGCCCACCGCCACACCGACTTCACGCTCGTCCAAGGGCTGTTCAGTGAGCTCTCGGGCGACGAGTTGCTCAAGGAGGCCTTCGCGTTGTACCACACCGCCGAACCGCTCTTGGGCGACTCCTTTTTCGAGGCCGCGTGGCGACTCGCCTGCCTGCGTCAACTCACGCACGGAGTCACCACGGTGAACGCGATGGACTTCACGCCGGAAATCGGAGCGTCGGCGATCGGTGCGAGCGGGTTACGCGGCGTGATCGGGCCGGAGCTCGCGGACTTTCTCGCCCCCGCGTCCGCGGCCGAACAGCTCCGGGCCGCCCGTCGGTTCATCGAGGCCCACCACGACACGCACGACGGACGCGTCACCGCGAGCATCGCGCCCGGCGGGGAAGCCGGCTGTTCGCGCGCGCTCTGGGAGGGCGTGGCCGAACTCCGCGCCGACTACCCCGACTTGCGGCTCCACACGCATCTGTACGACTCCACGGAGGCGGACACGATGGCGGCCGGAAGCGGCGGTGACGATCCGCTCGACCTGCTCGACCGGTACGGTCTCCTCGACGAGCGGACGCTGGTGACCCACCTGTTACACGCAGACCGGGACGCCGCGCGCCGGATCGCCGCCAGCGGCGCGCACGTCCTTCACTGTCCGACGGTCTACAGTTACTTCCGGGCGGGCGAGCGAACCTGGTTCCCGCTCCCGGCGCTCCGGGAGTTCGGCGCGAACGTCGTCGTGGGCCTCGACGATCCGTTCTGGTTCGACTCCTGGGACCTCTTTCAGGAAGCTAAACACGCCCGCCTGCTGGCGAACTTCGAATACGGAGCCCAGCAGTGGTCCTCGTACGACCTGCTCAAGATGCTCACCATCGACGCCGCGCGCGCGCTCGGACTCGACGATCGGGTCGGGAGTATCGAACCCGGGAAGCGCGCCGATCTGGTCGTCGTGGACGTCGACACGCCCCGCCACCGCCCCTACAGCAATCTCCCGTCGGTACTGATGAACACGGTCACTGCGGGCGACGTCGAGACGGTCGTCGTCGACGGCGAGGTCCTCGTGGAAGACCGATCGGTCAGGTCGATGGACGTTGAGAGCGTTCGGGCCGACGCGAGGCGGGAGCGCGAACGCCTCCGGACCCACACCGGCTGGGAGACGTCGCTGGCCGGCAGCACACCCCCAGACGAATCTCTTCTCCGGCGCGTTGCCCCGCGCCCGCTGTTGAGAGCAGTACGGCAGTACGGCCGGGGCGTCGTCGCACAACACCGGTGGTGAGCGGAGTCGCGTCCGAGCGGGGATCGTTCACGCCGGTTCGAAACATCGGGGGACGACTGAGAGCCACCGAGCGAGGCGGCCCCCGAATTGTAACCGGCTGTTACAAGAAGTTACTAGCCGTTACGCTTATGTCGGTCGCCCCGCACGTTCGACGTATGTCGGAGCCAGTCCGGATACGAGACGACGACTACGAGGCGATCTCGGCCGCCCAAGAGGTGCTGGGGCTCTCGTTCCCCGAGGTGCTTCACCTCAGTCTGAACACCGACGTTTTGAGCGGGAGTCCGGCCCAGAACGCCCGGCGAGCGATCCAGTACTACTACACGTACATCGTCGAGGAGTACGACGACGTCCACGAAGTGCCGGTCGAGGACCTGACGTTCGACGGCGCCGATCAGGCGAAGGCCGGACTGACCGTCGGCGCGGAGAAACACGAGCGCCGCCGGGCGAACGCCGAGTGACCGCCCGGAGTCGCCGCCCCGTTCGGTCGAAGCCTCGGTAGAGACACGCTACGCCGACGCCGTCGGACCGTCGCTCGCCGCGCGTTCGCCCCGGACTTGAGTCTGGCGCTCGGGGCCGGACCGGCCAGTTGGCCACTTGCTTTGTGTATCTGCGTCCAATGGTAGTACACATGCCAGACGACTTCTCGATAGACGCCGACTGGAACGCGCTTTACGTCGACGGCGAGTGGACCGACTCCGCCGGCGACGACGCCGTCGCGGTCGAGGACCCCTCGACGCGCGAGGCGGTCACCGAGGTCCCGGCCGGCGTCGAGGCCGACGTCGACGCCGCCTACGAGGCCGCCGCGGCGGCCCAGACGGAGTGGGCCGACCAGCCGCCCGCCCGCCGCGAGGAGGCCGTACAGGAGTTCCTCGGCGCGCTTCAGGCCCACAGCGACGAGATCGTCGAGTTGCTCGCCCGCGAAGCCGGCGGCTCCCGGATCATGGGCGAGACCTCCGTCCAGATCGCCGCCGACCACGCCGCCGAGGCGGCCACGCTCACTCGCCGGATGAAAGGCGAACACGCCGACTCGAACATCCCGGGCAAGGAGAACGTCGTCGAGCGCGGTCCGAAGGGCGTAGTCACGGTCATCTCGCCGTGGAACTTCCCGCTGAACCTCTCGATGCGGGCGGTCGCGCCCGCCATCGCGGCCGGGAACGCGGTCGTGCTCAAGCCCGCGACGAACACGCCGATCACGGGCGGGCTCCTGTTCGGCAAGCTGTTCGAGGAGGTCGGGCTCCCCGACGGCGTCCTCAACGTGGTCACCGGGCGGGGTTCGGACATCGGCGACCGGGTGGCGGGCCACCCCGAGAGCGACGTGGTGGCGTTCACCGGCTCGACATCGGTCGGCCGGCAGGTCGCGGCCACCGCCGCCGAGAACCTCGCGGTCCCGACGATGGAACTGGGCGGGAACAACCCCTTCGTGGTGACCGCCGACGCCGACCTCGATCGGGCGCTCGACGCCGCGTCGTTCGGCTCGTTCGTCCATCAGGGGCAGGTCTGTATCTCCATCAACCGCCACATCGTCCACGAGGACGTCTACGACGAGTACGTCGACCGACTCGCCGAGCGCGCGGCCTCGTTGCCCGCCGGCTCCGTCCACGACGACCAGACGGTCGTCGGCCCCATCATCGACGAGTCCCAGCGCGACGAGATGCTCGGCTACGTCGAGGAGACCGTCGAGGCGGGTGCGACCCTCGAAACCGGCGGCGAGACCGTCCCGGTCGACGGCGTCGACGACTCGCTCGTCGTCGCGCCCACGGTGCTGTCGGGCGTGACAAACGACATGGCCGCGGCGTGCAACGAGCACTTCGGTCCGATCGCGCCCGTGATCCCGTTCTCGGACCTCGACGAGGCGGTCGAGATCGCCAACGACACCGAGTACGGCCTGTCGAGCGCCGTCCACGCGGGCGACCTCGGGGTCGCGAAGGACGTCGCCGACCGGCTCGAAACCGGCCACGTCCACATCAACGACCAGCCGATCAACGACGAGGCCCACGTCCCGTTCAGCGGGACCAAAGCCTCCGGGATGGGCTCGTACAACAGCGACGCCTTCCTCGACGAGATTACCGAGACGAAGTGGGTCTCGATCCAGCGCGAGCCCCGCGAGTACCCGTTCTGAGCCCGCCGATCACCGCTGGGACGCCAACGGCGAGTCCGGTCGGTCGCCCCCGATTTTTCGGTCGACGCATAACGCCGCCACCGAACATGTCACGGTGTGACGAACACGTTCCGGAGCGTCCCGAGTAGCTGAGAACGTGGTTTCCGGTTAAAGAGTTGGACACGCCGAGTGTCGGGTATGGCACGCCAGCCGACACGACGCCGGACGAACCGAGGTGAGCACGCGTGAGCCTCTCGCGACGCGACTTCATCAGGGGCGCGGGAGCGGGCGCGGTCGGCTCGCTACTCACCAGCGGGTGGGGCGCGACCCAGAGCATCGACCCCGTGACCGAGGTCGACAACCCCCTGCGGGGCTACCCCAACCGCGACTGGGAACAGGTGTACCACGACATCTACGCGTACGACGACGTCGACTGGACGGTGTGTCACCCCAACTGCACCCAGTCGTGTGCGCTCAACTTCTACATGAAAAACGGGATCCCGATCAGGGCCGAGCAGGTCTACCACAACGAGGAGCCGAGCGTCGGCCCGTCGGGCTACGAGGACGCGGACGTCAGCCAGAACTGGAACCCCCGCGGGTGCATGAAGGGGCTGACGCTCCACCGCCGGACCTTCGAGCCCAGTCGCATCAAGTACCCGATGGTCCGGAAAGGGTGGGACCCCGACGACCCCAACCCGGAGGGCCGCGGCGAGGACGAGTTCGAGCGGGTCTCGTGGGACGAGGCGATCGATCTGGTCGCCGAGAAGATGGCGAGCCTCGACGACCGCAAACGGTTCCACATCTTCAACGCGATCAAGGCCGACGGGCTCATCACCCGCCACGGCGCTGGCCGGCGCCTCGCCTCCATCTTCGGGGGCTGTGAGTGGACCGAGTACGACTGGTACGCCGACCTGCCGCCGGGCCACGTCATCACGACGGGCTACCAGACCTCCGACGCCGACGCCGCCGACTGGCGCAAGGCCGACTACACCATCATCCAGGGCAAGAACCTCATCCACAACAAGCTCGCGGACAACCACTGGTTCCAGGAGATGCGCGAGCGCGGCGGCGAGATGGTCGGCATCTACCCCGACTACTCGCCGACCGTCCAGAAGTGCGACCGGTGGCTCCCCATCCGGCCGGGGTCGGACCCCGCGATCCCGCTCGGGTTCGCCCACGTCATCATCAGCGAGGAGCTGTACGACCCCGACTTCGTGCGGAAGTTCACCAGCCTGCCCCTGCTGGTGCGGGCGGACGACGACAAGTACCTCCGGGCCCACGAGGTGTTCGACGACCACGAGGCGCCCCCGGAGGACAGCCACGAACGCCACGAGAACGACGACTGGGGCGACTTCGTGGTCCTCGACCAGAACGGCGACCCCGTCGCGGTCACCCGCGAGCAGGTCGGCGACGAGATGCCGGCGACGCCGCGACTCGACGCCGAGACCGAGCTCCGACTCGCCGACGGGTCGACGGTCGCGGTCGAGACCGACTTCTCGCGCCAGAAGCGCAACGTGCTGGAGAGCTACTCGCCCGAGCAGGTCGAGGAGATCACGACGGTCCCGGCCGACGCGATCCGGAAGACGGCGCGGGAGTTCGCCGATGCCGAGAACGGCCAGTGGTTCACCGGCGAGGGCATCAACCACTGGTTCCACGGTAACTCCGAGCTCCAGCGCTCGATCTTCTTCGTCCAGTCGATGCTCGGGAACGTCGGCAAGCCGGGGTCGGGCTACTACAACTACTCCGGCCAGTACAAGATCGAACTCCTCGACGGCTACCCCGAGTACGTCAACCCCGACGGTCACGCGGCCCACGGGATGTACCCGGGGTACGCCTTCGCGTTCTTCGGCGGCGAGCAGTTGGACCCCCACGAGATCCGGGGCGATTTCGACCGGGAACTAGATCTCGTTCCGCAGGGCGACGCCGAGGAGCCGGTGATGCCGGAGGGGGCCGAGACGTACACGATGTCCAAGCCCACCGTGTTGTGGACGATGAACTGCAACCTCCTGAACCAGACCAAACATCAGGAGCACGTCGTCAACAACTTCGTCAAGCACCCCGAGACCGAGAACGAGCTGTTCGTCGTCTCGGACATGCACATGACCTACTCGGCCCGCCACGCCGACGTCGTGTTCCCGGCGCCGTCGTGGCTGGAGTGTGAGTACCCCGACATCACCATCGGGCCCGAGAACCCCTTCATCACGATGGACCACGGCGTGATGGACCCCATCTACGACACCAAACAGGACGGGGAGGTGCTCGCGCTTGTCGCCGAGAAGCTCGACGAGAAGATTCCGCCCGAGGAGCGCACCGTCGACTCGTACCGGTCGTACTTCGAGAAGTTCCTCGACGACGACGAGGACGTCCGCGATTACATCCAACAGACCCTCGATGCGGGGATCACCACTCAGGACATCGACGTCGAGGACCTCGAAGACGGGCCCGAGCGTCTGAATCTCAAGACCTACCCGCGGGTTCCGTTCTACTCGCAGGTGCACGACGATCGGCCCTTCTACACCAAGACCGGCCGGATGGAGTTCCACAAGGAGGAAGACCGGTTCGTGGACCTCGGACGCGGCGACCTCGACCACATCGAGAGCGTCGAGGGGACGCCATACGGCGTCAACGAGAAGTGGCCCGAGGCCGGCGAACAGGAGAATCCCCTCTACCACGACGAGGGCTACCAGTTCTACTACAACACGCCCCACAGCAAGTACCGGACTCACTCCTCGTGGGGGATGACCGACTGGAACCTGATCTGGTCGGCGCGGGACTTCGGGTCCACCAGCGCCGACCCCGAGGGCACCGAGCGACTCGTCGACGACTTCTCGTTCCCCGAAGGCGACGGCCGGACCAGCGACGCGCCGCCGCTCGGCGAGGCGTTCGTCGAGATTCATCCGAGCGACGCCGAGGACATCGGCGTGGAGAACGGCGACTACGTGCGCATCTCGGGCAAGCGCGGCGGGACGGTGGTCCGGGCGATGCTCAGCGAGCGCCAGCGCCCCGGGAAGGCGGGCGACATGGGACAGTTGACCCTCTGGCACGGCTGGTGGCCCCAGCACTTCCCGGACGACGAGGAGAAGGGCGACGACGAGGTCAAGGGGTTCAACACGACGACCAACATCTGGCTCGACCCCGGCCAAGAGACCGACGACCTCGTCCACAAGGCGGTGTTCGGCGACCCGAACGTCTCCGAGGAGGTCGGCGAGGAGATCGCGTGGCACGGCGCGGAACTCGAACACGGCTACGAGGAGACCGTCTGGGCCCCGACGGGCGTGAACCGCGACGACCTCGTGACCGTCGAGAAGTACGAGGAGGCCGACTGGTGGCCCGGCGACGCTCGGAAGGACGACCTCGTCGAGGACTACATCGGCGGGTCGCTCCAGTCGAAGGGCGGCGGGAGCGCGACGACCGACAGCGGCGGAACGACCACGCGAGGTGACGACTGATGGCTGACGTGTACAACCCACAACTCGGCCGCGAGCACAGCTACCCCTACGAGCACCGCGAGGAGGACCGCGACTGGCACTGGGGGATGGTCATCAACATCAACCGGTGTATCAACTGCAACACCTGCTCGTTTGCCTGCAAGTCGACGTGGACCAGCGGCGAGGGCGAGGAGTACATGTGGTGGATGAACGTCGAGACCGAGCCCTACGGCGGCTATCCGATGGGCTGGGACATGCGACTGCTCGACGATCTGGGCGCCGACGAGACCGTCTTCGAGGCGGCCGACGACGGCGAGCAGGTCGAGGGCTACGTCGCCCAGAAGGAGGCGTGGGAGTACCCCGCCCTCGGCGACGATCAGGTCCACGGCGAGTACCCAGAGGGCGAGGTCGTCGAGAGCGACCCCGAGGAGGGGACTTACCACGACATGTGGCAGTTCTACCTGCCCCGACTGTGCAACCACTGCAAGAACCCGGCCTGCCTCGCGGCGTGCCCGCGGAAGGCGATCTACAAGCGCGAGGAGGACGGCATCGTCCTGCTCGACCAGGAGCGGTGTCGGGGGTATCGCAAGTGCGTGAAGGCCTGTCCGTACCACAAGCCGATGTACAACCCCGAGACCGGCGTCTCCGAGAAGCCCGTCGGCTGTTTCCCGCGAATCGAGGAGGGAAACGTCCCCCGGTGTGTCTCCTCGTGTATCGGGAAGACCCGGCTCCACGGCAACATCAACCGCGGTCCCGACGCCGGCCGGCCCAACGGCGTGAAGTCGGCCGCGAGCGGCCGGAGCCCGGTGAACTATCTGGTCCACTCCGACGAGAAGATCGCGCTCCCGCTGTACCCGCAGTTCGGGACCCGGCCCCAGGTGTTCTACATGCCGCCCTACCACGTCCCGCCGGAGTTCCTGACCCAGATGTTCACTCCGAACACCGAGACCAAGCGCAACGACTGGCCCGGCGACACCTACGAGGAGAGCGTCGAGATCGTCCAACAGCGCGTCCGGAACCCCAGCCACCACGTCCTCGGCATCCTCCAACTGTTCGGCGCGACCACCCGGCTCATCGAGACGTACAACGTCAAGGAAAACCGGGTGAAGGGCTGGGACCGGAAGGGCAACAAGGTGGTCGACATGCCCATCGAGGAGGACCTCGAGGTGCGCGAGGGCGAACAGTGGACGAACCAACCGTGAGGCGCCAGCCATGGACGACACACCACCCGCGGAACGACACGCCGCCCGGGCCGCCCTCTACAGCGCCGCGGCGGGGGCGTTTTGCTACCCGGACGAGAGCACCGTGCGCGAACTGACCCACCCCGACGCCGCCGAGGGGATCAGGTCGGCCGCCGAGACGCTGGGCTTCGAGGCCGAGGCAGAGGCACTGCTCGACGCGCTCGATCGGACCGACCGCGAGGCGCTCGAATCTGCGTACAACGGGCTGTTCGGACTGCCGACTGACGACGGCACCTACCCCGTCGTCCCCTACGAGGTCGAGTACACGGTCGGCGACGAGGTCGGCCGCCAACAGCGCCGGATCGCCACCGTGGTCGGCCTGCTGGAGGCGTTCGGCGTCGAGCCCGCCGAGGAGTTCGACGAGCGCCACGACCACGTCGTCGTGGAACTCGAACTCGCGCAGGTGCTTGCGGCCCGCCGGGCGGTCGCCGCCGAGGAGGGCGACCGCGAGACGGCCGACAACCTCGAAGGCGCGGAAGCGACCGTCCTCGACGAGCATCTCACGGACTTCGTGCCGGCGTTCGCCCACGCGGTCCGGAACGCGACCGCCGATCCCGACGCCGAGGACGCGTCCGACCGAGTCGACGCCGGCGAGGCCGCCGAACTGGTCTACCGGGCGGCCGCGGACCTCGCCGAGGCGCTCGTGACGTGGGACGCCGGAATCCACCCCGAGCCGACGGTCGAGCCCGAGACGGAGGTGCGCTCGCATGCCTGACCGGACCGCGGCGGTGCGCGCGACCGTCGTGACGGCGGTCGTGCTCGCGGCGCTCGTCGTCGGTCAGGCCGCGGTCGGAGCCGCGGTCACGAGCGGCTCCCAGCCGGTGCGGGCCGTCGAGTCGGTGCCCGGGGATCCGGCCGCCGACGCGTGGACCGACGCACCCGAGCGCACCGTCTCGCTGTCCGAACAGCAGATGGCGGTGCCGTTCGGGGGCGGGAGCGTCGAGGAGCTGACCGTCCAGACGGTCCGCAACGACACCCACACCGCGTTCCGGCTGTCGTGGGCCGACCCGACGAGGGACGCGAACATCGACCGGCCGCGCAACTTCAGCGACGCCGCCGCGATCATGCTCCGGAGCGGCGACAAGCCGCCGATCACGATGGGGGCGGCCGGCAAGCCGGTCGACATCTGGTACTGGCGCGCGAGCTGGCAGGCCGCCGAGGCCGGCGACTCGGGGTCGATGTACGCCTACCCGCACCCGGACAACGAGACCAAGCCCGGCCGGGCGGCGGGCAACCCCCTCTCGAACGCCGAGTACGACCGGTACGCCCAGAACTACTACGCGACCGGCTACGGCTCGCTGACCCACGCGCCCGCCCAGAACGTCCGGGCGAACGGCGAGCGCACCGAGGACGGCTGGTCGGTCGCGTTCGTCCGCGAGCACTCGACCGACGGCGAGTACGACCCCGACTTCGCGAGCGCCGACAACGTCTATCTCGCGTTCGCGGTGTGGAACGGGAGCGCCGACGAGGTCAACGGCGAGAAGTCGCTCACCCTCCGGTTCACCCAGCTCGACACCGAGAACTGGGAGCTGAGCGACGCGTCGACCGGGTCGAGCGGCGACGACGACGGCGGCGACTCCGCGAGCGCCGAGAGCGACACCTCGGGCGAGGAGGGGTCGTGGCTCACCGAGTCGGTGAGCAACTGGGTGGTCGGTCTCGTGGCGACGATGCTGCTCACATGGTCGTTCGTCTACTGGAGGGCCAGAGAATGACCGAGTACGCGAATCGGAGCGCCCGGGCTCACGCCCCGGCCGACGACGAGGCCGACCTCCGGAGCCTGCTCGCGTCGCCCCGCGAACCCGAGCGCCGCGACGCCGCGCTCGCGCTGGTCGACCGCGCCGACGAGGCGGGAATAGACGAGGCGACGATCGGAGCGCTCGCCGAACGGGTCCGGACCGACGACTCGACCGACGTCCGGCAGTTCGCGGTCGAGGCCCTCGGGGCCGGCGGGCCCGCCCAGCGGGCTGAGCGGGCGATCCGAGCCGCGCTCGACCGCGACGGCGACGAGTGGGTCCGGGCGGAGGCGGTCGTCGCGCTCTCGCGGGTCGCGCCCGACGACGGGGCATCCCTGCGGGCGGCGCTCGACGACGACAGCGGCTTCGTCCGCCGGAACGCGGTCATCGCGCTCGGCAAGACCGGCGCCGGGACCGACGAGACGTTCGCCGACCGGCTCAAGAACGATCCCCACCCGGCGGTCCGGGAGTACGCCGCGCAGTTCCTCGGGCGCACCGCCGACGACGTCCCGGAGGCGGTCCGACTGCTGGCCGCGATTCTCGCCCGCGAGCCCGAGGCGTTCGTCCGGGCGAAGGCCGCCGACGCGCTCGGAGAGCTCGGCACCGACCGCGCCGAGCAAGCCATCGAGACCCACGGCCTCACCGACCGGAGCGACGACGTGCGCCGGGCGGCCGAGACCGCGCTCGCGGCGGCCCGTGGCGTCGATCCCGACCACCTCGACGTCGACGTCGAGGAGCCGTCGCCGCCGGGCGGCGGCCCCCAGTCGCCCCGAGAGACGCCGAAGGGCGGGCCGTCGCCCGAGCCCAAGGGACCCGGCCCGAGTCGGGAGTTCGAGTTCGACAGGTGATTCCATGACCGGACAGACCAGATCGACAGATCCGAGCGGCACCGACGGAGAATCGCTGGGCGTAAGCGTCCCTGACGAGCACGTCGGGGCGTTCGTCGCCGAGGCGTTCGAGGACGTCGAGCGCGACACGACGTGGAAGGAGGTCGTGGGCGCGCTCGTGGCCGAGGAGGCCCGCGACGCGTGGGCGGACCTCTCGCGAACCGAGCAGGCCGTGGAGGTGCTCGCCGCCGCGGCCGACTACGACGAGCGGGCGGTCGAGCTGTTGGCCGAGGTGCCGACCGACCGCGGCGAGCCGACCTCGGAGATCCGCGACCGCTACGAGGAGGCGCTCCGGTGTCGGCACAACGCCGACCGCTTCCGGGACGGCATCGCGGCGGCGTACGCCGACGGCTACCTCGCCGACGACCAGCTGGTGGCCGCTGTCGAGGCGTTCGGCTTCGACACCGCCACCATCGCCGAGCGCGAGGACGAACTCGACACCGTCGCCAACACCTACGAGTTCGAGTTCCGCCCGTACGGCGGGACGCTGATGACCGACGACGAGGAGGACGACCAGACGATGGACGACTTCGAGGCGTGGTAACATGACTGAAGAACTCACCGAGCGCGTCAGGGAGGCGATCGCGACCGTCGAGGACCCGGATCTGGGAACGAGCGTGGTCGAGACGGGGCTCGTGCCCGACGTGTCGGTCGCCGACGCGACCGCGACCGTCCGCGTCGAGTTCGCGGGCGCGGACCCCGGAGACGCCGAGGAGGTCGTCGAGGAGGTCCGGAGCGCGGCCTTCGAGGTCGCGGGCGTCGAGCGCGTCCGCGTCGAGGGCGACACCCCCGAGCCAGAGAGCGAGGGGGACGCGACCGGCGCGCTCGACGGCGTCGAGCAGGTGCTCGCGGTGATGAGCGCGAAGGGCGGGGTCGGCAAGACGACCGTGGCGACCCACCTCGCCCGCGCGCTGGCCGACGACTACGACGTGGGGCTGTTCGACGCCGACATCCACGGCCCGAACGTCCCCGAGATGCTCGGGATCGAGGGGCCCGCGCAGGCGACCGACGACGGGCTCGCCGCGCCGACGGAGGTCGACGGCATCGAGGCGATGAGCGTCGGACTGCTCGCCGGCGACGAGCCCCTTGCGTGGCGGGGCGCGATGGCCCACGACGCGCTCACCGAGCTCCTCGAAGACACCGCCTGGAGCGACCGCGACGTGCTGGTGGTCGACATGCCGCCCGGCACGGGCGACGTGGCGCTCACGATGCTTCAGGAGGTGGCGGTCGCCGGCGTCGTCCTCGTGAGCACGCCGTTCCCGACCAGCCTGTCGGACACGGCCCGGAGCGCCGCGCTGGTCGAGGAGAACGGCGTCCCGGTCGTCGGGGCCGCGATCAACATGCGCGGGTTCGAGTGCGAGGCGTGCGGTCACCGCCACGACCTCTACGGCGGGGACGACCCCGAGTCGGAGCTCGGCGTGCCCGTGCTGGCCGAACTCCCGTTCGACCGGTCGCTCCAGCGCCCCGACGACGCCGCGGCGCCCGACCCGATCGCGGCGCTCGCCGAGGGGGTCGCCGACCACCTCGAATCGACCGAGGCGGGCGGCGTCTCGGTCCCGGACTCCGCGCTCGACGTCCGGGGACTGCCCCCGCAGGTGCGCCACGAGCAGGTGGGCGCGGAGTTCCGCGCGCTCGACCCCGGAGAGGCCTTCTACGTGGTGAACGACCACGACCCCTCGCCGCTCGCGGAGCTCCTGGCCGGGGAGGTCGCGGACGGGTCGGCCGACGAGGCCTTCGACACCTGCGAGGTCCACCGCCGCGGCCCCGACGAGTGGGTGCTCGAAGTCGAACGCCCCGCGTAGCCCCCGATCCATGCGCGCCAGCGACGACGCGTCCGGGACGGAGTCGGTCACGGTGATCGGCGACGCCGCGGTCTCGGTCCCGTCCGACCCCCGGCGGGTCGGCGACGACACCCGAGTCGCGACCCGCGAGTGGTCGTTCCGATGTGCCTCCGGCGACGAGATCGCGGGCCCGTGGTCGGGGATCGCGCTGGACGAGCTACTCGCGGCCGCCGACCCGCCCGACGCGACGACGCATCTCGCGGTCGAGGGCGAGGACGGCTACCGGGCCTGCGTCCCTATCGCGGACGCGCTCGACGGCCTGCTCGCGTACCGCCGCGCGGGCGCCGCCTGCGGGGGCGCGCCGCGATTCCTCGCGCCCGGCGTCTCCGGAGTCCGGACGGTCAAGCGGGTCGCCCGGATCGAGGCGCTCGAGCTCCCGGCCGGAGCCGACCCCGAGGACCGCGAGGCGCTGGTGCTCGCCGAGAAGTAGCTCACCGTCGACTCTCTATCTTACGGGGCGAAACTCAGCGCGACGGCCTCAGGCCGCGAGCAGGGGCACCGCGTAGGCCACGACCAGCCCGATCGCGAGGACGGCGAAGCCGATGGCGACCTGCCGCATCGAGAACTCCTGCATCGGCGAGGTGACTCGGTCGAGCCCCTCGACGTCGTGGCCGTGCGCTTCGCCGCTGTGCAAGTCGTCGGCGTCCGCGTGGTCGCTCATACGTCGGGGTTGCCGCCCCGTCCACTTAAACGCATCCGAACCGGGTCCGCGCGCCGGGCGCGGGCGGGCGCCTCGGCGCCCAGAGCCGGTGGATGGTTCCGGCAGTGCAAGAGTTACGTGCCGGCTCCGTCGAGTGAGAGTAATGAACCCGACCGGTGCGATCCTCGGCGTCCTCCTCGCGGTCGGTGCGGCGATCGCGGTCGCCGTCCAGTCGGTGTCGGTTCGGGTCGGCACCGACGACGGGCGGGCGACCGACGCGCTCGTCGTCGTGCTCGCGACGAACATCCTGCTCGTCGTGCCCGCCGCCGCGGTGATCCACTATCCGACCTACTCGCTGACGCTCCGGGCGATCGCCGCGTTCGTCGCGGCCGGAGCCGTCGGGACGCTCCTCGGTCGGATCTTCTACTACACGAGCATCGAGCGGATCGGCGCGAGCCGCTCGGAGCCGCTGAAGGCGTCCCAGCCGCTCCACGCCACCGCGATCGCGGTCGTCGTGCTCGGCGAACGCGTGACCGCCGGCCACGTCGCCGGCATCCTGCTCATCGTCGCGGGCGTGGCGGCGATCTCGTGGGAGACCTCCCGGGGCGACGGCGCCGACGGCGACTCCTCGGCGCTCGCGCTGGCGTTGCCCCTGGCGGCCGCGTTCCTCTTCGGTATCGAGCCGACGCTGGCGAAAGTCGGGTTCGCCGAGGGCACGCCGATTCTGGTCGGGCTCGCGATCAAGACGGTTGCGGCCACCGCGGGGTTTCTCGCGTACCTCCGGGCGCGAAACGACCTGCCGAGCCTCGGAGCGCTCGCCGACTCGAACGCGAAGTGGTACGCGGTCGCGGGGCTCGCGAACACCGGGTTCCTCTGTCTCTACTACCTCGCGCTGTCGGTCGCGCCCGTGTCGGTCGTGGTGCCGATCATCCAGACCAGCCCGCTGATCGTGATGGTGCTGTCGGTGGCGTTCCTCTCGCGGCTGGAGCGGGTCACCTGGAAACTGCTGGCCGGGGCGTGTATCGTCGTCGGCGGCGCCGTCGTGCTGACGGCGTTCGCGTGAGCGGGCCCGGTTCCAGACGCCTTTTGGTGGCTGGCTCCGAAGGGTTCGGCGTGACCCTCACAAAGCGCATCATCCCGTGCATCGACGTCGACGTCGACGAGGACGGGAACCCGGCGGTGTACACGGGCGTGAACTTCGAGAACCTCGAGTACACCGGCGATCCCGTCGAGATGGCACAGCGGTACAACGAGTCGGGCGCCGACGAGTTCGTCTTCCTCGACATCACCGCGAGCGCCGAGGGCCGCGAGACGATGCTCGGAGTCGTCGAGGACATCGCCGACGAGATCTTCATCCCGCTGACCGTCGGGGGCGGCATCCGCACCCGCGAGGACATCAAAGAGACTCTGCGGGCCGGCGCCGACAAGGTGTCGATCAACTCCGGGGCGATCGCGAACCCCGAGCTCATCACCGAGGGCGCCGACGCCTTCGGGAGCCAGTGTATCGTCATCAGCGTCGACGCGAGGCGACGCTTCGACGAGGCCGGCGAACACTACGCCGAGGTCGACGGCGAGTCCTGTTGGTTCGAGTGCACCGTCAAGGGCGGCCGCGAGGGGACCGGCCTCGACGTCGTCGAGTGGGCCGAGGAGGCCGAGCGACGGGGCGCCGGCGAGCTGTTCGTCAACTCGATCGACAAGGACGGCACCGAAGAGGGCTACGACATCCCGCTCACGAAGGCGGTCTGCGACGCCGTCGACACGCCGGTCATCGCCTCGTCGGGCTGTGGGGGCCCCGAGGACATGTACGAGGTGTTCACCGACGCGGGCGCCGACGCCGGGCTCGCGGCGTCTATCTTCCACTTCGGGGACTACTCGATCCGAGAGACCAAAGAGTACCTCGACGAGCGCGGCGTCCCGGTCCGGCTCTGAGCCGGCCCGTTCGCGCCGAGTCGCTACGCGTCGACGCCGGCGCTGGCCGCCGGGTCGGCGGGGAGCGAGCCGACGCCGACGGTGCCGTTCTCGAAGGTCACGCCGTCGGCCGCGATCGAGTCGAGCGTGGCGGTCCCGACGGTCAGATTCTCGGCGCCGACCGTGGGGCGCTCGATCGACTCGGTCGCCTCCTCGGTCTCGTTGGGCGGCGAGATCGCCGCCTCCGCGGTTCCGACCGAGACGTTCGCCACCCGGGTGTCCCCGACGAGGAGCGAGGCCACGCTCAGGTTCGAGAGCGTGACGGTGTCGCGCTCGACGGTGTCGTTCTCGGGGCGGTCGGCGCCGAACAGCGCTGTCGCGACCGTCTCGTTGCGGACGGTGACGTTCTCGAAGCGCACGTCCGAGAGGGTGGCGTTCGCGACGGTGAGGTTCCTCGCCGTGGCGGTCCCGAGCGACTCGGCCGACTCGTCGGCACCCCCGGCGAGCGTCAGGTCGTCGAGTCGCGCGCCGCCGACGTCGACGCCTGTCAGGCGCAACTCCGCGATCGTGAGGGTCTCGACTCGCACGGCGGTGTCGTTCTGTGCGTCGGCCTGAGCGGCCGCCGATTCGACCGCGGTCCCGGCCTCGGCGTGGGGCGAGACCGGCCCGCCGGCCGCGACGCCGGGGCCGATACCGGCGAGCAAGACGACTGTGGCGACGACTGCTGGTGTTCTCATGCGGTCGGACCGTCGCCGAACGCGTCAATAAACCGGCCGCACCGTTTCGCGGTTCCGCGGGCGATTACGGGCGTTAGGACGGGATTACCGCGGTAGGGCGGCGGGATCGTCGCGCGCCCCGCGGCGGTGTCGCAGGATCAGGCCGCGGTCTCGTAGGCGTCTCGGAACGCCGTCGTCTTGTCCTTGATGTTGCCCGCGGCCGCCTCCAGCGCGTCGAGGGGGTCTTCGCCCTCGGTCTTGACGGTCAGGATGGGTTCGGTCTGGCCGCCAGACTGCTCGGGGTTCACGTCGTAGGTCGCGGCCGCGACGCCGTCCTGTTCAAGTAGGGTCCCCTTCAGCACGTTCATGAAGGTGTGGTCCTCGCCCGCGATTTCGATAGAGAGTTCGTCGGCTTCCTTCTCGATGACCCGGAGTTCCATACCCCTCCCTTCCGTCCTCGGCGGTTTCAATATTGCGAAAGCTCGGTTTCGGGGCCGACGACCGTTTTATGTCGCGGTGGTCGAAAACACCGGCAATGCTCGAACTCCCCTCGTGGCTGCCCTCCCCGGTGCAGGTGGCGGTCCCGCTCGCGCTGGCGGCGTCGCTGGCGCTGGTGTGGCGCCTCGACCGCCCGCGGGGCCGGTGGGGTCGGCGGCTCCGGTCGCGGTTCGTCCTCGGCGTTCCGTGGGGGACGCTCGCGTCGGTCTGTGGCGTCCTCGCGGTGTACCTGTTCGTCCAGCAGGGCGCCGCCCGGTGGCGCGCTCCCCTCACGCTCCCGTTCTCCTCGTGGTCGTACCTCTACCCCACTGGGTGGTTGTTCGCGGCGTTCTCCCACGCCGGACCGGGCCACCTCGTCGGCAACCTCACGACGACGCTCGCGGTCGCGCCCCTCGCGGAGTACTTCTTCGGTCACTTCCGGCGCGAGCGCGGCCACAACCCCTTCTCGTCGTGGCGGTCGAACCCGTACGTCCGGGCCTTCCTCGTCTTCCCCGCGGGAGTGTTCGTCGTCGGGCTCGCGACCAGTCTGCTGGCGTGGGGACCGATCATCGGCTTCTCGGGGGTCGCGTTCGCGTTCGTCGGGTTCGCGCTGGTCCGTTACCCCCTCGCGACCGTCGTCGCGGTGTCGGCACAGGGCGTGGTCCGGACGGTGTACCGCGCCCTGCGAGACCCCGTCGCGTTCGGCTCGGGGGGCACCAGTTTCAGCCAGCCGTGGTGGTACGGGATCGCGGTTCAGGGCCACGCTCTCGGGCTGTTTCTCGGAGTGTTGGCGGGCGTGCTGGTCCTCTACCGGCGCCGCGAGCGCCCGGACGCGCTCGGGCTCTGGACCGGCGCGGTCGTGCTCGGGGTCTCGATGAACCTCTGGGCGGTGTGGTGGTACCGCGGCGAGAGCTCCTACGTCCTCTATCGGGGGCTCGGCGTGCTGTTCGTGGTCGCGGTCGCGGCGCTGGTCGCCGCCGCCGCGACCGCCGACGCCCGATCGCTCTCGCTCCCGCTGGTCGAGGACGTCACTCGCCAACAGGTAGGTGTCGTCGCACTCCTGATCCCGCTGGCGGTGATGGCGGGGGTCGCCATCCCGGTCAACCTCACGAGCGTCGACGGGGCGAGCGTGCCGGGCGAGGGCCCCGGGATCGAGACCGGCGGGTACACCGTCACCTACGCCGAGGGCGTCCGGAACGAGAAGGTCTCGGTGGTCGACGTCGAACTGTTCGGCGAGACCACCAACGTCACCACCAGCGGCGTCATCGTGGTGAACGACGATCGCGAGATCTGGACCCAGCAGGTCCCGAAGGCTCGGCTCGCGTCGGCCGGCCGGCTGGGGGTCCGGGTCGGCGGGCTCGGGTGGTCGGAGGTCGTCGGCGTCCAGCGCCGGGGCTGGTCGGTCGCCGACGGTCCGACCGCCTATCAGGTGTGGCTCCACGGGCCCGACGACGACGGCTGGACCCACACCTACGCCTCGGACCCCGCGACGGCGGGGCCGACGCTCGCGAACCGGACCGTCGACGTCGTGCCGGCCAACGGGACGTTCTACCTCCGGGTGTCGAACGACAACGCGACGTTCCGGACCGCGCCGATGCCGGCGGTAAACGAGTCGGTGACGATCGGGCCGGTCCGGTTCGAGCGCGAACAGCGCCGACTGTTCGCCGCCGTCGACGGGACCCGGCTCCGGATCGCCACGCGGGAGAACCGCAACTGAGGGGTACTGTTCGAGGTCGCGTCCGAGTCGAACGACCGGCGACTCGACGGAGGTCAGGGCGTCCAGACGATTCGGAACGCCTCGGCGTCGAGAACCTCGCGGTCGCTCGTCTGGTGGTCGAACTGCCGGGAGAGGGTGAGCGCCGCCCGGAACGCGTGGGTCACCTCCCCGCCTTCGTCGGCGGCGAACGACTCGACGAACTCCCGGCTCCCGGCGTTGTGGATCGAGTACGAGACCGCCCCGAGATCGGCCGCGGTCGACAGAAACGCGCGGTCGGCGTGGGCGTTGCCCCGCTGGGCGCCGAACGGCGGGTTCATCACGACGGTGGCGTCCCCGAGGTCGAGCGGCGGGCGGGTCGCGTCCCCGCACACCCACGCGACGCCGACCGCGGGGTCGATCCGGCGCTCGTTTTCGCGGGCGACCGCGAGCGCGCCGCGGTCGCGGTCGAGTCCGACGACGCGGGCGGGCGCTCGGGTCGCCGCCCCGAGCGCCAGCATCCCGGTCCCGGTCCCCAGATCGACCACCGTCCGGCCCGCGAGGTCCCCCTGGACGTCCGCGAGGTGGACGAGGTGGGCCGCGAGGTCGGCCGGCGTGGGGTACTGTTCGAGGTCGAGGCGGGGGTCGTCGAAGCCCGCGACCGCCGACAACCGACGCTCGAGAGCGGCCCTGCTCATGCGGCGAGAGAGGCGGTCGAGAAAGGAGAACGTTCGGATTCCGTCTCGTCCGGGCGGGCGGGGCTCAGTCGGCCAGCGCGACGGGGCCGGTGACCTCGAACGCGACGCCTTCGCGGTGGGCGCGCTCGGCGAGCGCGGCGAGCGCGGGCCGGACCTTCGACTCGTCGGCGACGCTGTCGAACTCGACGGTGACGGTGTTCGCGCCGAGGAAGGCCGCCGCCCGGACGTACTCGCGGACCCGGTCGGCCTCTTGTTGGGTCGCGAACGAGCAGTCCTCGCCGAAGCAGGCGTCGACGACCACGCGAGCGGGCACGAGGTCGTCGGCGACGAACTCCCGTTTGAGCTCGCGCAGGTGGTCCGGGGCGGTCGAACCGATCGCGTCTGCGTCGAGGCTGACGGGGGTCGCGTCCTCGATTCGACAGCCTTCGACGGCGGTGCGGACGTCGGCGGAACGGGTGGCGCTCATGCTACTACTGCATATCCTTTACTCATACAAAAAAGTTTGTAAATGCTCAATAGTAATATTTCGCGGCCGACGGCGGGCCGAAGGACAGGTATCTGTGAGCGAAAGTGTGTGAGACGCTAGCTGGACTCAGCGCCGCGAGCCCGCTACCACGTCCCGTGGAACGTGTCGAACGAGAGCTCGTCGAGGGGCTTGTTCCCCACCGCGATCTCGTACTCGCCGGGCGTGAGCATCGGCTTGTGGAACTGCGGGCCGTCGTCGGTCGTGATCCGGGGACAGCCCGTGTTGACGAACGCGTCCATGTCGAAGTTCCGGAGCCGATCGGGGGTGACCTCGTCCATCGTGATGAGGTAGGCGTCGTCGTTGGCGTCGAGGATCTCCTGGGCCTGCTCCCACCGGCCCTGCCCGATCTTGGTGCAGAAGATGACGCCCCACTTCTCGGCGTCCATGGCCTTGTGGACGGCGGCGTAGCGCTGTTTGAGGAACTGATCGGTGTCCGCGACCGTCACCACGTTGTTGACCGGATCGGCGATGACGACGTTCTTGTCGGGGTGTTCCATCGCGAGTCCGAGCGGATGGAACTTCCCGCCGCCGACGTACAGCACTTGGTCGGCGTCGATGTCCGCCGAGGCGTAGTTACAGCCCAGCACTTGGCCCTCGTGGGTCAGCCGGTCGTCGCCCCGGCGGGTGTGGACCTCGAAGCCCCGGTCGTCGAGCCACGACTTCATGTCCTCGAACTGGTTCATGTGCTGGGCGGTGGTGACGAGTCCGACGTCGGGGTCCTCGGCGGGATCGGCGAGCTCGTCGAGGGACTCTTCGATGATCGGGAACACGTCGACGTTCGAGAACAGCGGGACGTAGATGACCTTGTCCGTGTTCTTCATCGGCGAGTGGCCGAAGTGGACGAACACGTCGGTCCGCTTCATCAGGAAGGTGTCGAGGTCGCAGGCGCCGTAGCAGGGCTGGCCCGACAGCATCACGGTCACGTCGTCGGGGACGAGCTCGCGGATGTCGTCGGCGACCTTCGGGCCGCGGCGTTTGAGTCCCTCGGGGAACTGCAGGCCGACCTTGGTGGCGTCCCGGTCCTCGACCGCCTCCACGATGCGGTCGAGCTCGTAGTCCCACTCGCGGTCGTGCTTCAGGGACATGCCGGTCTTTCTGAGGTCTCCCTCGCTGTACTCGCTCTCTTGGCTCATTGGAATGCGTTTGTCGTCGCGGACGTTTAAGCGCGGTGTTCCGCGGGTCGCTCGGCCGCGAGACTGCCCGACGCGCCGGGCCGCTCCCAGCAAGCCAGGCGGTATCCGGCAGGTCTAAAACGCCGCGGGCCCAACTTCCGATACATGAGCGTCGAATCCGACGCGGACACCGAGGCCGAGGCGACCGAACTCTCGCACGTCGAACAGCTCGGCGCGGAGCTCGGCGAGGCCATCGCCGAGACCCCCGAGTACCGGACGTTCGAGGAGACGAAGGCGGCCGTCGAGGACGACGACGAAGCCCAACAGAAGGTCTCGGAGTTCGAGCAGCTCCGCCAGGAGTTCATGCTCGCGCGCCAGACCGGCGAGGCGACCCAGGAGGACGTCCAGCAGGTCCAGCAGGCCCAACAGGAGCTTCACAGCCTCCCCGTGATGGAAGAGTACCTCGAAGCCCAAGAGGAACTGGAAGCCAAGCTCGAAGCCGTCAACGACGCCATCTCCGAGCCGCTGGCGGTCGACTTCGGCCAGCAGGGCGGCGGCTGCTGCGAGGACTGAACCCTCCGTTTTTTCGTCGGTCGCTCCGCCGGAGTCATCGTGTTTAGTTTGTGGAATTGTGCCAGACGGCAAAGGCTTGGAGCCATGTTTCAGCAGTTGCTGGTTCGACGTGGCTGAAACAGTTGCTGAACGAGGAGGTCCGGCGTTTTACCTCGCGGAAGA